>NZ_KI914773.1:8761-31305 GCF_000520535.1 Arthrobacter sp. H41
CCAGTTGGCTGCGACGGCTGCCATCCCGCCCTCCGTGAGGACGAGCAGCAGCGGTGCACTGAGGCCGGTCGCCTTGAGGAGCTGGGTCAGTGAGCGCGCGCCGACGAGGTCGCGGCGTGCGTCCACCATCACGACGTCGCAGGGCGCCGCGTCGAGGAGTGCCGTCGGCTCTGCCGCAAGGACGTGGACCTTGTGGTTGAGGAGCTCAAGGGCCGGCAGGATGTCCACCGAGGATCCGGTGGTATTGGTCAACATCAGGATGTGCGGCATGAATCCTCCACTTGTCGGAAAAACGCGCATCATCGGGCGATGAATTCCTCGGGGGAGCCAGGGAACGCCCCGATAAGAATTTGCCCAAGTATACCCGTAGCCCACCCACATTCCCGGGGTAGCGGCAGCCCTCCGGCCCGGGGGAGTGCGCCACCAGGTTTCCCAGGGGTTCCCGCAATAGGGCAGTATTGCAGGGTGGAGATGCGGAGTGCGGCCTTGGCGGCTGGTGCGGCTGGGCTTGCAGTCATCGGGCTGGTCGGCGCTTCCTACGTCTCGGCAGTCTCGGTGGCGGTCCTTGCCCCTCTGCGGGTCCCGCCGAGTCGAGGACGACGTCGTCCGCGAGCCAGTTGGCTGCGACGGCTGCCATCCCGCCCTCCGTGAGGACGAGCAGCAGCGGTGCACTGAGGCCGGTCGCCTTGAGGAGCTGGGTCAGTGAGCGCGCGCCGACGAGGTCGCGGCGTGCGTCCACCATCACGACGTCGCAGGGCGCCGCGTCGAGGAGTGCCGTCGGCTCTGCCGCAAGGACGTGGACCTTGTGGTTGAGGAGCTCAAGGGCCGGCAGGATGTCCACCGAGGATCCGGTGGTATTGGTCAACATCAGGATGTGCGGCATGAATCCTCCACTTGTCGGAAAAACGCGCATCATCGGGCGATGAATTCCTCGGGGGAGCCAGGGAACGCCCCGATAAGAATTTGCCCAAGTATACCCGTAGCCCACCCACATTCCCGGGGTAGCGGCAGCCCTCCGGCCCGGGGGAGTGCGCCACCAGGTTTCCCAGGGGTTCCCGCAATAGGGCAGTATTGCAGGGTGGAGATGCGGAGTGCGGCCTTGGCGGCTGGTGCGGCTGGGCTTGCAGTCATCGGGCTGGTCGGCGCTTCCTACGTCTCGGCAGTCTCGGTGGCGGTCCTTGCCGGACTGCTCTGCGTGGCCGCCGCCATCGGCTGGCCGCACGTCCTGGGAGTCCCCGCCAGGAAGAGCCAGTCCGCCGTAATCAGTGTGAGTGCCGTGCTTGCCGTCACTGCGGCCGCGACTTCGGCAGGTCCGAACTACATGGTCTGGTTCCCGGCGGCGGTAGCGCTCGGCGTGGGCGCCGTCTTTCTGATCCAGCTCATCCGCGGAACAGGGCAGAGTCTCCGCCTCGAATCCACTTTCGGTGCCAGCTCCGGTGTCTTCGCCATCGCCCTCGGCTCGGGCTGGGCTGCAGCTGACCGCCTGACCGTCAATTCGACCAACTCCGGAATGATGCTCGTCACCGGGATCAGTATCCTGGCGGCGCTCGCCGTCTCGCTGCTGCCCTGGCCCGATCGGCTCACTGCACCGCTGGGCCTGGTCCTCGCCGCCCTGGCCGGACCGTTGGGCGCACTGCTCTTCACCAGTGTGCCGGCAGTGCCTGCGGCCGTGCTGGGCGCAGTATGCGGCGCCGTGATCGTGAGTGTCCGGCGCCTGCTGGTGGTGCGTGATGCACCGTTGAATGCACTGGCCGCGCTCTCGGTGGGGCTCACGCCGGTCCTCTCGGTGGGTGCCATCGTCTACTTCCTCGACAAACTCCTCTTCGCCTGAGCATCTCTTCGCCCGAGTTCGACTGAGTTTGCCTGAGTTCGCCTGAGTTCCCCTGGGCAACAGAACCGGTGTCTTCCTGGCCCCGAGCGCGGGATAGGATGAAGGCATGTCGATCCTTGCACTCGAAATCTTCTTCATCGCCCTGCTGGTCGTGGCGGGCCTCGGCATGGCCGGGTTCGCCGCGCTCGTCGTCACGCGCCTGTACAAAGGCCAGAAGTAGCCGGTAGGACCAGCCAGACCCATGTCGATCGAGCTACCCACCGACCTGACTCCCGAGCTTGTTCCCCTCTCGTGGCTTCTGGGCACCTGGGAAGGAAGAGGAATGCTCGGTGAAGGCACTGCCGAATCCGAGCGTTTCGTCCAGCAGGTGTCCTTCACCCAGCACGGCCTTCCCTACCTCCAGTACACGGCCGAGAGCTGGCTCGTCGACGAGCACGGCGCCCGGCTGCGCCCCCTCTCGGTCGAGACCGGTTTCTGGGCGCTCGACCGCAGGCTGAACGACGCCGACGTCGGACCGGGCCTGTCGCCCGCCGACATCGTCCCGGCCCTCAAGACGGCGGACGAGGTGGAGCAGTTCCGCAACGCGGCGGGCGGGTTCGACATCACCGCCACCATCGTCCACCCTGGCGGAATCGCCGAGCTGTACTACGGCAGCATCAAGGGGCCACAGATCCAGTTGTCGACCGACCTCGTGATGCGCGGCCAGAACTCCAAGGAATATACCGCTGCCATGCGGCTCTTCGGGCTGGTGGAGGGCGACCTCTACTGGCGCTGGGACGTCGCGGCCAACGGCAAGGCGCTCGAAGCCCACGCTTCAGCCATCCTCAAGAAGCTGTCCTGATCCGGATGACGTACACCAGCCCCCTGCTCGAACTGCCCGGTGCCGTTGAAGGCGGCGGCCCCGATGCCGGCGTCGCGGCCCACTACGGTGACCCGTTCCGTGAGCAGCGGAACCTCGCGCAGGGCACGGCGGTGGTGGATCTGTCCCACCGCGGCGTCGTCACCGTCACCGGACCGGACCGCCTCAGCTGGCTCAATTCCCTCACCTCCCAGCTCCTGCTGGGCCTTGCACCCGGGCACAGCACCGAGACCCTGCTGCTCACCGTGCAGGGACGCATCGAGTATGGCGCACGGCTGCTCGACGACGGCGCCACCACCTGGCTGATCGTCGAGGGATCCGAAGCGCAGGGGCTGGCCGAATGGCTCCAGCGGATGAAGTTCATGCTGCGTGTCGAGATTGCCGATGTCTCGGCCGACTGGGCAGTGGTCGGAGCGGTGGGGCCCGTCGCCGGACTGGCTGACCACGCCGTCTGGGTGGACCCCTGGCCCGACGTCACCAGTGGCGGGTTCCCCTATTCGGCGGTGCAGGAAGATGCGCACCCCGGACGGGAGCGTCCCTGGTCCGAATACCTCGTTCCGCAGGGCTCCCTGCACGCGGTGGTCACCTCACTTGTCGATCACCAGCCGGCCGGCACCATGGCGTCCGAGGCGCTCCGGGTGGCTGCATGGCGCCCGCGGATAGGGTTCGAGACGGACGATAAGGCGATCCCGCACGAGCTTGACCTGCTCCGGACCGCAGTCCACCTGGCCAAGGGCTGCTATCGGGGCCAGGAAACCGTCGCCCGGGTCCACAATCTGGGGCATCCGCCCCGGCGGCTCGTGTTCCTCCACCTCGATGGCAGCCAGCACACGCTCCCGAAGGAGGGAAGCGCCGTCGTACTCGACGGCCGGACCGTTGGCCGTGCGACGTCGGTGGCGCACCACTGGGAAATGGGGCCCATCGCCCTCGCCGTCATCAAGCGGTCGGTGGATCCTGCGGCGACCCTGGTGGTGCAGGACAATGATGAGTTGTACGCGGCGGCGCAGGAGGTCATCGTTGCGCCCGACGCCGGGCAGGTGGTGGGTCGCGCCACCGGTTTTCTCCGGAGCCCGCGGTGACTGCCGACGAGCCCGGCGCGGAGGCGGCGTTTGCCCTCGCCTCCGTACTGTTCGACGCCGCACGGCAGGGCGACGCCGGAACGCTGACGCGTTACCTCGACGCCGGCGTGCCGCCCGAACTGACGAATTCCGCCGGGGATACGCTGCTCATGCTGGCCTCCTACAACGGCCACCCGGCCCTGGTGAGGGACCTCGTCCACCGCGGAGCCGATGTCAACCGGGAGAACGACCGCGGCCAGACCCCGCTTGCCGGTGCCGTCTTCAAGGGGCACGCAGATGTCGCGCGCATTCTGCACGCGGCAGGTGCGGATCCCGACGCCGGAACGCCGACGGCACGCGCAGCTGCGGGAATGTTCGGAAGGACAGAGCTCGAGCAGCTGTTCGGCTGAACCGGTCCTGGTCGACCGGTGCCGAGCTACGCGCCGAGGATCACCGAGGTCTGCGTCCCGGCGAATCGAAAACCCGCCCGCCGGGCTGTCCGCTGGGATGCGGTGTTGTCGGTCCTCACGCGCCACTGCGGGATGAGCCCTGACGCCATGGCCTCCTCCACGGCCACTGCCACGATGCGCTGGGCGAATCCGCGCCGACGGTTCTCCGGGGGAGTCAGGACGCCCAGATGGGCAAGGATCCCGCTCCAGACGTCGTAGCCGGCTCCCGCCAGGGGCGCAGGGTCGCCGTCGCCCGAGTCGTCCACGAGCACGAAGGGATGCTCGGCGGAGGACAGCCCGGCCTCGGCGGAGTCGTCCGGCGGGCACAGGCGTTCCAGCCGAGAGACGAACACGCCCTCGCTGGACACCGCCGCCGACGGATCGGGGTCAAGTGCGGGCAGTGCATCGCAGAAGTACAGCTGAGCCTCGCCCAATCCCCGCCCGCCATGCGCCCGGCTCATCGTGAGGAGGGTCGAGTGCTGCCGCAGGACCGTGCCGGGCAGGTCCTGCGCGGCCGCCACCGCCCAGTCGGGTCCAACCAGGGCTTCGGTGCCGAACAGCGTCACGAACGTCAGCGCCGGTGCATCATTGTCCGCACGGTACAGCCGCCCTGCCGCGGCATCGGCGAACGCCATGTCCTCGAATCCGAGCACCCTCGACCACGCGAGCTGGATGATCGCCACAGTCCCAGGGTCAAGCTCCACTGCTGCTCCTAGCCGAAGAGGATTGCGGCTTCGTCGTACCGGTGCTGCGGCACGCACTTCAGGTTCCCCAGTGCTGCCTCGAAGCCCACGTGCGCAATCTCGGTGCCGTTGAGGGAGACCATCGTGCCCCACAATTCGTCCTTGACCGAGTCCACGGCGGCCATGCCCAGGCGCGTGGCAAGCACACGGTCGAACGACGTCGGAACCCCGCCGCGCTGGATGTGCCCCAGGATGGTGGCCCGGGTCTCGATGCCGGTGCGGGCCTCGAGCTCCGGTGCAAGCTGGTCCGCGATTCCGCCCAGGCGCGGCCTGCCGAAGGTGTCGAGGCCGCGCTCGGAGTGGGCCTGCTCCAGATGCAGGGGAACGAATCCCTCCGCCACGACCACCAGCGGGGCGCGTCCGCGGGCATTGGCCTCGGACACCCAGGTGGTGATCTGTTCGATGCTGGTCTGCTGTTCCGGGATCAGGATGGCGTGGGCACCGGACGCCATTCCGGCATGGAGCGCGATCCAGCCGACATGGCGGCCCATGACTTCGGCGATCATGCATCGGCTGTGGGATTCGCCAGTGGTGCGGAGCCGGTCGATCGCTTCGGTGGCGATCTGCACCGCGGTGTCGAATCCGAAGGTGTAGTCGGTGGCGTCGAGATCGTTGTCCACGGTCTTCGGAACGCCGACGATCTTCAATCCGGCGTCAGTGAGGCGTTTGGCGGCAGCCAGGGTTCCCTCGCCGCCGATCGCGATCATCGCGTCGATGCCCAGCCGGGCCAGGGTGTCCTTGATCGCTTCGGGCCCGCCGTTGCCGTCGAACGGGTTGGTGCGTGATGTCCCGAGGATCGTACCGCCCTGCTTGGAGATGCCTCGGACGGCGTGGCGCGGGAGGTCGATGATGTTGCCCTCCACAACGCCCCGCCAGCCGTCACGGAATCCCACGAACTCCTGATCGTGCGTCTTGATGCCCTTGAGCACCGCACCGCGGATCACTGCGTTCAAGCCGGGGCAGTCGCCTCCGCTGGTGAGAATTCCGATTTTCATGGGGGATACGTTCCTTCAGCGTTGGGGGACGGATAAGCGCTGAGCGCGTCATCGGGCCCAACTATGATTCTAGACACATCCCTTCGCCCGGCCGGTTTGGCTTCGGCCTCCCGGGGCTGCACGTAGTGTTGCGTTACCAGCGTCTCTTTCCACGCGCCAGGCTCGACTTCCCAGGAGGAACACCGCCGTGCTCCAGGCAGGACCAGTGGCCGCAGCCCGCCGGATGGTCCATATCTCCCGACCGGTTCTCTGGATCAACACCCTGGGAACCGGTGTTGTGGGGATGTGGCTGACCGGCAGCATCTGGGAGGCGGAAGCGGCAGGCCTGCTGGTGTGGCTGACGCTGCCGTTCAATCTGCTCATCTACGGCGTGAACGACATCTTCGACCAGGATACCGACGCGCTCAATCCCCGCAAGGGCTCCCTCGAAGGGGCGCGCATCCGGTCGGCCGAAGTACGCTCCATCTGGTTCTGGGTCCTGGCCACGAACCTGCCGTTCCTCGCCTACTTCGTGGCCACCCTTCCCGCAGCGGCACTGCTGTGGATCGCCCTGTACGTGCTGGTCTTCGTCTTCTACTCGGCGCCGCCGCTCCGCTTCAAGGCCCGCGCCTACCTCGACTCGATCAGCAACGCCGCCTACGCGTTTCCCCTGGTCTTCCTGCCGTATGCGCTGGGCGCCGGGCCCGTCTGGCCGGCGGCCCTGGGTCTCATGGCGTGGAGCGCTGCGAAACACACCTTCGACGCCGTGCAGGACATCGACGAGGACAGGGAAGCGGGAATTACGACGACGGCGGTGCGCCTGGGTGCCCGCGGTGTCGTCGCCTGGAGCGGGGCGTGGTGGCTTCTTTCCACAATCTGCTTCGCCCTGGTGAACCTGCCCGTCGCCGTCGTGAACGCGTTGATCGCCGGCTGGCTGCTCGTGTCGCTGCTGCGCTCGCCGTCGCCCGGGACCGGACACCGCCTGTACCGGTACTCGATCGCGTTCCCCTACGTGGCAGGAACTGTCGCCGGCATGCAACTCGTCATTGCGCTGACCCTCGGACTGTACCCATGAGCCGGGTGGTGGTGGCCGGTGCGGGCATCGGCGGTCTGGCGGCTGCCGCGCTGCTCGGCGCTGCCGGCCATTCCGTCACCGTCATCGAGGCGGAGGACCATCCTGGCGGCAAGAGCCGGCGCATCGAGCGCGAGGGCCAGCGGATGGATACCGGGCCCTCGCTCTTCACCTTTCCTGCCGTGTGGGATGAGTTGCTGTGCCGTCTCGATGTTTCACGGCCGGACCCGTGCTTCGACGCGAGGCACATTGCCGGTCTCGACCTCGAGCGGCTCGAGGAAGTGGGCACCTACTACTACCGCGGCCAGGAATGCGTCCTGCCTGTTCCGCCCGGCCATCCCTGGCATGCGGCCTGGGAACGCTTCGCTGCCCTGCACGGCGGGCTCGGCGGCGACGTCGCCCGGCTGCTGACCACCGGCCCGCTGGACAGCGCGTCCCGGCCGGCGCTGGCGAGACTCGTGGGGCTGTACGGCCCCCGACTGACCACGAGGAGCTATCTGGACAGCCTCTCGTGGCTGCCGGAGGGTCTGCGGGAAGTGATCGCCATCCATACGCTGAATGCGGGTGTGAATCCCACCCGGACGCCGGCGCTCTACGCGAGCATGCCCGCGGTCATGGCGCAGGACGGTGTGTGGGTGCCCAGGGGCGGCATTTATGAGCTGGTGGAGGCGCTGCAGCGGCTCGCGGTCGCCGCCGGCGTGGAGATCCGCACTGGAGAGCCGGTCACCCGGATCCGCGCACGCACCGTCACGACGGCGCTCGGCACCTACCCGGCCGACGTCGTCGTCAGCGGCCTTGACGCGGACCGGCTCGGCGCTTTGCTCAGCGGACGTTCGCCGCGCACACCGCGGAAGCTCACGTGTTCCGCGATCGGCGTGTATGCGGTGCTGAAGCGGGAGCTTCCGGCCGGGACGCCCCGCCACGGCATCCTGCTGCCCGACGAGCCGCAGGAACTCTACTCAAGCCTCGAGGCGAGCCGTGAACCTCAGCAGACCATGGTCTTCGCCAACTATTACCCGGCCGGCCAGGTGTACCCGAACAGTTCCGGGACCTTGGCGCTGCTGTTGACCGCGCCGCCGAACGGGCGGACCTACTCACTCGAGGATCCCTTCGTGGTGCGTGAACTGGCCAGGGTGACGCAGGTGCTGGGACTGCCGGAGCCGCTCGCGAACTATTTCTCGAGCTTCGAGATCCTCGATCCGGGCTACTTCAGTGAAGCGGGAGCAGCCGGTGGTGCACTGTACGGGGCGGTCCATCCGTCATGGATGAGCGGGCCGTTCCACGCTCCGGCCCACAGCAATCCGATGCGGCCGTGGCTGTGGCGCGTCGGTGCTTCGGTGCATCCGGGCGGCGGCCTTCCAGCGGTGCTGGGTGGGGCCATGATCTCCACGGAGAAGTTGCTGCGCCACCTGGCCGGTCGATCGGTCTAGCCTGCGCCGCCGCGGGGCAAGTGCCCGTTTCGATGCAATCCGGGATGAGCGTCCTGCCTGGCTCCGGACTCCGGACTCCGGGCTCGGTCGGGCTTCGCTCGGGTGAACCGATTGACTGGGATGAAGGGTCTGGGTTGACTGACCGAATGCGGAAAGTTCTGGTTCTTGGAGGTACTGCCTGGCTTGGTCGTGCGATAGCCGAACGGTTGGTAGCAGTTGGTGATGCCGTGACCTGTCAGGCGCGGGGTGACTCCGGACAACCACCCGCCGGAGTTCGTTTCATGCACAGTGACCGGACGACCGCAGAGCCCTACACAGCGGTGGCCGGCGATCGATGGGATGATATCATCGAGCTCGCTCACGAACCAGCCCTTGTAACAGAAGCCCTTGAAGCATTGGCAGCGACGGCCGAACATTGGACCCTGGTCTCCTCGGTGTCCGTTGGGGAGGCCTCGTCGACGTCTATAACGCCACGGGTGATGAGCATGCTCTCGCAGAAGTACTCGACCTTGCTGCCGACGTGGCCGGATTCGATGGATACATGATCAGCGCGCCCGATGATTGGCTCCTCGAGAACGATGTCCGCTACTGGGCCGGACCGCGGTCGCTGCCGCTGTGGTTGCCCAAGTCCGAGGTGCCATTGGCCCAGAGAGACAACTCGGCGTTCCACGCAGCAGGAGGCGTTCTCAGCGACCTTCGGCAAACCCTGCTGCGAACTTTCGAGGACGAGCAGCAACGGGGCCTCAGCAGGGTTCGCCGGTCGGGACTGGCCCGGCACGAAGAGCTGGAATTGCTCAGTTCAGCTCAGGCAAGCTCCTTGGACCATCCGACTGAAAGGACACCATGGAACTCGACGACCTCCTTGAAGCATTGAACGCCGGCCAGACCATCACAGGGGAATCACCCCTCCATGAGGTCATGTACCGGGTCAGCCAGGAGGCCCTGCGCATCACCGGAGAGCTCAACGGCGGATATCAGGAACCTGCGCGGGTACGGGAGCTTCTGGCTCAGTTGACCGGCAGGCCCGTTGACGAGTCTGTGACTGTGTTCCCGCCCTTCTACTCCGACTTCGGGAAGAACATCACCCTCGGGCAGCGGATCTTCATCAACTCCGGGTGCAAATTCCAGGACCAGGGCGGCGTGGTCATCGGCGACGACTGTTTGATCGGGCACAACACGGTGGTGGCCACACTCAACCACGACCTTCGTCCGAGCCGCCGTGCGGATATGCACCCGGCCCCGGTGATGATCGGCCGCAATGTCTGGATCGGCTCCAACGCCACGATCCTGCCGGGCGTGACGATCGGTGATAATGCCGTCGTGGCGGCTGCGTCAGTAGTCACCAAGGACGTACCGGCGGATTCGATCGTTGTTGGCTCGCCTGCCCGAGTGGTGCGCCAAGTTCCCAGCTGATGTCCCTGGGTTCCCAACTGCGATGGTGTCCGTCGAGGCTGACGGCCGGGCACGAAGAATGCGCAGCGGTGGGGCCCGCCAATGGACTGGTTTCCCGTTGTCGGCCGACCTTGTTGCGATCTCCGTCGATTGGGACTCCGAGGCGGAGACCGACGAGTGAAACGAGGCGACATCTACTTCGCCGCACGTGGTGCTTACACAGGTAAACCGAGACCCGTCGTCATCGTCCAGGACGATCGGTTCGACTCAACGGCTTCGGTTACGGTGTGCCCGCTGACAACAGATCCGGTCGAGGCGCCACTGATCCGGATTCCTATAGGGCCCACTGCCGGCACCGGGATCCAACAGGCAAGGCGGATCATGGTCGACAAGGTCACAACGATCCCACGGGTGAATATGCGAAATCACCTCGGCCGACTCGCGGATGTCGACCTTGTTCGGCTCGACCGCGCACTTCTGGTATTTCTCGGGCTTGCCGGGTGAATCGGATCGCCTTGGTACGGTGCCGTGCTGCAATCAGGTCGTAGTCGGCCACTGTCCTTTGCATACCGATCCCAAGCTTGCCTATCGGTCCCGACTCAGGGCGCGGAAAATCTGGACCCGCCGTACCATCAGGAAGGCGATCAGTGCCGTGGCAAGAACGGCAGGGAACACCAGACCCGAGAAGACAGCGACGCCTAGCCAGAGGCTCAGGGACAGGATGAGGCTGTCCAAAAGGCCGGGGCGAATCGGTGCGGTGCTGAAGCGCGGGCCACCCACTGCGGTGAGGATCGCCGACGCCAACAGTCCCGAGATCAGCCAGCCGCCGTAATTGGACAGGGGGACGCCGTAGTAGGGGCCGCCGCCCGGCCAGACCCAGAATCCCAGCGACACGGCACCCGGGTCGAGCACGCCGTCAACCACCACCAGAAGGAGGCCGGAGGCGATGATCCTGCGGAAAGCACTTCCCGTGCCGGCGAAGGCTGCAACCGTCCCGATCACCAGGGGAACGTAGGAGAGGGGGAGAAGGAAGGGCACGAGGTCGAAGGCCCTCGGGCCGAGTGGATCCCCATAGTGAAAATTCCCGTAGGGGTAACCGGTCGCTACCCCGAAACCCTCGATCAGGTAGCCGAACAGTGAGACGGCCACGAGTGCGAGTCCCGCGCGCACCGCGCCCAGGTGCCTCCACAGCGCCACGAACGCCGGCAGGGCAATCAGCACATTGAACACATAGGAACCGACGCTTGCCCCGGGTACGTCGGGAAACCTCACCACGAAAAAACCTGAGAGGAACAGGAAGACGCACGCGGCGATGAGGACCCGTGGGACGGGGCGGGCAGCTGCTGTTTTCGGCACGCTTCCCATCCTCGCAGGTGGGGGCAGCGCCCCGAGTCAGCCTGGCCGACCGGGCAGCCCAGCCCGGTTGAACGAGGCCGCCGACAGCTACCGGGAGGTGAGTAGCTTCTCCAGCGCGATGGTGCCGTCGGTCTTCGGGAGCAGGAGCCAGAGGACCCCGTAGAGCGGGAGGCTGACGACCGGCAACAGGAAGCTCAACAGCATGCCGATGCGCACATACGTCACCGGCCAATTGAATGAGAGCGCGATACCGGCAGCAATGCCGCCGGCAAGGCCCCCAGGCGCGCGTTTGAGGGGGGATGAGCGGAGGACGCGGTAGAAGGTATTCATGATCTCAGACTTTCTGAAAGGCAGCAGGTATGCAACTGGAGTAGCGGGGAGTGGATGAGGCATTCACGACGGCGGTTCGCTCGGGTCCTTCCGCACCATGGACAGTGCTCCGCCGATCACGAGCGCGGCCCCAGTGCCCACCAGCAGGCCCATGAGGACGACGCCGGTATCGAACCGGATGTCGGTCAGCTGGTTCAGGAGGACGAGCGATCCGACGGCGAGGATTACTGCGCCCCAGATGATGGTTCCTGCCCGGGGCCGCCGAGTGGAAGTGGTGTCCTGGGTGCTCATGGCGCGGTTCCTGTCTCTTGTGTGGTCACGGTGACGTCGCTGACGGCTCCGCTGACTTCGATGATGATGGCCGGCCCGGTGGGTTGGTTGTCGAGCTCGAGCGTGCCGGGCTGCCACACGCCCTCCGAGATGAAGTTGTCCGCGCCGTCGAGCAGCTGGACCGACCCGAGGAATAACCGGGCCCAAACCTCCACCGGCACGTCGCCGGGGACGGTGATGTCCACGTCGCCGGCGAGGCTGTGAACCGGGATGACGACGTCGTCCCGCAGTGCTCCCAGCCCTGTCAGGTCGATGGTGCTTTCGGCCGCAACCGCGGTATAGCCGCGCTCCGCCGTCGCTATATCGGCAGTCGTGGTGCTCCCGGACGCCCCGGCGATCCACCGCCCCTGCGGTAGCTCCAAAGGAAGCACGACGGCGGCGAGGGCCGCCAGGAAACCGGCCAGGCCCATGAAGCCCGAGGTGCGGCCAAGGATGCCCAGGATAATGATGCCGAGCCCCAGGGTCACGGCTCCTGCCGCGACCGCGATTGCCACCGCGCTGTTGCCGAGATCGAGGACGCCGGTGTCGCTGAGCGCGAGGATGACGCCGACCACGGTGAGGGCTACGCCGAGGTGAAGGGCGGTTTCGCTGCCCGACGGCCGTGGGATGGGGCGTCGTGGTGTGCGGGGAGGCAGCGGTTGGTAAGGCCGGGCGTCCGCAGGAAAGGAACCCATCGGCATGGGTCGTGGAGGTATCGGTCGAGTGGGCAGGGTGCCCGTATTTATGGTGCCCGTGTCCGCGGGAACTGTGTCCGTGGTGCCCGTGCCCATTGGTCCTGTGTGCAGCGGATCCGTGGACGGTGAGCCTGTCCGCGTCGATCCCAGCGGGGATTCCGGGGAGGGGAAACCCGGCTGCTGATACCCGGCTGCCGGGTAGCCGCCGCGCGCCTGGTAGCCGGCTGCCGGGTAGCCGCCGGGCGCCTGGTTACCGGCTGCCGGATAGCCGTTCGGCGGATACGCGGGGGGCCGGCTGCCCTGCGTACGCGACCGGTTCACCGCCCAGTAGATGATGAACACCACGCCGCCCACCCAGGCGATCGTCCACAGGAACGGTCCTGCTCCGCTGTCGCCGAAGAACGGAAGATTGGGGCGCCACAGACCCATCAGGGATAGGAGGGCCGCCCCCGTCATGCCGCCGGTCCACACACCGCGGCCGGCTTGCTCGGTGTGGATGCGCCCGTCCGGTTCAGGCAGGAGCGCCCACGCAAGCCCGTACAGCAGCACTCCGATCCCGCCGAAAACGGCGAGGATCACCAGCAGTCCCCGCACCAGGACGACGTCGAGACCGGTCCTCGCAGCGAGACCGCCCGCCACGCCGCCGATCCAGCGGTCAGGAGCGCGGACTATGCCAAGGCTCCGCAACCAGCTGAAGAATGAATTCGACGCGGGGACGTTGGATGGCGGAGCCGGCGCAGGTTGCTCCATCCCGCCGCCCGGGGTGCCCGCGGCGTGCGCTCCTGCGTAGCGGGATTGTCCTTCTGATGCGGGTTCTGAGGTCATATCCCGATCCTGCCAGCAGCAATCCTTCCGTGGAATCGGGGCCCGCCCTGAGTTCTCCCTGAGAGTCCCCCGGCATTCGGGCGAGGACCCCTGAGAAGGACGGGGAAGGCGCAGGAAAGGCAGTTGGACGTGCTTCTATTGAGCCATGAGACCTCCTCTGCTGCGCCCGCCTGACGGCGTGATCGCAGGTGTGTGTGCGGGTCTCGCAGTACACCTTGGTCTCTCGATCCGGTTCGTGCGGATCGCCATGGTGCTGCTGACCTTCGCCTCGGGAGCCGGTGCCATCCTGTACGCCTGGCTGTGGATCTTCGTGCCGTCCTCAACGGACGGTGCCGCCGCGGTGAAGGTGAGGAACGGGCCTGCACGGTTCATGAACGAACACCCCGCCCGGCGGGCGGGCCGCAAGGAATTCCTCTTCGGCGCCGCGATGCTGTTGCTCGCGGCGGCCTTCGCTGCCCAGCAGTTGGGCCTTCCGGTCGAGTGGGGCACGCTTCTTCCCCTGGGGGTGGTGGCTGCGGGGGCCGCGCTGGCCTGGGCGCAGCTCGACGACGTTCGCCGGGCGGGTCTCATGGACCGGGCCGGCGCGCACCGGGCGAGTGGACTCGCGCGGCTCCTGGCGGGCCTTGTCCTGGTGATCATCGGCGTGCTGGTGATGGTGTCGGGATCCATTCCGTGGTCGCTCACCTGGGCCACCCTGGTTGCGACTGCCGCCGTCCTGGGCGGGGTGGGACTCGTCTTCGCGCCGTGGGGACTCAAATTCTGGCGCGACCTCGAGGCGGAACGCGCCGGCCGCGTGCGCGAGGCAGCGCGCGCCGAATTCGCTGCGCACCTCCACGACTCGGTGCTGCAGACCCTGGCACTGATCCAGAACCGGGCCACGTCGGAGTCGGATGTCATCAGCCTGGCCCGGGCGCAGGAGCGCGAGCTTCGTCAGTGGCTGTACGCGGACCAGGCGGACCACGCCGGTACCCTCGCGGAACGGATCCGGGCCTTCGCAGCCGAGGTGGAGGACGCCTACGGTTATCCCGTGACCGTCGTGGCTGTGGGGGACGCCCCGCTGACACCGGGGAATGAAGCTCTCGCGCAGGCAGCACGGGAAGCGATGCTGAATGCCGCCAAGCACGCCCGCGTTCCGGTGTCGGTGTACCTTGAACTCGGCCCCCGTGGCTCGGAAGTGTTCGTCCGCGACCGCGGTGGAGGGTTCAACGAGGCTGCGGTGCCCCCGGACCGCCTTGGGATTCGGGAGTCCATCCACGCACGGCTTTCCCGCCATGGCGGCCAGGCTTCGATCCGCAGCGGACCGGAGGGCACCGAAGTCACGCTTGGCATGCCGGAACATACTGCAAAGGACCGCGGGGAGAGCAATGGACAGGGTTCCTGAGACCACGGCAGGCACGAGTGTCGGCGTCGTCGTCGTCGATGATCACGCGATCTTCCGCTCGGGCCTCAAATCCGACCTCGGGCCGAGCATCACCGTGCTGGGCGAGGCGGCGACGGTCGAGGATGCGATCTCGGTGATTCAGCAGCATCGGCCTCAGGTGGTGCTCCTCGACGTGCACCTCCCCGGAGGCAGAGGCGGCGGGGGTGCCGAGGTGATCCACGGCTGTTCGCGCCTGGGCAACGGCACCCGGTTCCTTGCGCTCAGCGTCTCGGATTCAGCGGAGGATGTGGTCGCCGTCATCCGTGCGGGGGCACGCGGCTACGTCACCAAGACGATCTCGGGCGCGGAGATCACCGACGCCGTCCACCGGATCGCTTCGGGGGACGCAGTGTTCTCCCCGCGGCTTGCCGGTTTCGTCCTCGATGCCTTCGGCACTGCCGCGGTTGCCGCCGTCGATTCCGAACTCGACCGCCTGTCCGCCCGTGAGGTGGAAGTGATGCGCCTGATCGCGCGCGGCTACAGCTACAAGGAAGTGGCGAAAGCGCTGTTCATTTCCGTGAAGACCGTCGAAACCCACGTCTCCGCGGTGCTGAGGAAGCTCCAGCTCTCCTCGCGCCATGAACTCACCCGCTGGGCTGCGGAGCGCCGCCTGCTCTGATCGGGGCGGCCGACCGCTCCGGCCGCTCCGGTCCTCAGCGCGCGTTCAGCCGGCTGAGGACAGGAATTCCTGCAGCCTGCCGACACCCACGGCGAGGTCCTCGTCGCCGAGAGCGTACGACAACCGGAGGAACCCGCTCGGCCCGAACGCCTCGCCCGGCACCACCGCCACCTCCACCTTTTCGAGGATGAGGGTGGCAAGCTCGGCCGACGTCGTCGGGGTGGACCCACCCAGCTTGCGCCCCAATAGGGCGCGCACATCGGCGTAGGCGTAGAACGCGCCGTGCGGTGTGGGGCATTCCACGCCGTCGATCGCGTTCAGGCCGCCAACCATCGCACGCCTCCGCCGGTCGAAGGCCACCTTCATCTCCTCGACGGCGGTCAGCGGCCCCGAGACGGCGGCGAGCGCGGCCATCTGTGACACGTTCGCGACGTTCGACGTCGCGTGGGACTGGAGGTTCGTGGCCGCCTTGATGAGGTCCTTCGGTCCGACCATCCAGCCGACACGCCAGCCCGTCATGGCGTAGGTCTTCGCGACCCCGTTGACGATGACGACTTTGTCCCCCAGCGCGGGGGCGGCCGTGGCGATCGAGGTGAAGGGGACGCCGTCGTACGTCAAATGCTCGTAGATTTCATCGGTGACCACCCACAGGCCGTGCGCCGCAGCCCATTCGCCGATCCGCCGCACCTCGTCCGGTCCATAGACGGCGCCAGTGGGGTTGGACGGCGAGACGAACAGCAGCACCTTGGTCCGGGCGGTGATCGCGGCGTCGAGCTGTTCCGGAGTGACGAGGTACCCCTGCTCGGGGCCGGCGAACACCTCGACGGGGACGCCACCGGCAAGCCGGATCGCCTCGGGGTACGTGGTCCAGAAGGGTGAGGGAACGAGGACCTCGTCCCCGGGATCGAGCAGCCCCGCGAACGCCTGGTACACGGCCTGCTTCCCTCCGTTGGTCACGAGGACCTGCGCCAGGTCAACGCTGTACCCGGAGTCGCGCAGCGTCTTGTCCGCGATGGCCTGCTTGAGGTCCGGAAGCCCGCCGGCAGGGGAGTACCGGTGGAACCTGGGCTGCCGCGCGGCGTCGACGGCGGCCTGGACGATGTAGTCGGGAGTCGGGAAGTCGGGTTCACCCACACCGAACCCGATGACCGGCCTGCCGGATGCCTTGAGCGCCTTCGCCTTCGCGTCGACGGCAAGCGTGGCGGATTCCGCGATGGACGCGATCCTGCGGGAGATGCGCGGAAGGTTCTGGCGCGTGGAATCGTCTCGCATCGAATCGTCGGTGGTCGCGTTCATCAGGTTCCGTTTCTTCAAGAGGGTATTGCCGCCCCCAGTTTAGGTGGTTGCCTACCAGGAGGACGGAAAGTGCCCCTGGGCGACACGCGACGACCCATGCCATGGGTGTCCGGTTCGACGGAAGCGCGGCGAATGCGTAGACTTGATCCTCGGTGTTCAAACACCGGAATGCACAGCGCCCGGGAAGCGGCTCGAGAGAGCTACCGGATCGGGTTCAGCACAAAGGGTAGTGGCGCAATTGGTAGCGCAGCGGTCTCCAAAACCGCAGGTTGCAGGTTCGAGTCCTGTCTGCCCTGCGCATAGCCGACGCAGTAGGAAATGCGGCGGTGCGACAGGAAAAAGATCACGAAGCTTCGGTGCAGGCAGCGGTTCTGCCCGGCAGTACACAGAATCAGCTGGGGGCGCTTTCGATGGTCCGGCTGGCAAACCACACAGATTGACGAGGTTGAAGGTGACCGATACGGCTGCGAGCAGCTCCAAGGGAAGCCCTTCCGAGAAGGAAGCCCCCAAGCGCGGGTTCTTCGGGCGCATCATCCTCTTCGTTCGCCAGGTGATCGCGGAGCTCCGCAAGGTTGTCACCCCCACACGCCGGGAGCTGGTGAGGTTCACCATTACCGTGCTTACCTTCGTGGTGATCATGATCCTCATCGTGACCGGGCTCGATTTCCTGTTCGGCACCGGCGCCGTCTGGGTGTTCGGAGACAGCTGACGCTGATCCGGCTCCGCGGCGTCCCGGCGTGGTTCAACGAGTACAAGCAATGCAAGGCTGAAGATTTCCAGAAAGCAGGCGGCTAGGTGTCCGAGCAAGAACTCGAACGGCAGATCACAACTGAAGATGATGGTCTGGAGAACGAGGATCAGGTAACGGAGGCGGACGGGGCATCCGACGCCGCTGGTGCCGACGCGACGGCGGAAGCTCCTGCGGATCTGGATCCAGATTCGGATGCAGTTGTCGATCCGGGTGCGGATGTGGATCCCGACGTTGCTGTGGATCCGGACGTTGCTGTGGATCCGGACGTTGCTGTGGATCCGGACGTAGCTGTCGATCCGGACGTCGACGGTGTTTCTGACGCCGGTGAGGGTGCTGACGAAGCTGCTGACGCCGGCGAAACCGAGGCAGAGGCTGACGTTCCCGCACCGGAAGATCCGGTTGCCGCCTTCAAGGCGAAGCTTCGGCGCCAGGACGGTGACTGGTATGTCATCCACTCCTACGCAGGCTACGAGAACCGGGTCAAGGCGAACCTCGAGACCCGTATCCAGACACTCGACATGGAGGATTTCATCTACGAAATCCAGGTACCCATGGAAGAGGTCGTGGAGATCAAGAACACGGCCCGGAAAATCGTCAACCGTGTTCGTATCCCGGGCTACGTGCTGGTCCGCATGGAACTCACCGACGAATCGTGGGGCGCTGTGCGCCACACACCCGGCGTAACCGGTTTTGTGGGCAACGCCCACAACCCCGTGCCGCTCAGCCTGACGGAAGTGTTCTCCATGCTTGAACACACGGTGGTTCACACCGACGCCGAGTCGGGCAAGCCGATCAAGCCGCAGTTCACGCCGATCACGGTCAACTTCGAGGTAGGCGAGTCGGTGACGGTCAACGAAGGACCGTTCGAGACCCTGCCCGCAACCATCTCCGAGATCAAGCCCGAATCACAGCAGCTTGTTGTGCTGGTGTCGATCTTCGAGCGTGAGACTCCGGTAACGCTCTCATTCAGCCAGGTCACCAAGATCCAGTAGGACCTGCGAATCACAGCTTCGCTTCTCCCTGGCCTGCTTTAGTCGGGGAGCGGCGGCTGGTCATCACGCCATGATGACCGAAAACCCACGGGACGCTCCTGTCCCGGGGGACGTAATGCAAGAAAAGGACCCTTTCATGGCCCCCAGAAAAAAGGTCACCGGCCTCATCAAGCTGCAGATCAATGCAGGTGCCGCCAACCCGGCACCCCCCATCGGTCCTGCGCTTGGCCAGCACGGTGTCAACATCATGGAATTCTGCAAGGCGTACAACGCCGCCACCGAATCCCAGCGCGGAAACGTCATTCCCGTGGAAATCACGGTGTACGAGGACCGTTCATTCACCTTCATCACCAAGACCCCGCCAGCTGCCGAGCTCATCAAGAAGGCCGCAGGCGTCCCCAAGGGCTCCGGTACCCCCCACACGGTCAAGGTCGCCAACCTGACCAGCGCCCAGGTCGAGGAAATCGCCACCATGAAAATGGAGGACCTCAACGCCAACGATGTGAAGGCTGCAGCCAAGATCATCGCCGGCACCGCCCGCTCCATGGGCATCACGGTTAAGGGCTAGTACCTCCCTACCCGGACGGGGCGGCGCCGCTGCCTCATCCTCAAATTCCATTCATAGAACGACGCCGATCCCTCCTCGGGTGGACGGCGGCGTGTGGCAGGGCCCAGCGCGGTCCGCAGACCACGACTGCATAAGGAGAAAAAGCAGATGGCACAGCGCAGCAAAGCATATCGGGGAGCTGCCGCGAAGATCGAGGCGGAGACCCACTACGCCCCGTACGACGCAGTAGTTCTCGCGAAGGAAACGAATCCGTCGAAGTTCGACGCCACCATCGAGGTAGCGTTCCGCCTCGGCGTCGACCCCCGAAAGGCCGACCAAATGGTCCGCGGCACGGTCAACCTGCCCCACGGTACGGGCAAGACCGCCCGCGTCCTCGTGTTCGCCACGGGCGACCGCGCCGAAGCGGCAATCGCCGCTGGAGCCGACTTCGTCGGTTCGGACGACATGATTGAGAAGGTTGCCGGCGGCTGGGTCGACTTCGACGCCGCCGTCGCAACTCCTGACCTCATGGGCAAGGTGGGGCGCCTGGGCAAGATCCTCGGCCCACGTAACCTGATGCCGAACCCGAAGACCGGGACTGTCACAGCAGACGTCGCGAAGGCAGTCACGGACATCAAGGGCGGAAAGATCGACTTCCGCGTGGACAAGCACTCCAACCTCCACTTCATCATCGGCAAGGTGTCCTTCGACGTCCAGAAGCTCGCGGAGAACTACGCCGCGGCGCTTGAAGAGGTACTGCGCCTGAAGCCTTCCGCTTCGAAGGGTCGGTACATCCAGAAGGCCACGGTTTCCACCACCTTCGGTCCGGGCATCCCCGTCGACCCGAACGTCACCAAGGTCCTGGCAGTCGTCTAGGTCCAGCTCCTGAAAAAGGCCCGCACCGTTTTCGGTGCGGGCCTTTTTTGCTCCCTGTCGCGCCGTCGTCGTCGTGATCTTGGTGGGCTATCGGCGGTCGTTGCAGAGGCCATGGCGCACCGGATTTGCCGCCATTGACGGCCAACGTTGCCGCTGACCGGCCCGCTTCCGGTTAGTAGTTGGCAGTTCCCAATCAGTACGCCTACGCTGGTGGGATGACGATGCCAGAGCTGCAGGTCGACCCGTTGGTCATTCCCGAAAGCCTCGAGGGACGCGGGAGGGAAGCCTTCATCCGGTTCAGCGAACTCTGCAACGCCGTGCAGCGCGACACGTGGGGCAACGACGATTTCTGTTACAGCCACGGGCGCAGGCTCGAATCGTACAGGCCGAACGATTACGAAGAACGCAACGTTCTCCTTGCTCGGAGCGATGGCCGGCTGGTGGGCTGCGCAGTGCTCGACGTTCCCCTGACGGACAACCTCGCCGCGTGCTACCTGGACATCCTCGTGCATCCCGGCGAGCGCAGGCGTGGCGTGGCCGGGGCACTCTCCTCGGTGGCGGAAGCCCGGGTGCGAAGCCTCGGCCGCACCATCGTTATGGGGTGGAGCGAAGTATGCCTTCCGGTCACGCCGGAGGGCGGGCCCCTGGTTGTCCCGACCGGAGGCGCAGGTGGATATCCGAGGGACAGTGCGTCAGCGGCGCTTGCCCTGGCGGAAGGCTATGAGCTCGCGCAAGTCGATCGAATCAGCCTGTTCGAGCCGGGCGCGTCTGTCGAGCAAGCCGGATCAGGCGCGTCGGCCGAGCCGGATCCGACTGGTTCGAGGGGCGGCGAGACAGCCGTGGACGACGGCTATTCGTTGGTTTTCTGGAGCGATAGCGTCCCGGACCACCTGATCCACCACTATGCCGTTCTACGGCGGTTCATGAGTACAGATGCACCATTGGGCGGCTTTCTCCTCGAGGAGGAGGTGTGGGATGCGGAACGGATCCGCGCCGATGAGGCCCGCCACGCTGCCGGCGGTGGACTCAGCCTCGTCTGCGCCGCCGTCGAGAAGGAGAGCGGCGCGCTCGTCGGGCACACCGTGCTTCATTCAAGCGCTGATGCGCCGCATGTTGCCTATCAGGAGGACACCCTGGTTCTCCGCCGGCACCGTGGACACCGGCTCGGCTATCGAATGAAGGCCGCGAATCTCGAGCGGCTCCGGGACGAGCGGCCCGAGGTCAAGCGCCTGTATACCTGGAATGCCGCGGAGAACAGTTTCATGCTTGCAGTCAACATCGAGCTCGGGTTCCGGCCCGTAGGTGCTACTGCCGGCTGGCAGAAGAAGCTGCAATAAGCGGGCATGAGCGCCTCAATTTGGGAAGTCCGTGCCCCGTCGCGTAGGCTGGAAGCACCAAAGACCGTCGGTCGATGTCCTCCACCTTTTCCTTCACAGCACTCTTGCGGGAAAAGTAAGGAGACGCATCCGAATGTTCCCGTAAGGGACGGCCAGCGCAGGTGAACGAAGCTTTTCTCCGCGAAGGACGTACGCGTCATTCCCGTCGAGTAGCCCCGTGCATCTGCGCGGGGCGTTTTTTATTGGGCTGACAAGCCGGCCTATATTCCCCGGAAGGAGGGTTATGGCAACGCCAACAAAGGTAACTGCGGTGGAGGAACTGACGAATGATTTCAAGGAATCCACGGCTGCTGTCCTGACCGAATACCGTGGGCTCACAGTTGCACAACTCAAGGATCTCCGCCGTTCACTCGGTGGCGAAACCAAGTTTGCCGTCGTCAAGAACACCCTGACAGGCATTGCGGCCAAGGAAGCCGGCATCGACGCGTTCGAAGGCCAGCTCGCCGGACCCACCGCAATCGCTTTCATCAAGGGCGACGCGATCGCTGCAGCGAAGAGCCTGACGGATTTCGCGAAAGCCAACCCCAAGCTCGTCATCAAGACCGGAATCTTCGAGGGCAAGCCCCTCGACGCTTCAGAGGTTGTTGCCCTGGCAGCCCTTGAGTCGCGTGAACTCCAGCTCTCTCGGGTTGCCGGTGTGCTGAAGGCACCAATGGCCGCCCTTGCCCGCACCGTTGATGCCCTGCGCATCAAGCTCGAAGAGGGCAGTGCTGCACCAGCTGAAGACGCCGGTGCTCCCGTTGTCGCTGAGGAAGTCGCTGCACCTGCAGAGGCGCCCGCTGAGGAAGCCGCAGCACCCGAAGAGAAGTAGTTCTCCTCACCCATCACACTCCGGTGCAGTGCACCACCAAAGAAAGGATGCTTAGCCATGGCCAAGCTCACCAACGAAGAGCTCATTGAGGCTTTCAAGGAACTGTCCATCATTGAACTCTCGGACTTCGTGAAGTTGTTCGAGGAGACCTTCGATGTCACCGCTGCTGCAGTTGCAGTTGCCGGCCCCGCCGGTGGCGGCGCAGGCGCCGAGGTCGAAGAGGAGAAGGATTCCTTCGACGTAGTCCTCGAAGCTGCCGGCGACAAGAAGATCGCAGTGATCAAGGAAGTTCGCGCCCTGACCTCGCTGGGTCTCAAGGAAGCCAAGGACGTTGTCGACAGCGCCCCCAAGGCCGTCCTCGAAGGTGCAACCAAGGAAGCTGCGGAGAAGGCAAAGGAAGCTCTCGAAGCTGCCGGCGCCACCGTCTCCCTCAAGTAGTCTGCTCGGGCAGCTTGACTGCCTATACGCAGGAACGGCCCTGACTCCTCGGAGTCAGGGCCGTTCCTGCGTCC
>NZ_KI914773.1:31405-53906 GCF_000520535.1 Arthrobacter sp. H41
CCCCGCGGGAAACGTGGCATTCTGCCCGGCTTTTGCCGGCAGGAATGCCGATAGCCGGCGTGTTGCATGGCGACACGCCGCTCGATGGCTGAAAGCTGGGCAGAATCCTACGCGTCAGCCGGGAAGCGTCGTGGCTACTCCTCGAGCCAGAGCAGCAGCGCCTCGCCCTGGCCGCCACCACCGCACAGTGAAACTGCGGCCTTGCCGCTGCCGCGCCTACTGAGCTCGAAAGCGGCATGCAGGGCAAGCCGCGCACCGGACGCCCCGATCGGATGGCCGAGGGCGATCGCCCCGCCATGGAGGTTGCACTTCTCCAGCGGGTAGTCGAGCTCCTTGAGTGACTGGCAGGCGACCGACCCGAATGCCTCGTTGATCTCGATGAAGTCGAGGTCCGACGTCGACCACTGGGCCCGCTGCAACGCCTGCGCAATCGCGTTCGAGGGCTGGGAGTGCAGGCTGTTGTCCGGGCCGGCGACCTGGCCGGGCGCACCGACCACCGCCATCACGGAGAGCCCTGCCTCGTCGGCCTTCTCCCGCGTGGTCACGATCACCGCTGCGGCGCCGTCGGACAGGGGCGAGGAGTTGCCTGCGGTGATCGTGCCTTCCCGGTCGAACGCCGGACGAAGAACGGCGAGGGTGGCGGTCGTCGTCGTAGGTCGGATGCCCTCATCCGTGGTCAGGATGAGATCCTCGCCCTTGCGCTGGGGGACCGAGATGGGGACGATCTCTTCGGCGAACACCCCTGACTCGGTTGCGGCGGCTGCGCGCTGGTGGGAGACGGCAGCGACGTTGTCCTGTGCGGTGCGGTCGATTCCGAGGGCCGTGTTGCCGCGTTCGGTGGAGGCGCCCATCGACTCGTTGTCGAAGGCGTCTGTCAGCCCGTCGTTAGCCACGGCATCGAGCGCCTGGATGTTCCCGTAGTTCCAGCCCTGGCGTGACCCGGGAAGAAGGTGTGGGCCGCGCGTCATCGACTCCTGGCCCCCGGCCACCACGATCGTCGCCTCGCCGCTGCGGATCAGCCGCGCGGCGTCGATCACGGCAGTGAGGCCGGAGAGGCACACCTTGTTGATGGTCACGGTCGGTACGTCCCAGCCGATTCCGGCCTTGATGGAGGTCTGGCGCGCCGGATTCTGGCCGCAACCGGCCTGCACCACGTGTCCGAGGATGACGGCGTCGACGTCGGCGGCGGCCACGCCGGCGTGTGCCAGGGCACCGGTGACTGCGAAGGCGCCGAGTTCGACGGCGGTGAAGGGGGAGAGCTGGCCATTGAGGCGGCCCGTCGGAGTGCGGGCACCGCCCACGATGACGACGTCCTGTGGTGTGGGTGTTGGAGTTGCCATGGGCTGCAGTGCTCACTTTCGTCGTCGAAAACTGACCTCTTCAAGGCTAGCGGCTCGCCGGCATTTCAGCTAATGTCCGCTAACCGAAATTCTTCCCGGCGACTACGGCTTCCGGAGGGCTATCGAGGGGTAGAGGAGTGGCAGCTGCAGCGTCAGCCACGGACTGAAGGCCCAGGGCGCAGCACTGACGGCGGACACCAGCTGTGCTGGTTCCACCCACTTCCAGTCCATGACCTCGTCCGGTGAGGGAGCCAGGCCGCCGTCGATGACGGCAGTGAAGACCGGGCACACCTCGTTCTCGACAATGCCCGACGCGTCGGTGGCCCGGTAGCGGAAGTCGGGCAGGGCGGGAGTGATCCCGTCGACGGTCATGCCCAGCTCCTGGAACGCGCGTCGGACGATGGCCGCCTCCGCACTCTCGCCCGGGCCGGGGTGGCCGCAGAAGGAGTTCGTCCAGACACCGGGCCAGGCCCGCTTGGACAGGGCCCGGCGCGTGACGAGGATCTGCCCGTCCCCGTTGTACACGTGGGTCGAGAATGCGAGGTGAAGCGGCGTGGAGTCGGAGTGGACCGTCGCCTTCTCCTGCGTGCCGGTGGGGCTGCCGTCCTCGTCCAGCAACACCACCCACTCCGTCGCCGGTCCGCTACCGCCTGCAAGCCGTGCCATGCTGCCTTCTTCCACTTTTCCTGCCGCATCCGGGAGCCCGGATCCGCGCTTCGTACGGACTCCTCGAAGGGATTCGTTTCGTCAGCGGCGTTCTGTCCGTGTTTACTTTACCTATGGACATGGACAGCCTGCTGGTCGAGCCCGGAGGGCTCGAGCAGGTTGAGAGCGTGCTTCAGCGCTTCTTCGATGAGTCGAAGGTGCGCGCCGCAAAGATCGGCCCCGGTTACCTCGGGCTCTGGGAGACCCTTGAGAGGTGCACCGCCGGGGGCAAGCGGTTCCGGCCACGCATGGTGATGTCCGCGTACCGGATGCTGGGCGGGCTCGACGACGGCAACGCCGCCGTGGTCGGCGCCGCCTTCGAACTGCTTCACACCGCACTGATCGTGCACGACGACGTCATCGACCGCGATTTCGTCCGCCGCGGCATTCCGAACGTTTCCGGCCGATACCGCAGCGTTGCCGAAGCAGCCGGCGCGCCGGCGGCGACGGCGGAGCACATCGGCTTCTCCGCCGGCGTCATCGCCGGAGACCTAGCCCTGTCCAACGCCTACCGGCTGCTGGACTGGGTCGAGGCCGACGCCGGCACTCGGCGCAGGCTCAATGAGATCCTTGACGAAGCCGTCTTCGCCTCCGCCGCAGGTGAGTTCCTCGATATCGAAACGGCGCTGAGTTCCACAGTTCCGCCCCTCGAGGACATCGTGCGGATGGCCCGGCTCAAAACTTCCGTCTACTCCTTCGAGGGCCCGCTGCAGGCCGGCGCGGTGCTCGCGGGAGCGGGGGAGGACGTCATTGCGAGGTTGGGCGACTTCGGTCGGGACGCGGGCATCGCCTACCAGATCGCCGACGACCTCCTCGGCGTGTTCGGCAATGAGACCCGCACGGGCAAAACGAACTGGGGCGATCTCCGCGAGGGCAAGCGCACGGCACTGCTCTCCTTCGTTGCTGCCCGCCCGGAGTGGGACAGCATCTCCTCACTGATCGGGTCGCCGCGGATGTCCGCGTCCGACGCCGAATACGTCCGCAGGGTGCTCGTGGACTCCGGCGCGAGGGACTACTCGGTGGGGCTCGCCGAAGATTACGCCGGGCGTGCCCGCAGGCACCTCGAGACGGACGGTGTTCCACCGGCCCTCCGCTCGGCGCTCGAGCCAGTGGTCAGCGCCGTCGTCAACCGGGTCCGCTGATGGGCGTCATGGATCCGCTTGCACGCTACAACGCAGCAGCGCTGAGGACCTCAGGCGAGGTCATCCGGTGCTACTCCACATCCTTCGGCCTCGCCTCGAGGCTGCTCGAGCGCAGGACGCGCGGCTCCATCGAAGCCGTCTACGCGCTGGTCCGGGTGGCGGATGAAATCGTCGACGGCGCGGCCGCCGGTGCCGGACTGGACCCCGCCGCGGTCCGGGCGCTCCTCGACGCGCTGGAGACCGAGACCGAGAGGGCGATGGGAACCGGTTACAGTACCAACCTCGTGGTCCACGCCTTCGCCGTCGCGTCCCGCGAGTGCGGCATCGATGCCACCCTCACGCGGCCGTTCTTCGCCTCGATGCGCGCCGACATCACGCAGAGCGAGCACACGCAGGAATCCTTCGACCGGTACGTCTACGGATCGGCCGAAGTGGTGGGACTGATGTGCCTTCGGGCCTTCCTGGTCGGCCGGACGGTCCCGGCAGCGGAGCAACGTGTGCTGGTGGACGGGGCGAGGCACCTCGGTGCCGCGTTCCAGAAGATCAACTTCCTTCGGGATCTGGCCGAGGACTTCTCCACACTAGGTCGCAGCTACTTTCCGGGAGTCCGGCCGGGGCGCTTCAACGAAACCGACAAGCATCGACTGCTCGATGACATCGACGAGGACCTCCGCATCTCCGCGGCGGCCCTTCCCGGCCTGCCTGCCTCCCCCCGGCGCGCCGTCGCCCTCGCGCAGGGCCTGTTCACCGAACTCGCCGTCCGGCTGCGGAGTACCCCGGCCGAGGAGCTGCTGCGCGCGCGGATCCGCGTACCCAACCCCGTCAAGCTGCGCATCCTGGCACGGGCCCTCACCGGACGCGCGGTCCCGGACCCGACCGTGCAGGAAAGGGCATCATGACTTCTCGGCACAGCAGCACCGGACAGCGTGTGGCAGGCAGGCGTGTCGTCGTCGTCGGCGGTGGAATCGGGGGGCTCGCCTCGGCCGCCCTGCTGGCAGCCGAAGGCCACAGCGTCACGCTGCTGGAGCGACGAAAGCAGGTGGGTGGGCGCGCGGGATCGTGGGAGCGGGACGGCTTCCGCTTCGACACCGGCCCGTCGTGGTACCTCATGCCCGAGGTGATCGACCACTTCTTTCGGCTCCTGGGCACCAGTGCCGATGAGCAGCTGAATCTCGTCAAGCTCGATCCGGGCTACCGGGTCATCTTCGAAGAGGGCCTCGATACCGTCGACGTCCCTGCCGAGCGCGAGGCCGTCACCAAGCTCTTCGAATCGATGGAAGCCGGCGCAGGGAAGGCGCTCTCGGGCTATCTCGATTCGGCGGAGGACGCCTACGAGATGGCTAAGAAGCGCTTCCTGTACTCAACCTTCCAGTCCTTCCTGCCGTTCCTCCGGCCGGACGTCGTGTCGCGGCTGCCCCGCATCGCCGGACTGCTGCTCCAGCCGCTGCACGGTTTCGTGGCGAAGAGGTTCCAGGACCCGCGGCTCCAGCAGATCCTCGGTTATCCGGCAGTGTTCCTCGGCAGCTCCCCGTTCGAAGCCCCGAGCATGTACCACCTGATGAGCCACCTCGACCTCGACGACGGAGTGCTCTACCCCATGGGCGGTTTCACCACCCTGATCGAGGCCATGAGGAGGGTCGCCGAGGAAGCCGGCGTCGAGATCCGCACCGGAGCCGACGTCGTATCGATCGATGCCGCGCCCCTGCAGGGTTCCGGGAGGAAGCTGTCCCGCCGATCGGCGGAGGTGCGAAGCGTGACCTACCGGACGGCGGAGACGCTCCACACTGTGGACGCCGACGTCGTGGTCTCCGCGGCTGATCTCCACCACACCGAGACCACGCTGCTTCCGCCCGCGCAGCAGACATATCCCGAGAAGTACTGGAAAAAGCGGGTTCCGGGCCCCAGCGCGCTGCTGATGTATCTGGGAGTCAAGGGCGGGCTGCCGCAGCTCGAACACCACACCCTCCTCTTCACCAGCGACTGGCGGGACAACTTCGGGCGCATCTTCGGGGCCGAGACGTCCATCCCCTCCCCGGCGTCGCTCTATGTCTGCAAACCGAGCGCAACGGACGGGTCGGTCGCGCCGGAGGGCCACGAGAACGTGTTCGTCCTCGTCCCCATCCCGGCCGACGTCTCCATCGGCAAGGGCGGACTCGAGGGCGGGGGAGATGCGCGCGTCGAGGACCTGGCGGATGAGGTCATCGCGCAGATTGCCGCCTGGGCTGAAATCCCGGACCTCGCCGAGCGCATCGTGGTGCGCCGCAGCTATGGTCCGCAGGACTTCGCTGAGGACCTCAACGCGTGGCGGGGAACCTCGCTCGGCCCGGCGCACATCCTGAAGCAGAGTGCCTTCTTCCGAGGAGCGAACCGGAGCGCGAAGGTCGAAGGGCTCTACTACGCGGGCAGTTCGACGGTTCCCGGCATCGGTATTCCCATGTGCCTCATCAGCGCCGAGCTGATCATCAAGCGGCTGCGGGGTGATACCAGTACCGGACCGCTGAAGGAGCCGGGAACGAGCGGAACCAACGGCTCGGGGGATTGACTTTCGGCGGAGTTGACGCGGCATTGGACATTGCGGTAAACGTACCGTAATGTAGTGATTTGCGTCTTCCCTCGAAACCTCAGCCTTCATATAGCGGTGGGCTTCGTTCTGCTCTCGTCGTTTAACGGGCCATTCGGTTCTCTATCGATGCGGCTGGACACAGGTTAGCACTAAGATCCCCGCACGTACCTGCGGTGGCGGTGCTGAGGGCGGAGCGCTGACAAGCCTGACGGTCTGTGGAAGGATCCCTCTTGGTCGCCCCGAGCACCTCTAATAATGCAACCGCTACCAGCCAGGTCGACGCCGACGGCGCCGCACCCCGGCTCTCATTCGCAAAGATTCACGAACCGCTTGATGTTCCCAATCTTCTCGCCCTCCAGACGGACAGCTTCGACTGGCTCGTCGGCAACGAGCGCTGGAAGGCCCGCGTTGAGGAAGCGCTGGAAAAGGGACTGCAGGGTGTAGCCACCTCCTCCGGTCTGGCTGACATCTTCGAAGAAATCTCCCCCATCGAGGACTTCCAGGGCACCATGTCCCTGAGCTTCTCCGAGCCGGAGTTCGCTGATCCGAAGTACACCATGGCCGAGTGCAAGGATCGCGATGCGACCTACTCTGCTCCGCTGTACGTCAAGGCCGAGTTCATGAACAACAACACGGGCGAGATCAAGCAGCAGACCGTGTTCATGGGTGACTTCCCCCTGATGACCGAGAAGGGGACCTTCGTCATCAACGGCACCGAGCGTGTCGTCGTCTCCCAGCTGGTTCGTTCGCCGGGCGCCTACTTCGAGCGCACCGCCGACAAGACCAGTGACAAGGACATCTTCAGCGCGAAGATCATCCCTTCCCGCGGTGCTTGGTTCGAGCTCGAGATCGACAAGCGCGACCAGGTCGGCGTCCGCCTCGACCGCAAGCGCAAGCAGTCGGTCACCGTGCTCCTGAAGGCCCTCGGCTGGACCGAAGGCCAGATCCTCGAAGAGTTCGGCCAGTACGACTCGATCCGCGCGACGATGGAGAAGGACGCCACGGAAACCCGTGAGGACGCCCTGCTCGACATCTACCGCAAACTTCGTCCAGGAGAGCCGCCCACGGTCGAGGCAGCCCAGACCCTGCTCGACAACCTGTACTTTAACTCGAAGCGCTACGACCTCGCGAAGGTCGGCCGTTACAAGATCAACCGCAAGCTGGGCATCGACAAGGCCCTCACGGACTCCGATGCATCGGTCCTGAACATCGACGACATCGTCGCGATGATCAAGTTCCTCGTCGCGCTGCACGCCGGTGAGAAGACCCTCGGTGGCAAGCGTGACGGCGGCGACGTCGAACTGCGCGTCGAGGTCGACGACATCGACCACTTCGGCAATCGTCGTATCCGCGCCGTCGGCGAGCTCATCGAGAACCAGGTCCGCACCGGCCTGTCCCGCATGGAGCGCGTCGTCCGCGAGCGCATGACCACGCAGGATGTCGAGGCGATCACACCACAGACGCTGATCAACATCCGACCCGTGGTGGCCGCGATCAAGGAGTTCTTCGGAACCTCCCAGCTGTCGCAGTTCATGGACCAGAACAACCCGCTCGCCGGGCTGACGCACAAGCGCCGCCTGTCCGCGCTGGGCCCGGGTGGCCTGTCCCGTGACCGCGCCGGCATGGAAGTCCGCGACGTCCACCCATCGCACTACGGCCGCATGTGCCCCATCGAAACCCCTGAAGGCCCAAACATCGGCCTCATCGGCTCGCTGGCGTCCTATGGCCGCATCAATGCGTTCGGTTTCATCGAGACCCCGTACCGCAAGGTCGTCGACGGCCTCGTCACGGAGCAGATCGACTACCTGACCGCCGACGACGAGGTGGAACGGCTGATCGCCCAGGCCAACGCCCCGCTGGCAGCCGACAACACGTTCGTCGAGGACATGGTCCTCGTGCGTACCCGTGGTGGTTCCGGCGAGCCTGTGCTCGTCGCTCCGACCGAGGTCGAGTACATGGACGTCTCCCCGCGCCAGATGGTGTCGGTCGCGACCGCCCTCATCCCGTTCCTCGAGCACGACGACGCCAACCGCGCACTCATGGGTGCGAACATGCAGCGTCAGGCTGTTCCACTGCTGCGCTCCGAGCGTCCGCTCGTGGGTACCGGCATGGAGAAGAACGCGGCGGTCGACGCCGGAGATGCCGTGACGGCCAACAAGGCCGGAGTGGTCAAGGAGGTCTCCGCCGATCTGGTGGCGATCCTCAACGACGACGGCACCGAGACGAACTACCCGATCATGAAGTTCGCCCGCTCGAACCAGGGCAACGCCTACAACCAGCGCGTTCTGGTGGCAGAGGGCGACCGCGTCGAGTACAACACGATCATCGCCGACGGCCCGTCCACCGACCAGGGTGAACTGGCACTGGGCAAGAACATGCTCGTGGCGTTCATGTCCTGGGAGGGCCACAACTTCGAGGACGCGATCATCCTCTCGCAGCGCATCGTCTCCGACGATGTCCTGACCTCGATCCACATCGAGGAGCACGAGGTCGACGCCCGCGACACCAAGCTCGGTGCCGAGGAGATCACCCGCGACATCCCGAACGTCTCCGAAGAGGTGCTGGGTGCGCTCGACGAGCGCGGCATCATCCACATCGGTGCCGAGGTCGAAGCAGGCGACATCCTCGTCGGCCGTGTCACCCCCAAGGGTGAAACGGAGCTCACCCCGGAGGAGCGACTGCTCCGCGCCATCTTCGGCGAGAAGAGCCGCGAAGTCCGCGACACCTCGCTGAAGGTCCCCCACGGCGAGTCGGGTACCGTCATCGGCGTCCGGATCTTCGACCGCGACAACGACGACGAGCTTCCCCCCGGCGTCAACCAGCTGGTCCGTGTGTATGTTGCGCAGAAGCGCAAGATCACCGACGGTGACAAGCTGGCCGGCCGGCACGGCAACAAGGGCGTTATCTCCAAGATCCTGCCGATCGAGGACATGCCGTTCATGGAAGACGGAACCCCTGTCGACATCGTCCTCAACCCACTGGGTGTCCCTGGACGCATGAACGTGGGCCAGGTCCTCGAAATCCACCTGGGCTGGGCCGCCAAGCAGGGCTGGAAGATCGAGGGGGATCCCGAGTGGGTCAAGAACCTCCCGAACCTGCCCCGCGAGGTCACGACGACCACGGTCTCGACCCCCGTGTTCGACGGCGCCACAGAGGACGAGATCGTCGGTCTGCTCAACTCGACCAACGTGACCCGCGACGGCGACCGCCTCATCGGCGAATCCGGTAAGGCGCGCCTGTTCGACGGTCGCTCCGGCGAGCCGTTCCCGGACCCCATCTCGGTCGGCTACATGTACATCCTGAAGCTCCACCACCTGGTGGACGACAAGATCCACGCACGCTCCACCGGACCGTACTCCATGATCACGCAGCAGCCGCTGGGTGGTAAGGCACAGTTCGGCGGACAGCGCTTCGGTGAGATGGAAGTGTGGGCGCTCGAAGCCTACGGCGCGGCGTACACGCTCCAGGAACTCCTCACCATCAAGTCCGATGACATCCATGGACGCGTGAAGGTCTACGAGGCCATCGTCAAGGGCGAGAACATCCCCGAGCCGGGTGTTCCCGAGTCCTTCAAGGTGCTCATCAAGGAAATGCAGTCGCTCTGCCTGAACGTGGAAGTCCTTTCCACCGACGGCACGACGATCGAAATGCGTGACTCGGATGAAGAAGTCTTCCGGGCCGCGGAAGAACTGGGCATCGACCTCTCACGGGCCGAGCCGAGTTCTGTAGAGGAAGTTTAGGTTTCACCGCACCGAACCGGTGTTCGAACGCGGCCAACGAAATTTCTGGCGGCCGCTGAGCGGCCTTGAAATATTAAAGGCCGCTTCCTCGAACACCGGTCCGGTGCGGGCCTGGAATCCCACCGCACCCCATAAGACTTCAAGAATTTAGAGAACAAAGAGAGAACAGGGACCATATGTCCAGCGAATCCTCCTTCGGCCTCATGCGAATCGGCCTTGCCACTGCGGATGAAATCCGTGGCTGGTCTTACGGCGAGGTCAAGAAGCCGGAAACCATCAACTACCGCACGCTCAAGCCCGAGAAGGACGGCCTCTTCTGCGAGAAGATCTTCGGCCCTTCACGGGACTGGGAATGCTACTGCGGCAAGTACAAGCGCGTGCGCTTCAAGGGCATCATCTGTGAGCGCTGCGGCGTCGAGGTCACCCGTGCGAAGGTGCGCCGTGAGCGCATGGGGCACATCGAGCTCGCCGCTCCCGTGACGCACATCTGGTACTTCAAGGGTGTTCCCTCACGCCTCGGCTACCTGCTTGACCTTGCACCGAAGGACCTCGAGAAGGTCATCTACTTCGCCGCCTACATGATCACCTCGGTGGACGAAGAGAACCGTCACGCCGAACTGCCGAACCTCCAGGCCGAGCACGACCTCGAGAAGAAGCAGATGATCGACCAGCGCGACTCCGACATCGCCACGATCGCCAAGGACCTCGAGGACGAGCTCTCCCGCCTCGAGGGTGAAGGCGCGAAGGCTGCCGAGAAGAAGAAGGCCCGCGACTCCGCCGACCGCCAGATGGCCAACGTCCGCAAGCGTGCCGACGCCGACATCGAGCGCCTCGTCCAGGTGTGGGAGCGCTTCAAAACCCTCAAGGTCGCAGACCTCGAGGGCGACGAAGGGCTCTACCGCGAACTGCGCGACCGTTACGGCCTGTACTTCGAGGGCTCCATGGGTGCCGAAGCCATCAAGAAGCGTCTTGAGAACTTCGACATGCCCGGCGAGGCCGAGATGCTCCGCGACATCATCCAGAACGGCAAGGGCCAGCGCAAGACGCGTGCCCTGAAGCGCCTCAAGGTCGTCAACGCGTTCCTGACCACCACCAACAGCCCCCTGGGCATGGTGCTCGACGCCGTACCGGTCATCCCGCCGGAACTGCGCCCGATGGTCCAGCTCGACGGCGGCCGCTTCGCGACGTCGGACCTCAACGATCTGTACCGCCGCGTCATCAACCGCAACAACCGCCTGAAGCGGCTGCTGGATCTCGGTGCCCCCGAGATCATCGTGAACAACGAGAAGCGCATGCTGCAGGAAGCCGTCGACTCCCTGTTCGACAACGGCCGCCGCGGCCGTCCCGTCACCGGGCCGGGCAACCGTCCGTTGAAGTCGCTCTCGGACATGCTCAAGGGCAAGCAGGGACGCTTCCGCCAGAACCTCCTGGGCAAGCGCGTCGACTACTCGGGCCGTTCGGTCATCGTCGTCGGGCCGCAGCTGAAGCTGCACCAGTGTGGTCTGCCCAAGCAGATGGCGCTGGAGCTCTTCAAGCCCTTCGTGATGAAGCGTCTGGTCGACCTCAACCACGCGCAGAACATCAAGAGCGCCAAGCGCATGGTGGAGCGTTACCGTCCCCAGGTCTGGGACGTCCTCGAAGAGATCATCACCGAGCACCCTGTGCTGCTGAACCGTGCACCCACCCTGCACCGTCTCGGTATCCAGGCGTTCGAACCGCAGTTGGTCGAAGGCAAGGCCCTTCAGCTCCACCCGCTGGTCTGTGGTGCGTTCAATGCCGACTTCGACGGCGACCAGATGGCAGTGCACCTGCCGCTGAGCCCAGAAGCCCAGGCGGAGGCACGCATCCTGATGCTCTCCTCGAACAACATCTTGAAGCCCTCCGATGGCCGTCCCGTGACCCTTCCGTCCCAGGACATGATCATCGGCCTGCACCACCTCACCACCAAGCGTGAGGGAAGTGCCGGCGAGGGCCGCGTCTTCACCAGTGTCGCCGAGGCGATCATGGCGTTCGACATGGGCTCGCTCCACCTCAACTCGGTGGTCCGGATCCGCGTCGACAACTTCGTACCCAGCGACGACATCGCCGCTCCCGAGGGCTGGGAGCCGGGGACACCTGCGCTGATCGAGACCTCGCTCGGACAGGTGCTGTTCAACGAGACCCTTCCCGATGATTACCCCTGGGTCGAGAAGGTGGCCGACAAGGGCCAGCTCTCCACGATCGTCAACGATCTCGCGGAGCGATACCCGAAGGTCATCACCGCCGCGACCCTGGACAACTTGAAGGATTCCGGTTTCTACTGGGCAACCCGCTCGGGCGTCACGGTCGCGATCTCCGACATCTCGGCCCCAATCAACAAGGCCGGGATCATGGAGGGCTACGAGACGCAGGCCGCCAAGGTGCAGTCGCAGTTCGACAAGGGCCTGATCGCCGACGACGAGCGCCGCCAGGAGCTCATCGACATCTGGAACAAGGCAACCAACGAGGTTGCCGCCTCGATGCGCGCCGCCATGCCGAAGGACAACACCATCAACCGCATGGTGTCCTCCGGAGCACGTGGTAACTGGCTGCAGGTCCGCCAGATCGCCGGTATCCGTGGCCTGGTGGCCAACCCTAAGGGTGAGATCATTCCTCGTCCGATCAAGTCCTCCTACCGTGAAGGACTGTCGGTCCTCGAGTACTTCATTGCGACGCACGGTGCCCGAAAGGGCCTGGCCGACACCGCTCTGCGTACGGCGAACTCGGGTTACCTGACCCGCCGCCTCGTGGACGTGTCCCAGGACGTCATCGTCCGCGAGGACGACTGCGGCACCGAGCGCGGGCTGAAGGTCACCATCGCGGTGCCGGACGCCAACGGCGAGCTGGTGCTGGACGAGCAGGTCGAGAACGCGGCGTACGCACGTACGCTGGCGACCGACGTCGTCGATTCCAAGGGTGAGGTGCTGGCTCCTGCCGGCTCCGACGTCGGGGATGTGCTGATCGACGAGCTGTTCGCCGCGGGTGTCACCGACATCAAGGTCCGCTCCGTGCTGACCTGTGAGTCGAGCGTCGGTACCTGCGCCCTCTGCTACGGCCGTTCACTGGCCACCGGCAAGACCGTGGATATCGGTGAGGCCGTGGGCATCATCGCTGCACAGTCCATCGGTGAGCCGGGCACGCAGCTGACCATGCGTACCTTCCACACCGGTGGTGTTGCCTCTGCCGAGGACATCACCCAGGGCCTGCCCCGTATCCAGGAGCTCTTCGAAGCGCGTACCCCCAAGGGTGTTGCTCCGATCTCCGAGGTTGCAGGGCGCGTGACCATCGAGGACGCCGAGAAGCAGCTTCGCCTGGTCGTCACTCCCGACGACGGTTCGGAGGAGATCGCCTACCCGGTCCTCCGCCGTGCACGCCTGCTGGTGTCCGACGGCGAGCACGTGGAGGTCGGGCAGCAGCTCGTCTTCGGTGCCGTCGATCCGAAGCAGATCCTGCGTATCCTCGGCCCCCGCAAGGCGCAGAAGTTCCTTGTGGACGAGGTGCAGCGCGTGTACCGCAGCCAGGGTGTGGGTATCCACGACAAGCACGTCGAGGTCATCGTCCGCCAGATGCTGCGCCGCGTCACGGTGATCGAGTCCGGCGAGTCGACACTCCTCCCGGGAGAGCTGGCCGAGCGCAGGCGCTTCGAGGACGAGAACCGCCGCGTGGTTTCCGAGGGCAAGAAGCCGGCGTCAGGCCGTCCCGAGCTCATGGGCATCACCAAGGCGTCGCTCGCCACCGAGTCATGGCTGTCGGCAGCTTCCTTCCAGGAGACCACGCGTGTCCTCACGCAGGCCGCCATGGAAGGCAAGAGCGATCCGCTGCTGGGCCTCAAGGAGAACGTGATCATCGGTAAGCTGATCCCGGCCGGTACCGGTCTGGACCGCTACACCAAGGTCTCCGTCGAGCCCACCGAGGAAGCCAAGGCCAACCTCTTCACCGGTCCGAGCGCGTTCAGCGACTTCGACTATGCAGGTGTCGAGGGCGGCATGACTCCCGAGTTCCACGCCATCCCACTGGATGACTACGACATGGGCGGCGACTTCCGCTAGGACTTCCTAGCGCGGTGCCGCTGAACGGAAGAGCCCCGGGCCGATCGGTCCGGGGCTTTCCCGCGCCCGGGCCAGTTCAGCAGGCGGGGTGCACCGGGTGTGCCGCTTCCCGCTGACGCAGGCACGCTGACGCAGGCACGCTGACGCAGGCACGCTGATTAAGCACCTGTGGCGGCCATTCTCGCGTTCAAGCAGCCATAGGTGCTTAATCAACGGGGGTGGCCGGCATACACACCGACGGGGGTGGACGGCCGAGGGGAGAGGGGCGTTCGGAAGGCTGCTTGTTCACGGGGGAGTTGCGGCGTCGTCGAACGCGGTTCGGACGGCGGGACGAGGCACCCCGATCGGGCGGCGAGTCAATCTCTGATAGACTTGACATCAATTGTTTGTGTGGCAGTGGATTGGCGTTGCGAAACGTATCTCCGTGTTGTAGGGATCTTGTACAACGAATGCCACATTTTCGCACGCCTACGGTCGTTTTGCGGCAGCTTGTTCTGGTAGGTGAAGCGCCAAACGACTGATAGCCCCCGCATCCGGGTGGCCCGCTGCCTGCGAGGGCCGGGTAGCCGCAGGATCGGGCAAACAGAGAATCTTCTCGAGACATTACGGAGAACACGAAAGTGCCTACGATTAACCAGCTGGTCCGCAAGGGCCGGTCACCTAAGGTCTCCAAGACCAAGGCGCCCGCACTGCAGGGCAGCCCGATGAAGCGCGGCGTTTGCACCCGCGTTTACACCACCACACCCAAGAAGCCGAACTCGGCGCTCCGCAAGGTGGCCCGCGTGCGCCTCAACGGCGGCATCGAAGTCACCGCCTACATCCCCGGCGTGGGTCACAACCTTCAGGAACACTCCATCGTGCTGGTGCGCGGTGGGCGTGTGAAGGACCTTCCCGGTGTCCGCTATAAGATCGTCCGCGGCGCACTCGATACCCAGGGCGTCAAGAACCGCAAGCAGGCTCGCAGCCGCTACGGCGCAAAGATGGAGAAGAAGTAATATGCCACGTAAGGGCCCGGCCCCGAAGCGGCCGCTCGTACTAGATCCCGTCTACGGCTCCCCATTGGTCACGCAGCTGATCAACAAGGTTCTCGTCGACGGCAAGAAGTCCACTGCAGAGCGCATCGTCTACGGCGCACTCGAAGGCGCACGCGCCAAGTCCGGCGGCGATCCCGTGGCAGCACTCAAGAAGGCCATGGACAACGTGAAGCCGAGCCTCGAGGTTCGCTCTCGCCGCGTCGGCGGTGCCACCTACCAGGTTCCCGTGGAGGTCAAGCCGGGGCGTTCAACTGCCCTCGCCCTCCGCTGGCTCGTGGGTTACTCCAAGGCCCGCCGCGAGAAGACCATGACGGAACGCCTGCAGAACGAAATCCTCGATGCCTCGAACGGCCTCGGCGCAGCTGTAAAGCGCCGTGAAGACACGCACAAGATGGCCGAGTCGAACAAGGCCTTCGCACACTACCGCTGGTAATAGCGCTGCGGGCCGGGAGCTTCTCCTACAGGAAACCTTCCGGTCTGCGGTCCAGCAGAACTCCATCTTCGTAAAAAGGGAGACACCGTGGCACAGGACGTGCTTACCGACCTCAACAAGGTCCGCAACATCGGCATCATGGCGCACATCGATGCCGGCAAGACCACTACTACCGAGCGCATCCTGTTCTACACGGGTGTAAACCACAAGATCGGCGAGACGCACGATGGTGCCTCGACGACCGACTGGATGGAGCAGGAAAAGGAACGCGGCATCACCATCACGTCTGCCGCCGTGACCTGCTTCTGGGAGAACAACCAGATCAACATCATCGACACCCCCGGGCACGTCGACTTCACCGTCGAGGTGGAGCGCTCGCTGCGCGTCCTCGATGGCGCCGTCGCGGTGTTCGACGGTAAAGAGGGCGTCGAGCCGCAGTCGGAGACCGTCTGGCGTCAGGCCGACAAGTACGAAGTGCCGCGTATCTGCTTCGTCAACAAGATGGACAAGCTGGGCGCCGACTTCTACTACACGGTCGACACGATCATCAGCCGCCTCGGCGCCAAGCCGCTGGTCCTCCAGCTGCCGATCGGCGCCGAGAACGACTTCATCGGCGTCGTCGACCTCCTCTACATGCGCGCCCTGGTGTGGCCCGGTGACTCCAAGGGTGACGTCACCATGGGTGCCAAGTACGAGATCCAGGAGATTCCCGCTGATCTCCAGGCCAAGGCCGAAGAGTACCGCGCACGTCTCGTGGAGACCGTCGCCGACTCCTCCGAGGAACTCATGGAGAAGTACCTCGAAGGCGAAGAGATCAGCATCGACGAGCTCAAGGCCGGCATCCGCAAGATGACGATCAATTCCGAGCTGTACCCGATCCTCTGCGGATCCGCCTTCAAGAACCGTGGCGTGCAGCCCATGCTCGATGCCGTGATCGACTACCTGCCGTCGCCGCTCAACGTTCCCCCGATGATCGGCCACGATCCCCGGAACGAAGAGGTGGAGCTGACACGCGCACCGACCACCGAGGAGCCTTTCTCGGCGTTGGCGTTCAAGGTCGCCACCCACCCGTTCTTCGGGCAGCTGACGTTCATCCGGGTGTACTCCGGTCACGTCACGGCCGGTACCCAGTTGGTGAACTCGACGAAGAACAAGAAGGAGCGCATCGGGAAGCTCTTCCAGATGCACGCCAACAAGGAGATCCCCGTGGACGAGGCCTTCGCGGGCCACATCTACGCGGCGATCGGACTGAAGGACACCACGACGGGTGACACCCTGTCCGATTCAGCCAACCAGATCGTCCTTGAATCGATGAGCTTCCCGGCGCCCGTGATTTCGGTAGCAATCGAACCGAAGACCAAGGGTGACCAGGAGAAACTGTCGACAGCCATCCAGAAGCTCTCGGCTGAGGATCCCACCTTCCAGGTGTCCCTCAACGAGGACACCGGCCAGACGATCATCGCCGGTATGGGCGAGCTTCACCTCGACATCCTCGTGGATCGCATGCGCCGCGAATTCCGCGTCGAGGCGAACGTGGGCAAGCCCCAGGTCGCCTACCGCGAGACCATCAAGAGCAAGGTCGCCAAGCACGACTACACCCACAAGAAGCAGACGGGTGGGTCAGGCCAGTTCGCCAAGATCCAGATCGCCATCGAGCCGATGGTGGTCGAAGAGGGCGTAATGTACGCCTTCGAGAACAAGGTGACCGGTGGACGCGTACCCCGCGAGTACATTCCCAGCGTTGATGCAGGCATCCAGGACGCCCTCAACGACGGCGTGCTGGCCGGTTACCCGGTAGTCGGCATCAAGGCAACGCTGCTTGACGGCGCCTACCATGACGTCGACTCGTCCGAAATGGCGTTCAAGATCGCCGGCCGCATGGCGTTCAAGGAAGCCGCGCGGATGGCCAAGCCAGTGCTGCTCGAGCCGCTGATGGAGGTCGAGGTACGGACCCCAGAGGAATACATGGGTGAAGTCATCGGTGACCTGAACTCCCGTCGCGGCCAGATGCAGTCCATGGAGGATGCAAGTGGCGTCAAGGTCATCACGGCCCATGTGCCCCTCTCGGGAATGTTCGGCTACATCGGCGACCTGCGGTCGAAGACCCAGGGCCGTGCTGTGTACTCGATGAAGTTCGACAGCTACTCGGAAGTTCCGAAGGCAGTAGCCGACGAAATCATTCAGAAGACCCGCGGCGAGTAACTTCGGCTGATTCGCCGCCATGCGGTGAATCACCGGGCGAGGCTGGCCCGCTTTCCAGCAGGCCAGCCTTGCCCTCCAGCCGACGGTCCACCCTGGGCCCGACGCACAGAGCAATTTCATCAAAACCAAAAGCCCCCAGTAGACTTGCATGAGTTTCAGCTGCGAACAGCGCGGCTGGGAAGCAAATCTTCTCAAACGTTCTAGGAGGAACCCGTGGCGAAGGCAAAGTTCGAGCGGACTAAGCCGCACGTTAACATTGGAACCATTGGTCACGTTGACCATGGAAAGACCACGTTGACGGCTGCCATTTCCAAGGTGCTTTACGACAAGTACCCCACTCTCAACGAGCAGCGTGACTTCGCGTCGATCGACTCGGCTCCCGAGGAGAAGCAGCGCGGCATCACCATCAACATCTCGCATGTTGAGTACCAGACTGAGAAGCGCCACTACGCACACGTAGACGCTCCCGGTCACGCTGACTACATCAAGAACATGATCACCGGTGCCGCACAGATGGATGGCGCCATCCTCGTTGTTGCAGCCACCGATGGCCCCATGGCACAGACCCGCGAGCACGTTCTGCTCGCCCGCCAGGTCGGCGTTCCCTACCTGCTGGTCGCGCTGAACAAGTCCGACATGGTCGACGACGAAGAGCTTCTCGACCTCGTCGAGATGGAGGTCCGCGAGCTGCTCAGCGCGCAGGGCTTCGACGGCGACGACGCCCCTGTGGTCCGCGTTTCGGGCCTCAAGGCCCTGGAAGGCGACCCCGAGTGGGTCAAGTCCGTCGAGGACCTGATGGCTGCTGTGGACGAGTCCGTACCGGACCCCATCCGCGACAAGGACAAGCCGTTCCTCATGCCAGTCGAGGACGTCTTCACCATCACCGGCCGCGGAACCGTTGTTACGGGCCGCGCGGAGCGTGGAACCCTGAAGATCAACTCAGAAATCGAGATCGTCGGAATCCGCCCGGTCCAGAAGACCACGGTGACTGGCATCGAGATGTTCCACAAGCAGCTTGACGAAGCATGGGCCGGCGAGAACTGTGGCCTCCTGCTCCGCGGCATCAAGCGTGAGGACGTAGAGCGCGGCCAGGTCATCGTGAAGCCGGGTTCGATCACCCCTCACACGGACTTCGAAGCCAACGTCTACATCCTGGCAAAGGACGAGGGCGGGCGTCACAACCCGTTCTACTCGAACTACCGTCCGCAGTTCTACTTCCGTACCACTGACGTCACCGGCGTCATCACCCTCCCCGAGGGCACGGAAATGGTTATGCCTGGTGACAACACTGAAATGTCAGTGGCGCTCATCCAGCCCATCGCCATGGAAGAGGGCCTCGGCTTCGCTATCCGCGAAGGCGGCCGCACAGTTGGTTCAGGACGCGTCACCAAGATCACCAAGTAGTCATCGCGACTGCTGGTTGATTCTCAGGAGGGCCCCGTTGCTTCGGCAGCGGGGCCCTTTCTTGTTGGCGGGCCTGTCGGCACCATGGTCCGGTCGGTCGACCTGTCGGTCAGTAGCGACTCCGCATCAGGTCAGAACCTGGTGAAGGCAGAGGATGTTCCCCTCCGTGTCGGTGAACCAGGCCGCTTTGAGTGCATCGCTTTCTGCGATGTGGTTCACGGTCTTCAGGCCTGGGAGGTCATAGTCCTCGAACCGAACCCCCTGCGACTTCAGTGCGCTCAGTTCCGTCGCAATGTCTTCCACCTCGAAGCTGAGTTCTGTATTGCCGGACGGGCTGCTTTCGGGTTTCAGCATCAGCTCGATCCCGTTGTGGCCATCGTCGCTGAAGAGGAACGATCCCTCCTCCATGGATCCCGCCGGCGTGAGGCCGAGGGACTTCTCGTAGAAACTCCGTGCACGGTCCATGTCTCTTACAGGCAGGATCGTCGTCGCCTTGGTGGTACTCAACATGGCTGGACTCCTTTCGTACTGGTGGGCCCCACCAGTTTAATCCTCATCCGCCGGGTTTGGCCCCGCGCCCGGTACCCGTCTTCGTAACGGTGGGAGGGTGCTCCATCCCCGCCGATTGGCGCAATCGAGGTATCTCTGCCAAACTGGATAAGTTGTTCAAGTGCTTGCGCGTGCGGTTTGAGACTCCATCCCGGTCAGGATAATGCCTGGTGCAGGGTTCGGGTCCACCGGTCCGCGTGGCCCAAATATAATCCACCCCGTTCGGCTCGGCCGAAATCTGCGGACTGTGCGTGTCACGAATTATGCGACACGCCCGAGCGCGGGGGTCGGAGCCCTAGCAGGGTGAGGAACCCGGATTTTTCCGGATTCAGCCTGTGCGGGGAGCGTCGCACAACGGACGCGGCAATGTACGTACCGGAACTGCCCAGCAGTTTTCATGTAGAGAGAGAGTCGAGACGCCATGGCGGGACAAAAAATCCGCATCCGGCTGAAGTCATATGACCACGAGGTCATTGATGTTTCAGCCCGGAAGATCGTTGAGACGGTGACGCGCGCAGGCGCAACGGTTGTCGGCCCAGTGCCACTGCCCACGGAGAAGAACGTATTCGTTGTTATCCGGTCGCCGCACAAGTACAAGGACAGCCGTGAGCACTTCGAAATGCGCACACACAAGCGTCTGATCGACATCATTGATCCCACGCCCAAGGCCGTTGATTCGCTGATGCGTCTCGACTTGCCCGCGGACGTGAACATCGAAATCAAGCTGTAAGGGAGAGCGGATACACATGTCTACTTCACTTACGCGTCAGGTAAAAGGCCTGCTGGGCGTCAAGCTCGGCATGACCCAGGTCTGGGACGAGAACAACATCCTCATCCCTGTCACGGTTGTCCAGGCCGACTCGAATGTCATTACGCAGCTGCGTTCCGCGGACAAGGACGGCTACTCGGCCGTGCAGATCGGCTTCGGCCAGATCGATCCCCGCAAGGTAACCAAGCCGCTGGCCGGCCACTTCGAAAAGGCTGGGGTCACCCCCCGCCGCCACGTGGTCGAGCTGCGTACCTCCGACGCCGATTCCTACTCGCTGGGTCAGGAGCTCTCCGTTGAGCTCTTCGAAGCCGGCCAGCAGGTCGACGTCATCGGCACCACCAAGGGCAAGGGCTTCGCCGGTGTGATGAAGCGTCACGGCTTCCACGGCGTGGGAGCCTCGCACGGCGCTCACAAGAACCACCGTAAGCCCGGTTCGATCGGTGGCGCTTCCACCCCCAGCCGCGTTTTTCGGGGAATGAAAATGGCAGGCCGTATGGGTGCCGTTCGTCAGACCACGCTGAACCTCCGGGTTCACGCGGTCGACGCCGAGAAGTCGCTGCTGCTGATCAAGGGTGCCGTTCCGGGCGCCCGCGGCCAGGTCGTCCTCGTACGCACCGCCGTGAAGGGAGCATAGTCAGATGGCTGTCAACACAGTGAACGTCGATCTCCCCGCTGAGATCTTCGACGCACAGACCAACGTTCCGCTGCTTCACCAGGTTGTCGTGGCCCAGCTTGCGGCTGCCCGTCAGGGTACCCACAAGACGAAGACCCGCGCCGAGGTGAGCGGTGCAGGCCGCAAGCCGTTCAAGCAGAAGGGAACCGGCCGGGCCCGTCAGGGTTCGATCCGCGCTCCGCACATGACCGGTGGTGGCGTTGTCCACGGGCCCACGCCCCGTGACTACAGCCAGCGCACCCCCAAGAAGATGAAGGCTGCCGCTCTCCGCGGCGCTCTCTCCGATCGGGCACGCAATGGCCGTATCCACGTCCTCGAGTCCCTCGTCGCCGGCGGCAAGCCGTCCACGAAGGGCGCCATCGACACGCTGCGCGCCGTTTCCGAACGCCCGCGCCTGCTCGTCGTCATCGAGCGCGCCAACGACGTCGCAGCACTGTCCGTGCGCAACGTACCCCAGGTTCACGTCCTGTACGTAGACCAACTCAACACGTACGACGTGCTGGTTTCCGACGACGTGATCTTCACCAAGGCTGCCTACGACCAGTTCGTCGGTTCGGCTGACGCAATCTCCGAGGAGGATGCCACGTGAGCGGCACCATCGCAAAGGATCCGCGCGACGTCGTCATTGCACCCGTCGTCTCGGAGAAGAGCTACGGCCTGATCGACGAAGGCAAGTACACCTTCCTGGTCGACCCCCGCTCGAACAAGGAAGAAATCAAACTGGCGGTCGAGAAGATCTTCTCCGTGAAGGTCGACTCGATCAACACCATCAACCGGGTTGGCAAGCGCAAGCGCACCAAATTCGGCTGGGGCCAGCGCAAGGGCACCAAGCGTGCCATCGTGTCCCTCAAAGAGGGCTCGATCGACATCTTCGGCGGTCCGCTCTCCTAGGGAGCGGAGACCACTTTAACGAGGAATTGAGTTATGGGAATCCGTAAATACAAGCCGACAACCCCGGGCCGTCGCGGCTCGAGCGTTGCCGACTTCGCAGAAATCACACGATCGACGCCGGAGAAATCACTGGTGCGTCCGCTCCCCAAAAAGGGTGGCCGTAACAACACCGGTCGGATCACGACCCGCCACAAGGGTGGTGGGCACAAGCGTCAGTACCGTCTGATCGACTTCCGCCGCCACGACAAGGACGGCGTCGACGCCCGCGTTGCCGAGATCGAATACGATCCCAACCGCACCGCGCGCATCGCACTGCTGCACTATGTCGACGGCACCAAGCGCTACATCATCGCGCCGAACAAGCTCAAGCAGGGCGACTTCGTCGAGGCAGGTGCCGGTGCTGACATCAAGCCCGGCAACAACCTCCCGCTGCGCAACATCCCCGTCGGTACGGTGATCCACGCTGTGGAGCTTCGTCCAGGCGGAGGCGCGAAGATGGCACGCTCGGCCGGCGCATCGACCCAGCTCGTTGCCAAGGAAGGCCGCTTCGCCCAGCTGCGGCTGCCTTCCGGCGAAATCCGCAACGTCGACGTCCGCTGCCGTGCAACGGTTGGCGAGGTCGGCAACGCCGAGCAGTCGAACATCAACTGGGGCAAGGCCGGCCGTAACCGCTGGAAGGGCATCCGCCCGACCGTCCGCGGTGTGGCCATGAACCCTGTCGACCACCCCCACGGTGGTGGTGAAGGTAAGACCTCCGGTGGACGCCACCCGGTCAACCCCAACGGCAAGGCAGAGGGACGTACGCGTCGCCAAAACAAAGAGAGCGATTCACTCATTGTGCGTCGCCGTCGTTCCGGCAAGAACAAGCGATAGGAGCCTGGGAACATGCCACGCAGCCTGAAGAAAGGCCCCTTCGTCGATCAGCACCTTTACGTAAAGGTTGCTCGCGAGAACGAATCGGGTACGAAGAACGTCATCAAGACGTGGTC
>NZ_KI914774.1:0-1502 GCF_000520535.1 Arthrobacter sp. H41
GCCGGCTCCAACTCCTACTCCGGCTCCAGCACTTTAACTCCAGCGCCGCCGCCGGATATCAGCCTGCTAGTGCTCCGCGCCCGCCGCCTCGCGCAGGTCACCGTCCACCGGAGCGCCGCCGGACGTTACAGCCGCGACGGCCAGCAGGGTGAGCGCCGCCGCCATGTCCTCGACGGCGAGGCCGGGCGCGCCGTGCCGCAGGCCCTGCTCACTCGAGTAGGGCACGTGGATGAACCCGCCGCGGACGCCGTCGCGCCCGGCCAGGGTATCCATCAACGCATAGAAGACGTGGTTGCAGACGTAGGTGCCCGCCGTTTGCGAGACCTCCACGGGAATGCCCGCAGCGGCCACCGCGGCCCTGCCGGCCTTGATCGGCAGGGTACTGAAATAGGCGGCCGGACCACCGCGGCGCACGGGCTGGTCGATGGGTGCATTGCCGTCGTTGTCGGGAATCCGGGCATCGTCCACGTTGATGGCCACGCGCTCGACCGACACCTTCGACCGCCCACCGGCCTGCCCCACACACAGGACCAGCGTAGGCTCCAGCCGCCCGATGGCGTTCCGCAGCACTTCAGCGCTCTTTCCGAAGACGCACGGCAGCTCGACGGCGGCCGCCTCCCGGCCCCCGTCCTGCAGTGCTACGGCAGCGAGCTGCGCTGCGGCCCAGGACGGGTTGACGGCCTCGCCGCCGAAGGGTTCGAAGCCGGTCAGGAGGATCATCCGCCAAGCCTATGCGAGACCCGCGTCAGCGGCAGGTAACGCCGGCGTGTCATAAAGCCCCGCGCATTCCGCCCCTATGCAATGCTGGCAAGAAGCCGACGACGACCCTCCTACGTAAGGACACACCATGACAGGCTGGCGGATCCGGGACTTCCACGCGGCGGATATGGATGCGATCCTGCACCTGTGGGAGCAGGCCCACAAGGCCGGCGTCGAGCCCGTGTACGCGCTCGCCGAGGTGCTTGCCTCCTGCCAGAAGGACCACGCGGTGGTGGCGGTGCACGGCGAGACCGTGGTGGGGGCCGCTGTGGCCAGGGCTGCCCACGACCAGGGCTGGATCGTGTTCTTCGCCATCGAGGAGAGCTGGCGCAATCGGGGCATCGGCAGCGGGATGCTCGCCTCCATCGAGAACCGGATGGCTCCCCTGGGGCTCACCAAACTGTCCACGCTGGTGCCCGAGACCGAGCAGCGTATCGATGCGCTCCTGAACTCCGGGTTCATCGACAGGAAGCACCTGCGGTACTTCGAACGTGAGATCCCGGTCCAGCGGCAGGAAATGGGCCTGCTGGGCGAACTGGGCGGCCGATTGATGGCGAGGAACCTGTGGAACGCCGTCGGCGGGATGCAGCGGGAGAAGGAACTCCTTGAACGCCGGCTGGTGCTGCCCTTGGCCAATCCCGATCTCGCCGACCAGTACGGCGTCGTTCCACCCCGAGCCGTGGTGCTGTTCGGACCGCCCGGCACCGGCAAGACCACCTTCGCCAAGGCCATCGCTTCCCGCC
>NZ_KI914774.1:1602-3075 GCF_000520535.1 Arthrobacter sp. H41
CCACGGGGGCTCGCCGGCGCGCTCCGCGAGACGTTCCTCAACATCTCCGAACTCGAACACGCGGTGGTCTTCATCGACGAGGTCGAGGAGATCGCGGCGCAACGCCAGGGCGAGCCACCGTCACCGCTCCAGGGAGTCACGAATGAGCTCCTGAAGATCATTCCCGCCTTCCGCGAGCAGCCGGGGCGGCTGCTGGTCTGTGCGACCAACTTCATCCGTGCCCTCGACACCGCCTTCCTCCGGCACGGCCGCTTCGACTACGTCATTCCCATCGGCCTGCCGGACGAGGAAGCACGCACCGCCATCTGGGCGCGCTACATCCCGCAGGAGGTCGCGGCCGACGTCGACATCGACGCCCTCGTCGAAGCGACGGACGGTTTCTCTCCCGCCGACGTCGAATACGCGGCCCGGAAAGCCTCCCAGCAGGCACTGGAAAAGGCTGTGTACAGCCCTGCGTACAGCGGTGCCGATGGACAGCAGCCGCCGGTTGCAGCAGGACCGTCGACCGCCGACTATCTCGCTGCGATCGCCGAAACCCGCACCACCGTCTCGGCGGAGGTCGCCCAGGACTTCCGCGAGGACATCGAACGTATCGCGCGGCTCTGATAATTAGTACAGATATTCTATTTCTGCCGGCATCTCTGGTTCAATTGAGGCATGCGATGGGATGGCCAGATACTCGAACCCGACGGCGCTGCGACCGGCGGGGACGCCCTGCTGCCCCTCGCCGGTCTGGTGAGGACGGTTCGGACCCCGGAGTTCGCAGGTATCACCTTCCATGAGGTGGCGGCGAAGTCGGTGCTCAACCGGGTGTCAGGCAACTCAGGGATGCCCTTCAGCTGGACCATCAATCCCTACCGCGGCTGCTCCCACGCCTGCGTGTACTGCTTCGCCCGAAAGACCCACAGCTACCTCAACCTCGATACCGGCCTCGATTTCGACTCGCAGCTGGTGGTGAAGATCAACGCCGTCGAAGTGCTGCGGAAGGAGCTCGCCAAAGCCTCGTGGACCCGTGAGCACGTGGCCATGGGCACCAACACCGACCCCTACCAGCGGGCCGAGGGCAGGTACCGGTTAATGCCAGGCATCATCGGGGAGCTCGCCGATTCCGGCACTCCCTTCTCGATCCTCACGAAGGGCACCCTCCTGGCCCGGGATCTTCCCCTTCTTGCCCGGGCTGCACAGTCGGTGGAGATCGGGATGGGCATCTCGCTGGCACTGATGGACCCGGCGCTGGCGGAAGCGGTGGAGCCGGGTACGCCTGCTCCGAAGGCGCGCCTCGCCCTGATCAGCAGGCTTCGGGAAGCCGGGCTCCCGTGCGGGGTGATGGCGATGCCGATCCTTCCGTGGCTCACGGACAGCGACGACGCCCTGGACGAACTTTTCGGCGCACTCGCGACGGCGGGAGCCACGGGAGTATCGGCCGGCGCGCTGCACCTCCGACCCGGGGCGCGCGAGTGGTTCCTGCAGTGG
>NZ_KI914774.1:3175-7051 GCF_000520535.1 Arthrobacter sp. H41
GTACCAGGGGCTGTACAGCGGCGGGAGCTATGCGTCGAAGGAGTACCGGGACTGGCTCTCCGGCAGGATCCGCTACTTCCGGAACCTGCACGACCTCCCCGCGGGGGGGTCGTTCTTCCGGAACGTCTCCCCCGAATCCCTGAAACCGAACACACCAGCTCCCGCGGCCCTGGAGCCGACCCTCTTCTAGCGCCCGAAGGAACGCTGAGGGTCGATCCGGGATGCCCACTTCAGAAGTGCATCGACGATCGGCCGGTCGGCAGGGATCCACGGCAGCCCGAGTAGTGCAGTAGCCTCGCTCAGCGACACCCACTGCAGCGCATCGTGGTCCTGCAGCGGCGCAGGGTCCCCCGCTGACACTTCGACAGCCCAGACGCGCATGGACGCCGTCGCGTGGAGGGGCCACCCGGTGTCCTCCGGGCCTTCGATCTCGACTCCGACTTCGACACTGATTCCCAGCTCCTCGGCCAGCTCACGCTGGAGGGCTTCGATGCAGCCCTCACCGTCCTCGACCTTGCCTCCGGGGAATTCCCACATCCCGGCGAACTGTTCAGGCGCTGTGCGTCGGGCAGCCAGCAGGGACGTGGGCCGTGCGAGGGAATCGACTACGGCGGCTCCCACGATCTGACGGACCGGGAGGGGACTGTTCGGCGGAATCACCTGTCGAGTCTACCCAGCCCGGCCGGAGGGATCGGGTGGCTCAGCTCTCCTCCGGGTCGAGGCCGCCGGCCTCGCGCCCTGCCTGATGTTCAGGGTTCAGTTCGCGGCGGTACTCCCCTGCCGGGCTCACCCCCGGGACCTGCTGGCCCGCGTTGAGCTCGGTGGAGGTATACGCCTCCTCCGAGAACTCCGCTGCCGATTCCTCCTCCGGCTCGGGAAGGTTGATGTCCTCACGCAGGTGGTCGCTGGAGGGCATTTCGGATTCGTGGGGTGTCCAACTCATTCCCCAAGCCAACCAAAGGGTCGCCGGAATGGCCAGCAGTTTCTGCGTCTTTCCGTAACCTTCCTCACCGGGAATCGAGGACCATCCTCGACACACACCGCATAGACTGGTCCGTGACAAGGGCGTCGCGCCCTTGGAAACAGTCTGCGGATCGAGCATGCCTCGCTGCACGGCTCCGCCCTCCCCGGAGGAGCGGACGGCGCCCCGTCACTTCCGCGTCGAAAGAGATTCATGTCCTACCCTCCCCGCCCCGTCCTCAGCCCGCGGCAGCTGGCCGTCGCCATCGCCGCCCTGGCCATGGGCGGCTTCGCCATCGGCACCACCGAATTCGCCATCATGGGCCTGCTGCAGGAGATGGTGGATGAGCTGGGGGTCACCTATGCCCAGGGCGGTCACATCATCTCCGCCTATGCACTGGGGGTGGTGGTGGGTGCGCCCCTCCTGGCCACGCTCGGGGCAAAACGGCCCCAACGCTCCATGGCCGTATGGCTGATGGTGGCCTTCGTGGTGGCGAACTTCTCCTCCTACTTCGCCGCAGGCTACGGCTGGATGCTGGTGTCCCGTTTCCTCTCCGGACTCCCGCACGGCGCCTATTTCGGCGTCGCCGCGGTGATTGCGGCGTCGCTGGCCAATCCCACGCACCGCGCTCGGGCGATCTCCATGGTCATGCTCGGCCTCAGCATCGCCAACGTGGTGGGCGTCCCGTTCGCGACCTGGTTGGGGCAGCAGGTGGGCTGGCGGAGCCTCTTTCTCCTGGTCGGCGTCATCGGGGTCGTCACCGTGGCACTGATCCTGCGCTATGTGCCCTTCCAGGCGCCGCATCCCGACGCCAGTATCCGCCGTGAGCTGGGGGCCCTGCGCCGTCCGCAGATGTGGATGACGCTCCTCATCGGCACCGTCGGCTTCGGCGGGTTCTTTGCCGTCTACTCCTACATCTCCCCGACGATCACCGAGGTCACCGGCCTGCCGTCCGCCGTCCTGCCCATCGTCGTCGCGCTGTACGGGGTGGGGATGGTCGTCGGCAACATCGTCGGCGGACGCATCGCGGACCGTTCGGTGATGGGCAGCATCTACGGCGTCATGGGCGTGATCGTGGTGGTCCTGCTCATCTTCCCCCTGGCGATGCAGTTCGCCCCTACCGCATTCCTTTTCGCCTTCCTCGTCGGGGCCAGCGGCTCGACCCTGATTCCGCCGCTGCAGGCGAGGCTCCTCGACGTGGCGCCCGGCGCTCCGTCACTCGCCTCGTCGATGAACCACGCCGCACTGAACATCGCCAACGGACTCGGCGCAACAGTGGGCGGCGTGGTCATCGCCCTCGGCTGGGGCTTCACTGCGCCGGCACTGGTCGGGGCGGGGCTGGCGGTTCTCGGCCTCGTCATCGCGCTGATCAGCGGACGAATGGACGCCGGGACACAGCCTTCGGCCCAGCCGGCGCCGGAGCACGCGGTCTAGACTCAAGCCCTCCGGGCTGCGCACCGGTCAGCTGAGGTATGCGGTCAGGCCGTCGATCAGGCGCCGGACGTCGTCTTCCGATGTATAGGGCGCGAGGCCCACGCGCAGCCCGCCCTCGTCCCCCAGCCCAAGCACCCGACTCGCTTCAACCGCATAGAAATTGCTCGACGGCGCGAGCACATCCCGCTCTGCGAGGTACTTACTGGCCTCGGCGGCATTCCGTCCCGTGAAGGTCAGCAGCAACGTAGTGGTCCGGGCGACTGCCCGCGAGTGGACCGTCACCTCGGGAAGGGCAGCCAGTGCGTCCTCGAGCACGGTCAGGAGGTGCTCCTCGTGCCGCTCGATCTGCGCATTCGCTGACACGAGCCGCTCCCGGCGCGACCCAGGGGCCTCCGCGAGCGAGGCCAGGAAATCAATCGCCGCCGTCGTCCCCGCCATCATCTCGTAGGGCAGCGTCCCGAATTCGAAGCGCTCGGGGACCACATCCGTGGACGGCAGCAGCTTGTCCGGGTGAAGGCTTTCCAGCAGGGCGGGCGCCGCGGCGAGCACGCCGCAGTGCGGACCCAGGAACTTGTACGGCGAGCAGACGAAAAAATCGGCGCCCAGCGCGGGCAGGTCCACGCCGGCGTGGGCCGCGTAGTGGACGCCGTCCACATAGAGGAGCGCGCCGGCGTCGTGCACCAGGCGGGCGATCTCCGGGATGTCGGGCATGGTGCCGAGGAGGTTCGACGCCGCCGTCACGGCCACCAGCCGGGTCCGGCTGCCGAGTGCCGCGCGGAGGTCGTCCATGCTCAGTTCGGCGGTGTCGGGGTCGAAACCGACCCAGCGCACGCCTGCCCCTCGGCGTTCGGCGGCCTGGACCCAGGGGCGGATATTGCTGTCGTGGTCCAGTCGGGTGACCACCACCTCGTCCTCCGGCCCCCAGGCGCCCGCCAGGAGACGGGCGAAATCATAGGTGAGCTGGGTCGCGCTGCGGCCGTAGACGATGCCGACGGGGTCAGCGTTGAGGAAATCCGCCATGGCGGCGCGGAACTCCCGCACCGTCCGGTCGGCGTTTCCTTCCGAAGCGACGCTGGCACCGCGGTTCGACAGCGGGCCGGTCAGCGTATCGGCGATGGCCTGCCCCACAATCCGGGGTGTCTGGGTGCCTCCCGGTCCATCGAAGTGTGCGATCCCCGAGGACAGTGAGGGGAAATGGGAACGGAGGCTTTCAACATCGAGGGACATGGTGTCCTTTCGGTCAGCGGACTGGGCGTGGCTCCAGCCTAGTGGTTCGGCATCAGCCGAGCCGTTGCGCCCGCGCCGATGCGTAGAGGCACACGGTCGCCGCCGTGCCCACGTTGAGGCTTTCGGCCCGGCCGTAGATGGGCACCGCCACGCGGTGGTCGGCCCCCTCCAACACGGTATCGGGAAGGCCCTGTGCCTCGTTGCCGAACAGCCACGCCGTAGGCGCCTCGAGGCGCGCGCCGTCGTCGTCCGTA
>NZ_KI914774.1:7151-8859 GCF_000520535.1 Arthrobacter sp. H41
TCCGTACCGGAGGACGACGGCGCGCCGAGGCGGCGACGCGTCCCCGCGTCCTGCAGGGAATCGAGGTCGACGTCCGCGTAGCCGTCCGCGGCAAGCACCGCAATGCCCTGCCTCTTCAGCTCGGCCAGCAGCGTGTCCAGGTCAGCTCCGAGCACCACAGGGAGGTGGAACAGCGATCCGGCGGTGGAGCGGACCGTTTTGGGGTTGTACAAGTCCACGCTGGAGGCGGTGAGCACGACGGCGTCAGCACCGGCTGAATCGGCGGCGCGCAGGATCGTTCCGGCGTTGCCGGGGTCCCTCACCTCGACCATCACGGCGACCAGCCGGGGACCGTCGGCGAGCATCTGCTCGAGAGGAACGTCGATGAACGAACAGACCGCAATCACACCCTGGGGCGTCACGGTGGAGGACATGGCCGCGAGGACCTCATCGGTGACCGGCCGCAGTGCTGGACTCCCCGCGAATTCGGGATGCTTGTCGAGGCAACCCTCGGTGGCGAACAGGTCTTCCACCACGGGAGGTCCTCCTGCAGCGGTCCGCTCTGTGTGCAGCGCCAGGGCCTCACGGACGGCCTGCGGGCCCTCCGCAAGGAATCGGCCCTGCTTCAAACGCGACGGACGCCCCGCAAGGCGCGCAACCTCCTTCACCCGATCGGCTCGGGGGTTGGACATCAGCGCCCGGGGGCGTCCGTCGGTATTCATGGATCTCGAGGCTGCTGCCGGTCGGAACCGGCCGTCGCCCTAAGCCTTCGCCGTGGCCTTCGAGGCGCGGGGTGCCTTGGCGGCCGCGCCCTCGGTGACGATCGGCGCGGAAGTGTCCGCGGGCAGCGCGTTCCGGGCGATCTGCACGAGCGCGGCGAAAGCGGCGCCGTCGGTAACTGCGAGGTCGGCGAGCATACGCCGGTCGACCTGGATCTCGGCGGCCTTCAGGCCCTGGATGAGGCGGTTGTAGGTGAGCCCGTTGGCGCGGGATGCAGCATTGATGCGCTGGATCCACAGGCGGCGGAAGTCGCCCTTGCGCTTGCGGCGGTCGCCGTAGCTGTACACGAACGAGTGCAGCAGCTGCTCTTTCGCCTTACGGTAGAGGCGTGACCGCTGTCCGCGGTAGCCCTTGGCGCGCTCGAGGATAACCCGGCGCTTCTTGTGGGCGTTGACCGCCCTTTTCACACGTGCCACGTGCGTACTCCTTCAGTAGATCTTCCGGCACAGCCCTGACGGCTGCAGCTCCCGCCCGCGCACGGGTACGGAGCTTTTCCGGAGTGGTTGGTTGGGTGTTAGATGCCCAGCATCTTCTTGATGACCTTGGTGTCGGCCTTCGAAACGATCTTGTCGCTGGCCAGTCGGCGCGTCAGCGTGGAGGACTTGTGCTCCAGGTAGTGACGGCGGTTGGCCTGCTGGCGCTTGAGCTTTCCGCTGCCGGTCAGCTTGAAGCGCTTCTTGACGCCACTGTGGGTCTTCATCTTCGGCATGGGAACCGATCTCCTTTTGATAGCCGCGGGTGATTACCTGCGGGCGGCACCCGGGGGCGCCTGCTGTTTTCTTGCGTACCGGGAGTACCGAGAGGTATTGAGCGCCTACTCGGTGCTTCCCGGCTTGGGCCCGCTTGACTCACTCTTGGTCGGAGCCGTCCTGCCGGCAGGTCTTGGGGTCGCCGCCGGCTTGCCGGCCGACCCTGGTTTAGGGGCTGACCCCGGTTTCGGGGCGCCACC
>NZ_KI914774.1:8959-38771 GCF_000520535.1 Arthrobacter sp. H41
GGCCGACCCTGGTTTAGGGGCTGACCCCGGTTTCGGGGCGCCACCGGGCTTCGGTGCCGCCACCGGTTTCGCAGGGGCGGGTACTGGCGTCGAGGCCGCCGCGGGCTTCGAGGCAGCAGGCCGTGAAGGCGTGGTCCGGGTAGCAGGAGCCTTCGGCGCGGTCGCCGTAGGTGCCTTGTCAACAGGCGCCTTCGTAGCTGGTGCCTTGTCAACAGGCGCCTTCGTAGCGGGCGCCTTATCCACAGGCGCCTTCGCAGCGGGTGCCTTCGCAGCAGATGCTACGGGCTTTCCTTCGGCCTGCACTGGAGCGGGTTCCGAGGAAAGGGTCGGCTCCTCCGAGGGCGTTGCCGCCTCCGGTGTCGTTTCGGTCCTTCCCTCCGCCTGACCTGCAGCCGGGCTGGCGTCGTCGTTCACCGATCCGGCATCTACCGGCGTCGCGACGGTCGTTTCCTCGGTCGCAGGCTCACTGCCCGTGATCGAGTAGCCCTCGGGAAGGAGGTCGGCGAGGCTCTGGGTCAGCGGAGCTCCGCTGTCCCCGGAGACATCCACGCGGCCGGTACCCGACTTGGCTGCCTCATTCGCTGCTTTCGCATCGGCCCGCTGGGTGGCACGGCGGGCTTCGGCCTTCGCCTCCGCCTTGTTCTTCACCGGACCGATCACCATCACCATGTTGCGGCCGTCGATCCGGGGGGACGACTCGACCACTCCGACTTCCGCTACATCTTCGGCGAATCGCTGCAGCAGGCGGATACCCATTTCAGGGCGCTGCTGCTCACGGCCGCGGAACTGGATCATGGCCTTGACCTTGTCCCCGGCCCCGAGGAAGCGCAGGGCGTGTCCGCGCTTCGTCTCGTAGTCATGGGTGTCGATCTTGAGGCGGAAACGAATTTCCTTGAGGATCGTATTGGTCTGGTTCTTCCTCGCCTCACGGGCTTTGACCGCAGCTTCGTACTTGTACTTACCAAAATCCATGAGTTTCGCCACCGGAGGCTTGGCCTGCGGTGCTACCTCGACAAGATCCAGGTCGGACTCGGCGGCAAGTCGGAGTGCGTCCTCGATACGGACAATTCCTACCTGTTCGCCGGCAGGTCCGACCAACCGCACCTCTGAAACGCGGATACGATCATTGATTCTTGGCTCGCTAATGTGTAACTCCTGTTGGTCCTGAAACTGATAACCGCCTGAAAATGAAGAAGGCCCCCAATTGCATGCGCAATCGAAGGCCTCGAAAATCAGTGCGGCGGTACGTGTGCACCGATAAGAGGAACCAGCTTTCCACGTACTACTACACCGACCTGACCCGGCTACCTGCAATGCTTGGGGAAGCACCAGGAAAATCGCGGGTGGGAGAGGACTCCGCTTGCATACCGGTCGTCATACCCGTTCCGTCCGGTGTTTCTTTGGAAACTCCATCAGGCATCAGGGTAACGGCGACCAGTCGGTCTGTGACAAGCTTACCAGTATGAGCCCCGCAGACAGCAATCCCCAGCAGCCCGCCGCCGGAGAGAACCCCGGCCCGAGTGACATTCCTCCCACGCGGCGCAGTTTCGTTGACGAGGCCGAGCCGGCGGAAGGCCCCGACGACGGCGTGCGCCAGCATATGCGCGACATCGCCGAGGTTGCCGCCGTCGAGGTGATCACCACCTCCGCCGTCCACCTGATGAGCGCCGCGGCAGTGAAGTGCGGCCTTGCTGCCGGCGAGGACGCGGAGGAGTTGAAGGACCTGGACGAGGCCCGCAAGCTCATCACCGCGCTCGCCGGTTTCGTCACCGCCGCCGCCCCGGAGATCGGCAGTCAACACGCGGGGCCGTTGCGCGACGGCCTCCGTTCCCTGCAGCTGGCCTTCCGTGAAGCATCGACCATCCCCGATGCCCCGGGGCAGGGTCCGGGCGAGAAGTACACCGGGCCGGTCAACTAGCGCCGCCGCGACACCCCGGTCGAGGACAGGGCGCTGGGTCAGCGGGCGGTCACGACTTGCCGGCGCCGCACTTCCTTGGCAGCGATACCGACCACGCCGAGAACTCCAGCGACCACGCCCACAGCGGTGAACCCGCCCCAGGGGCCGGTGACATCGATGAGGACGCCGGCAAGGGGCGCACCCATTGCGACACCGGACGTCAGCGCAGACCCGTACCAGCCCATCGCTTCTCCCCGGCGGTCCTCCGTCACCAGGTCGGCGACTTTCTCCGACGCTGCGGACAGCACCGGAGCGCACAGCAGACCGGGCAGGATGGACAGCAGGCTCAGCGCCAGGGTGTCCTGGGCGAAACCCATCGGAATGGTCAGCACGCCCATCCCCAGCAGCAGGAGCAGGGGCGATACGGGACGGCGGAGGGCGCCGTAGACGAGGCCGCCGACTACCGACGCGGCGCACCATGCGAAGAAGACCAATCCCAGCTCCCCCGCCTTGCCGCTCTGCTCAAGGGTGGCCACGATGCCGACCTCCGTACCCGCCAGCACGAGCCCCGCCCCCGCGGCCACCATCATGACCACCGCGACCGGCACAGTCAGCCAGGCGAAGGAGCTACGCAGGTTCCCTCCGGCGACGGCGAGCGGGAACCTCCGGGTGCGGCGCCGGCCTTGCCTGCGCTCGGCCAGCAGTTCTGCTCCCGCCTCGGCCACCCCTCCCGGCGCAGACGCGACGACGGCCTCCGCCGCCAGGACGTCCTCCTCCGATGGGGTGGGTGCCGGCAATGCACCGGGCTGGCCGCTCCGGGTAGGCGGGTTGAACCACATCAGGAAAAGCCCGGCCAGTGCAGTGGCGAACCCGATGAGGGTGAGCCCGAACACCGTCGACACCTGCGTTGCGAGCACCACGCCCACGGCCGGCCCCACCATGAAGATCACCTCGGTGCTGATCGCATCCAGGGTGAAGGCGGTGCGTCGGGAGTCACCGCTGACGAGCACGCCGAGGGACTGGCGCACCACCGAGAAGGCAGGAAGGGTGAAAAGCCCGCCCACCAGCGCGGCGACGAGCAGCCACTCGTACGGTAGCCGCGGTGCGATGGACCAGATGACGGCCTCGGCGATGATCGAGGGGATCAGTGCTTTCCTCAGGCCCGCGCTGTCGATCCGGCGGCCGCGCCAGGGGGCTCCGATCGCGATGCCTATCGTCACCAGTGCCGCGACGGCCCCGGCGGCGGCGTAACCGCGGTCGAGGGTCTGAACCACGTGAAGGGTCAGGAGGACGCCAGCCGCGGAGTGGGGGAATCGCGCGATCATGCCGACGATCAGCAGCCTGCGCACGGGCACGATCCGCAAGAGCTCGCGGTAGACGGCGAAATTCACGGCTTGTTCTTTCTCAACGGATCGGGACGGTCATCGGGTGAGTTTTACCTCGAGCGAGTCGACGCCCTCGACGAATCCGCGGTCCGTCTGGAGTGCTGATCGGAACCGACGGACGAGCGCGTCGACCTCACCAGCGGAGAGGCCCGGCTTGAGCCGAAGGTCCATACGGAGCTCCGGTCCGGCTCCCCCGCCGAGGGCAAGCCTACCGTCCGCGGAGAGCGACGGGACTCCCGACCCCAGCCCCAGGCGCACCTCGAGAATGCTGTCCTCCTGACCGCTGAGCGCTGCAACGATCTCCACGAGCCGTGCGTCCCGGTAGGACGGAACCCAGGCGACCTGCTGCGCCAGCGCCCACACCGCCGGCCGTCGCACCACGAAGGTGAACGAGGACCCCGGATCGACGACCAGGAGCTCGGCCTTCTCGGCTACCGCCGCCAGCGCCGCGCGGGGCGTATACGCAGCCACGGGCCGCGCGTCCGGATGCCAGGCGGCCAGACCGGCGGCGGTACTGAACACGGGGAGTGCCGTTCGGCCGTCCGGTGCCTTGAGCGTCACCAGTGCCATGTCGGCCTCCTTGTCCGCCACGCCCCCGCGGACGCCCTCGGCCTCCTGCGTCACCTCCGCGACGATGGGGATGAACATCCGCGCCGACGCCAGCGCGCTGACCACGGGCTCCTCCTGCGGCGCCGTCCCGAAACGCCGATCGAACAATCCCTCGAGGGCGGTGGTGTAACCGGCGTCGGCCCGGCCGTCGTCGTCCTCGAAATTGTGCAGCGGGTTTCCCTGACCGGCGAGGTCGCGCCCGGCCCACGGACGCCCGGCGGAGTCGGCCAGGTTACCGGCCAGCGCGGCCTCGATATGGGCCGGCAGCTCCCGTCCTGTCACCCCCGGGATTCCGGGAGACCCGCGACGTCGAGCGCCTCCGGGAGAGTGAACGCCCCGGCGTAGAGCGCCTTCCCGACGATGGCACCCTCGAGTCCCGCGGGCACCAGCCGGCGGAGCGCTGCCAGGTCATCAAGGCTGGAGATACCGCCGGATGCGACGACGGGCCGTGAGGTCCTGGCGAGGACCTGCTCCAGGAGTTCGATGTTGGGTCCGCGCAGGGTGCCGTCCTTGGTGACATCGGTGACCACATACCGGGCGCACCCGGCGTCCTCGAGTCGCTGCAGGACCTCCCACAGGTCGCCGCCGTCTTCGGTCCAGCCGCGAGCGGCGAGCGTGGTTCCGCGGACGTCGAGTCCGACGGCGATCGCGTCGCCGTAGCGGGCGATCGCGCGTGCCGTCCACTCGGGGTTCTCGAGTGCCGCCGTTCCGAGGTTGACCCGCTCGGCTCCGAGTTCGAGGGCAGCATCCAGGGAGGCATCATTCCGGATCCCGCCGGACAGCTCGACCTTGATGTCGAGCTTCCGAACGACCTTCTCCAGGAGGTCGCGGTTCGAACCGCGACCGAAAGCGGCGTCGAGGTCCACGAGATGGACCCACTCGGCGCCGTCCTTCTGCCAGGCCATCGCGGCGTCGAGCGGATCACCGTAGTCCGTCTCGCTGCCGGCTTCCCCCTGCACGAGCCGCACGGCCTGGCCGTCGGCGACGTCGACTGCGGGGAGGAGTTCCAGGATGGGGGTCTCGGTGAACGGGCTCATGCTCTGCTTTCAGCTTGGCGGATGGGAATCGGTAGCACTGCGGTATGAAGGGAAACGCGTCAGATCAAGGAAGGGTGAGCAGGTAGGCGGCCACGAGCGACATCGCCGCGAGAACCCAGAAGCTGATGATCAGGAGTTTCGGGAGACCCTGGCTGCGGAAGGACAGTGCTCCGCCGATCAGGAGTCCGGCCAGGCCCATCATCACGATGCTCCACATTGCTATCGCAGACAGCCGATCCAGTTCCGCAGCAACTGCGCCCCGGCATCCCCCGACTTCTCCGGGTGGAACTGGGTTGCGCTCAGCGGACCGTTCTCGACAGCCGCGATGAAGGGCCCCCCGTGGGAGGACCAGGTGACCTGCGGAGGCTTCATGGCGGGCTGGGTGACGTCGAACTTCCAGTCCTGTACGCCGTAGGAGTGCACGAAGTAGAAGCGCTCATCCGCGATGCCGTCGAACAGGACGGATTCTTCCGGAGCCGACACGGTGTTCCATCCCATGTGCGGCACGACGTCGGCCTTCAGCCGCTCCACGGTGCCCGGCCATTCCCCCATGCCGGGAACCCTTGTATCGTGTTCGACGCTGTCCTCGAAGAGGACCTGCAGTCCGACGCAGATCCCGAGGACGGGACGGCCGCCGGCGACCCGCCGGCCGATCATGCGCAGCGCATCGACGTCCTTCAGGCCCTTCATGACGGTTTCGAACGCACCCACTCCGGGTACGAGGAGACCATCTGCCTCGAGCACGTCCGCCGGCTTGGCACTGAGTTTAACCTCCGCGCCCACATGCTCCAGCGCACGCACGACGGACCGGACGTTCCCAGAGCCGTAGTCGAGCACCGTGACGCGGCGGGCGCTCACAGCGCGCCCTTGGTGGAGGGAATGCCCGTCACCCGCGGATCGGGTTCCACAGCGGCACGGAGTGCGCGCGCCAGGGCCTTGAACTGGGCTTCGACGATGTGGTGCGGGTCGCGGCCGGCCACCAGGGTCACGTGGAGGCAGATCTGTGCGTGGAGCGCGATCGCCTCGAACACGTGCCGGGTCAGTGAACCGGTGAAGTGTCCCCCGATCAGGTGGTATTCCTGGCCGGCCGGTTCGCCGCCGTGCACGAGGAAAGGCCTGCCCGAGATGTCGACGACGGCGCTCGCCAGCGCTTCGTCGAGTGGAACGGTTGCCTCCCCGAAGCGGCGGATGCCGGCCTTGGTCCCCAGCGCTTCACGCAGTGCTTCGCCGAGGGCGATAGCGGTGTCCTCGACGGTGTGGTGGACGTCGATGTGGGTGTCACCGGAGGCCTTCACCGTCATGTCGATGAGTGAGTGCTTCGCCAGTGCGGTCAGCATGTGGTCGTAGAACGGCACCGTGGTACTGATCTCCGATTCCCCGGTGCCGTCGAGGTTGATGTCGACGAGCACGCTGGATTCACTGGTGGTGCGCTCGATCCGCGCGGTACGGCCGGCGAAAATCTCCACGGTCATGGCGGTCCTTCGGTAGGTTGGGTGCTTCGCCCCGGTCGAGGGCGATCGGGCGCCCTCTTTGATACCAGTCTAGAAGACGGTGCTTACAGGAGGGTGCGGAGGGTGTCGAGGAACACTGTGGTCTCCGCCTCAGTACCGGCCGTCACCCTGAGGTGGCCTTCGATGCCGACGTCACGGATCAGGACCCCTGCCTCGAGCAGCCCGTGCCACACCGCACGGGGATCGTCCAGGCCGCCGAAGAAGACGAAGTTGGCATCCGAGGGCGCCGGCGAGAGCCCCAGCTCCTGCAGTTCGGCCACAATGCGGTCGCGCTGTTCCTTGATGGCCTTGACGTTGGCCAGCAGGGTTTCGGCATGGGTCAGGGCGGCGTTGGCCGCCGCCTGGGTGAGGGCGGAAAGGTGGTAGGGCAGGCGTACCAGGCGGAGCGCGTCGGCGATTTCAGGCGCAGCTGCGAGATAGCCGAGCCGCGCTCCGGCCATAGCGAAGGCCTTGCTCATGGTGCGGGACACGATGAGGCGCTCCCTGCCGGGCAGGAGCGTCAGCGCGCTCCTTGTGCCGGACGTCGCGAATTCCCCGTAGGCCTCGTCGACGATGATGATGGCCCGTTCCTTCTCCCCAGCTTCGTAGGCGGCCTCGACGACGTCGAGGCCGAGCGCCGTACCGGTGGGGTTGTTCGGTGAGCAGAGGAACACGACGTTCGCCTGCGATTCGCGAACATGCCGGGCAGTATCGGATGCGGTCATCTCGAACGCCGCACGCCGCCCGGCAGTGACGTACCGCGTGTCAGTGCTGCTGGCCAGGAGCGGGTACATGGAGTACGTCGGAGGGAACCCGAGGGCCGTCCGCCCGGGACCGCCGAACGCCTGCAGGATCTGCTGGAGCACCTCGTTCGAACCGTTGGCCGCCCAGATCTGGTCCGGGGTGATGCCGTGGCCGAGGTAGGCAGCCAGATTGGTGCGCAACTCCGTGAACTCCCGGTCGGGGTAGCGGTTGAGCCCGCCAGTGGCCACTTCCACGGCAGCCACGATTGCTGCGTGGACGTCCATCGGTACGCCGTGGGTGTTCTCGTTCACGTTGAGGAGGATCGGTACGTCGATCTGCGGGGCGCCGTATGGGAGGAGCCCCACCAGGTTGTTCCTCAGGGGGAGATGGGCGAGTGCCTCTTTGCGGTCAGTCACCCTGCGAGTTTAAGCGATGGGCGGGCGGTCCGGAGAATCCGGTCTCCGGCCGCGCTATCGAAGTCCTCCGCCGAGCTTTCCGAGCCCACTCGCCGACCGACCGGTGTCCGCGGATGGATCGCCGTCAGCCACCGACCGGCACTGCGAGCGACTGGCCCGCCTGCACCACTGAGGAGCCAAGACCGTTGAGCTCGACCAGTTCCGCCACGAACTCGCGAGGGTCCCGGTCCGGCGCGAACTCTCCGGCAATCCCCCACAGGGTCTCCCCCTGGCCCACACTGATGCTGATGGTCTCCGTGGGTGCCGGCACATTCCCCGCAGCCTTCGCCTGGGAGGTGAGTGAGACTCCCAACATCATCACCAGCGCCACGAACAGGACCGTGGGAAGGCCCACGAGCACAAGCCGTCCTCGTCGGGTCAGCCGAATCGGCGCGGGTTCCGTACTCCGCGAGGTATTCAACGGGAAACCCTGCGGGCTGGAAGAACGGACCGCCGTTCCTGCGCGGAAGTCGCTGTTCCAGCGATTGCCGGAGGATGGGGCGCTGGTCCCCATGATGAGTACTGTCATAGCTGTACCTCTTTCGGATTTTCGAATCTGCGAGACGGCCCGAAACGATGAATTAGAACACGTCTTCGATTTTCTTCCTGCCTATTTTTAGCATCTGCGAACGAACTTTGTCGAGACTCACTCGAACATATGTTTGAAATCATGCCGCGGGTGTTCTAGCGTTGACATAGGAGCAGGATGCAGAGTGAATACCTCGGCGGACTTGCTGCTTTCACATCACCACCCACCACTGACAAAACCGTTCGGCAGCAACTGATGGACCGGACTCGGGGCACCAAGGAGAGGAAGACCGGTGGCAGAGCACGAGGCGGCAGGGCAGGCAACTCCCGGCCCCACATCGGAGGAAGTCCCAGCGGCGGAGGGCGTCACTGTCGGCACGGGGCGCGGGCGTCCACGGGGCCGCGCAGTCGGCAAGGGGCTGACCGACCGGCAGAAGACGATTCTCGAGACTATCCAGCGCTCCATCGGTTCGAACGGATACCCGCCGTCGATGCGCGAGATCGGGGACGTCGTCGGCCTGGCCAGCCTGTCAAGCGTCACTCACCAGTTGGCCCAGCTCGAGCGCCTCGGCTATATCCGTCGCGATCCGAAGCGCCCGAGGGCCATGGAGATCCTGCTTCCACTGACCCTGACCGACGCTGCGGAGCCGGAAAGCCCGGATTTCCCTGCCGGCTCAGCCGGTCCGCTGCGGAGTGGCCCACGGCCGCATCAGGGAGCGGTCGATACGGCGATGGTGCCGCTGGTCGGCCGGATCGCAGCCGGTGGACCGATCCTTGCGGACCAGGTGGTCGAAGAGGTTCTGCCCCTCCCCCGCCAGTTGGTGGGACACGGCGACCTGTTCATGCTGAAGGTTTCGGGCGACTCGATGATTGATGCTGCCATCTGCGACGGCGACTGGGTGGTGGTGCGTCGGCAACAGAGCGCCCTCAATGGTGATATCGTTGCCGCGCTGCTCGACGACGAGGCAACGGTCAAGACATTCCGCCAGCGTGACGGACACACCTGGCTGCTGCCGCAGAACACCCGCTACGAACCCATCCTCGGTGATCATGCGAGCATCATGGGCAAAGTCGTCTCGGTGCTGAGAGCTCTATAGCCCATCCCGGCGCCCGATGCTGGAGAGCACAAGCCGCTCAAGGGGTCCTGAGGAAGGTCTGAGCAAGGTCCCTGAAAGATTCCTAGCCCATCCCGGCGCCCGGGGCCGGAGAGCACAAGCCGCTCAGGGGTCCTGAACAAGGTCCGAGAATGCGCCCTAGCCCACTCTGGCACCCGGCGCGGGAGCAGCAAGCCGCTCAAGGATGCCGAGCGCCGTCGCCCTGTCCGTCGTCGTCCAGAAGGGCGGCAGCGCTGCTCGGAGGAATCCCCCGTAACGGGCATTCGCGAGCCGCGAGTCGAGCACTGCCACCACACCCCGGTCGCCCGACGCCCGGATCAGGCGTCCCGCGCCCTGGGCGAGTCGCACGGCGGCATGGGTTGCCGACACGCTCATGAAGCCGTTGCCCCCCGCACGAGCGACGGCGCGGGTTCTTGCCGTCATCAGCGGGTCGTCAGGGCGCGGGAAGGGAATGCGGTCGATGACCACGAGCCGGCAGGCATTGCCCGGCACATCGACGCCCTGCCAAAGGGACAGCGTGCCGAACAGACAGGTGTCCGGTTCTTCCGAAAACTGCCGCACGAGGGACGACAGGGACGATTCGCCCTGGCAGAGAATCTCGAAACCGACCTTGGGCCTCAGCGCTTCAGCTGCCTCCTCGGCTGCACGCTTCGAGGAGAACAGCCCCAGCGCACCTCCCCGCGACGCAGTGAGAAGCGCTTCGAGTTCAGCAAGCTGGGCACCTGACGTGCCGCGCTCCGGTTTCGGGAGATCCTTGGCAACATACAGCACCCCCTGACGCGGGTAATCGAAGGGGCTGCCGACGTCGACTCCGGTCCATGACGGAGCGCCGTCGCCCGCGAGGCCGAGCGACCCGGCGACAGGACCGAACTCCGCCCCGATCGCAAGGGTCGCCGAGGTGAGGATCACCGTGTGATCCTCGAACAGTCCCTCGCGGAGCCTGCCTGCCACGGAGAGCGGAGCCACGTTGAGGGTCGCCGGAGCGCTTTCGTCGGGAATCCCGTAGCCGGAACCAGGCGTGAAGGAACTGGCCCGCGATGCCCAGACCACCTCGTTCGACCTCGCGGCGGCCAGAATCCGCTCGCACAGATCGAAGATGAGGGTCAGTCGCGCGCGTGCCATCTGCCGGCCGCCGTCGGCGTCGCCGGTCTTGCCGTCGGTCTTCGTGTCCGACAGGGCAGCGCGGCAGGCATTCCGCACCTGGTCCAGCGACTGTTCGACAGCCTCTGGCAGCCCTCCCGGCAACAGGCCGGATGGAAGGAGCATGGCGGCAGCCTCGAATGCGCTTCCCGCACTGTCCAGGACATCTGTACCGATGGAGGCATGACGACGGAGCGCCGTCGAGGCCGCCTGAATCATTGCCGGCGCGAGCTGCCCCGACACCGCGCCGGTGACGCGGTCGTGGAGCTCGTGCGCTTCGTCGATCACGACGACGTCGTACTCCGGGAGGACGGCGAGACCCTCGAACGCGCTGATCGCCAGCATCGCATGGTTGGTGATGATGATATCGGCGTCGGCAGCGGCTCCCCGTGCCTTCTCGCTGAAGCACTGCTCGGCAACGGGACAGCGCTGGGCGCCGAGGCATTCCATGCTGCTGACGGAAACCTGCCGCCAGGCACGGTCGCTGACACCGGGAAGGAGCTCGTCACGGTCACCGGTGGCGGTTTCCTCGGCCCATTCCCGGATGCGGACCACTTCCTTCCCGAGCGTGCTGGAAGGCGACGCGGCGAAGGAGCCGGGCGCCGGGTGTGGAGCGGCATCCTCCCCGAGGCTGAAAAGCGCGTCCGGCACGTCGTCCTCCGGGAAACCACCGCCGACCTTGTGTTTGCAGAGGTAGTTCGCCCTGCCCTTGAGCAGGGCGACATCGACCGGCCGCGGCAGGTGCTGCTGAACCGACTCGAGAAGGCGCGGGAGATCCCGGCCGACGATCTGCGCCTGGAGGGCGAGCGTCGCAGTGGAGACCACTGACGGCCGCTCGCTCTCCATGGCATGGGCGATGAGCGGTACGAGGTAGGCCAGCGACTTACCGGTTCCTGTACCGGCCTGCACCAGAAGATGAGTGCCGGCGGCGATGGCCTCGCTCACTTGGCGCACCATCTCATGCTGGCCGCTACGGCTTTCACCGCCCATGGACGCGACGGCGGCGTCGAGCAGCGTCAGGGCGTCGGGCCCGGACCCCTCACTCATGCCGGAGATACGGTTCCAGTTCCGCAGCGAGGGCTTCGCGGACCATGACGTCGAGCCGGGTTCCCTCACCGACATGCTCCAGTTCAAGGATTTCGGCGTCCTCCTGGTGGAGCCGGCTGAGAACCTCACCGTGCTCGTAGGGCACCAGCAGTTCCATCCGAACTCCCGGGCGGGGAATCGCCTCGCTGATCAGATCGCGAAGCTCGTCGAGCCCGGCCCCTGTTCGGGCGGAAACCACCACATTGCGGGGCTCCCGCTGGCGCAGGCGTTCGATCACGAAGGGGTCGGCGGCATCGGCCTTGTTGAGCACGATGATCTCGGGAATGTCCCGCGCCTCGACCTCGGCCATAACGGCGCGGACCGCGGCGATCTGGCCTTCGGGATCGGGATGGGAGGCATCGACCACATGCAGGATGAGATCGGAATCGGCCACTTCCTCCAGCGTGGAACGGAACGCCTCGATGAGCTGTGTCGGCAGTGACCGCACGAATCCCACGGTATCGGCCAGCGTGTAGCCGATGCCGTCGGCCGTCTCCGCCTTCCGCACTGTCGGATCGAGGGTTGCGAAAAGCGCATTCTCGACGAGGACGCCCGCATCAGTGAGCCGGTTGAGCAGGGATGACTTCCCTGCGTTGGTATAGCCGGCGATGGCAACCGAGGGAACCTGGTTGCGCCGACGGTTCGACCGCTTGGTCTCACGCGCAGGCTTCATTCCCGCGATTTCCCTGCGCAGTTTCGCCATGCGCGTGCGGATCTTGCGCCGGTCGAGCTCGATTTTCGTCTCACCAGGACCGCGTGAACCCATGCCCGCGCTGGCACTGCCGACCTGGCCACCTGCCTGGCGGGACATCGACTCGCCCCAGCCACGAAGTCGTGGGAGCAGGTATTCGAGCTGGGCGAGCTCCACCTGGGCTTTGCCCTCCCGGGATTTCGCATGCTGCGCGAAGATGTCGAGAATCAGGGCTGTGCGGTCGATGACCTTGACCTTCACGATGTCCTCGAGCCCGCGGCGCTGGGAGGGAGACAGTTCGCTGTCCACGATCACCGTGTCGGCACCCGTAGCCATCACGACGTCCTTCAACTCCTGGGCTTTTCCCGATCCGAGGAAAGTCGCGGGGTCCGGCTTGAGCCTGCGCTGGACCATTCCATCGAGCACTTCCGATCCTGCGGTCTCAGCCAGGGCCGCCAGCTCCTGCAGCGAGTTCTCGGCGTCCTGCGCGGTCCCCTCGGACCACAGCCCGGCAAGGACCACCCGCTCAAGCCGCAGCTGGCGGTATTCGACTTCGGTGACGTCCTCGAGCTCCGTGGAGAGCCCGGCCACGCGGCGCAGCGCACGGCGCTCCGCGAGATCCTGCTGGTCCCCGTCGAAGGAGAACTGATCTTCAGCCGCCTCCGAGATCGCCTGGGCCCGCGAGCGCCAGGTGCGTTCAACCGGAGCAGACCCGGAGCCCACCCCGTTTCCCTGCACACCCGAGAACTTTGCCGAGGCTGCCTCGTCGTGCGCGAGGATTCGGTCGATAACGGCCTGGATCTCTTCCGGTCCCATGTCGACACCGGTGGATTCTCCGGAATTCGTGGTCATATTCTCCCTTGTAACAGTGGACTCCAATTCTAGTTCCCTCCGCCGTTCCATTCCAGCACTTCACTCTGCGCGGAACCGGCCGCCCCCTTCCCTGCATGGCGGTTGCATCCCCGTGCCGGGTGGTTCCATCCCCCATGCCGGGAAGGAGACTCTATCGGCACTAGGCTTTTGCCATGGACTCCCAGCATTACTTCACCGCCAACCCCGCAGGACCCGAGGTGCGCCGCCCGCTCACCGTTATCCTTGAAGGACAGCGCCGGGAATTGGTGACAGCTTCCGGTCTGTTCAGCCCCGACGGCATCGACAAGGGTACAGCCATCCTGCTGGATGCCGTGCCGCAGCCTTCAGGCACACGGCTGCTCGATATCGGTTGCGGTTGGGGCCCGCTCGCGCTGAGCTTGGCTCTCAAGGTCCCGACGGCGGCGGTTTACGCGGTGGATGTCAATGAGCGCTGCATTGCCCTCACCCGGGACAACGCCTCGAGACTGGGGCTACCGAACGTCCACGCCAGCACGCCCGACGGCGTGGACGCCGCACTCGAATTCGACACGGTGTGGTCCAACCCGCCCATCCGGATCGGCAAGCAGGAACTCCATGCGCTCCTGCTGGCGTGGCTCCCGCGGCTCGCGCCCGGCGGTGATGCCTGGCTGGTGGTGCAGAAGAACCTCGGCGCCGATTCCCTGCAGCGATGGCTGGCGGATGCACTGCCGGAAGGCTGTGCCGTACGGCGTGCTGACACGTCGAAATCCTTCCGGGTTATCCACGTGAAGCGGGACGACGCGCGGTCCTGACGAAGCGGCAACTGATGGATGCATCGATCATCCCTGGGGTTCCCGTCGGTGCGGCCAGCGGGAATACGTTTCCGCATCAGTAGTCGACCCGCCGTCCGCCCTGATAAAGTCCGGGAACATGCATGGGCATTCGCCCATCGATAAGGGCAAACCTGGTGCGAGCCGGGGACGCAAAGCCACGGGACCCACGCGGTCAGCCGGGCTACCGAACTGCAAAGGTCTCAACCATGCCGCACACGTGCTTCTTGGAAGCGTCGGTATCTGTTGCTTACCCAGGCACTGTTGCCCCCGGGACAAGAGAGAACAATTCCTTCGCCTCCTTTCCCCGGGTCTCCCGTAGGACAGGCGCATGGGGTGCGCCCGTACGAACCGGGACGGAGGCACCGGCATGAGCACCGGAACCCCCGCCGGACATGCCGAGCAGGGATCGGCCGTCGTCATCGAAGATGACATCGATATCCGGAACATCGTTGTCGCTGTGCTTCGGCAGGCCGGTTTCGACGTCCACTCCGAAGCGACCGGACGGAACGGAGTGGAGGTGGTGCGCAGGATGACCCCGACAGTGGTGACGCTTGACGTCGGCCTACCCGACATCGACGGCTACGAGGTGCTTCGCCGTATCCGGAACATCAGCGACTGCTACGTCATCATGCTCAGTGCCCGAGCGGATGAACTGGATACCCTCACCGCACTTCAGGCCGGCGCCGACGATTACCTGATTAAGCCCTTTCGTCCACGTGAACTGAGGGCAAGGATCGATGCGATGCTGCGCCGCCCTCGACTCGAGGCAACACGTCCGCCCGCGCCGCCCGTTCCAGCCAGCGCTCCTCCGCCCACCCTCCTACCCGCCACTGCCACCGCCGCTGCCGTTGACCTGAGAAACCCTGCTGTGCTTCGGCACGGTGAGCTGGTTCTTGATCGGGAAGCCCGAACGGCGAAGCTCGCCGACGAGGAGCTGCTCCTGACGAGGAGTGAATTCGATCTGCTGCACGACCTGCTTCGGAGTAACGGAGCCGTCCGGACGCGGTCCGCATTGGTCGGGGTCGTCCGGGGCGAGGAGTACCGGGGATATTCCTACGTGAGCGACGCGGACCAGCGCGCAATCGAAGTCCACATAGGCAATCTGCGGCGGAAGCTCACCAACAGCGACCGTTCTCATGACGTCATCACAACGGTCAGGGGAATCGGCTACCGACTCATTCCCCTACCCGGACAGCAGCCGGCCCGGTAGGAGCGCAGTCCCTACAGTTCAGGGGGTATATAGGTGTGGAGGAGTTCCGAGGTGGTGTCGGACCCGCAAACCTCGACGCACCCAAGAACCCGGGCTGCGGCATCCATGTCGTTGTCCTCGATGAGCTGTTCGAACCGGGCAGCGAGATAAGCAAGCCGCACCGCTCCAACCATCGTCGAGGTGACCTTCACACTCAGGGCAGCCTCTTTCGCCCCCGCCTTGTCACGATCCTTCACGAAGCAGGCGAGGCGTCGATATTTCCCGTCCCAGGACTGCGCGAAGTCCCGGGCGAACGCATACACCACCGTCGGACTGTCGAAATCCTCCTCCAGCTCACGCAGCACTTTCCGGTCGACCAACGGCGTACCCCCGCTGCAGGCTGACGGGGATTCGGCATCGATCTGCCGGCAATCGGATCCCGCGCGGCCACCAGGGAACCCGTCGCCGGCTGAAGGGGAGGAAGTGGAGGGCACCTCCAAATGCTACGTGCATCCCGCTGAAGAAATTGTTGTTTTCGTCCAACCTGCGCAAACCTTGCGCTTTGTGCTTCGCACGATCCTGCGAAAACCCTGCCCATCCCGGGTTTCCAGCACAGGGAGGTGTGCGGTCAGTGGGAAGGAGCCTGCAATGACGCCGGAAACAGTACGCCCTCGGCCACCAGGTCGGCCGGCCCGCTCAGTTCGACGTGCTCCAGTCCGTCAACGCCCACATGGAAGACGACGCCCACTACGCCTCCCGGCACGCCCACGGCCCAGCGGGACGGCGCGGAATCCCCCGCCCAATACCGGGTTGCAGCGGCCGCCGCGCAGGCTCCCGTGCCACAGGACTGCGTTTCTCCCACACCGCGCTCATGAACGCGCATGGTGATGATGCCGACGCCGTCATCGACCAGCGGGTCATGGGGCACCACCAACTCGACGTTGGTCCCCTGGGCCGGCAGCGGTTCCACCGCCGGGGCGATGTGCAGGCCTGCGGCGGTCAACTCCCCGAGACTCGCGAGCGCGACGACGGTGTGCGGGTTTCCCATGCTGACGGACAAGGCGGGGCGTGCCACTTCAAGTCCCTGGATTTCCACCAGGGAGTCCGTGCCGCGGGCCACCGCAGTGTCCGGGTGGATGAATTCCCACGGGCCCATGTCCACCGAGTATCCGTCAGGGGAGGCCGTGACGACCTTCACGCCGCCGCGGGTGGCAATGGAGACCGTTGCTCCGCCGGCGAGCGAGACGAACCCCTTGACGGCCAGGAAATGGACGAACACCCGTACGCCGTTGCCGCACATCTCGGAGGTTGTTCCGTCGCCATTCCAGTAGTCCATGAACCACACGGCGTCGGGAGCGCTCTGCAAGAGCGCCCTACCTTCGGGAATCTGTTCCGAGCGGACCGCGCGGATCATTCCGTCCGCTCCGATTCCCCGATGTCGGTCGCACGCGGCGGTGACACTTCTGCTGTCGAGGTCGAGTCGCCCTTCAGGGTCGAGGATCAGGAGGAAGTCATTGCCTGTTCCATGCCCTTTGGTGAAGGGGACTCCGGCCAGTGGACTAGTGGAATTCTGCGGCGTGTGAACTGGCACGGTCACCCTCCTGGGTTGGCACTCGCGGAGCTGGATTGTGGGGGTCATGCGATCCACCCGGTAGAAGGTCGAGGCACTTCTCGAGCACGCGCGGATCCTCACCATCCAGCCAGCTCACACGGGGGTCTCCACGGAACCAGGTGAGTTGACGCTTGGCGAAGCGCCGAGTTGCGGCGATCGTGTCCTCGACGGCAGCTTCCTCGGGCATTGCTCCGTCGAGCACCTTCAGGAACTGAGCATAGCCCAGCGCCCGGGACGCCGTCCGTCCCTCCCTCAGCCCCTGGACGGCAAGCTGCTCCACCTCGGAACGCAGCCCGGCCGCCACCATGGTGTGGACGCGAGTCGCGAGGCGGAGCCGTAACCTGTCCCGGTCCACCTCGAGGGCCACCTGAATGGCGGGCTGGTAGTACCGGCGCTCGGGCATGAACGAGCTGAAGGGGCGTCCGGTCAGTTCGGTGACTTCGAGCGCCCGGACGAGCCGGCGGTCGTCAGCGACTCGCGCGGCCGACGCGGGGTCGACCTTCGCCAACCGCTTCCGCAACTCCGCGGCACCCCTGGCCTGAAGCTCCTCCTCAAGGCGTTTCCGTACTGCAGGGTCGGTACCCGGGAACTCGAGGCAGTCCAGGGCGGCCCTCACGTACAGCCCGGACCCTCCGGCGAGGATCGGCACCTTCCCGCGCCTCCGGATCTCATCGATGGACGCCCGTGCGGCGTCCTGATAGGCAGCAACGCTGGCCTCCTCCTGGACGGAGAGGGTGTCGAGAAGGTGGTGGGGGACGCCCCCGCGCTCCTCCATCGCAAGCTTCGCGGTACCGATGTCCATGCCGCGATAAAACTGCATCGCATCGGCATTGACGACCTCGCCGTCGAGCGCGAGCGCCAGCCGGACGGCAAGGTCCGATTTTCCGGAACCGGTGGGACCGACGACGGCGACAACCGCTCCGGCGAGGGGTGCCCCGGGTGGGGACAACCGGCGATCGGGATTCCGCCCGTCAGGATTCCGCCCCTCTGGATCCCACCTGTCAGGATTCCGATCGCCGAGATTCCAGCCGTCAAGATTCCAATCGCCAGGATTCCGCCCATCAGGATTCCGCCCGGCGTCGACCGTCGGCCGAACGGCTGGAGCGGACCGGTCTACGGGCACCAGTTGGGGCGCTGGCGGCATGCGGCTACGTGCCGGCATCAGGGAATTCCTGCCGTCAGCCGGCTGGCCCGCGGACCGGGAGGGAGGGCATTCCGAGCGAGATTCCACGCGTCCCTGCTCCATCGGCGCCGGATGAGGTCGCACCGCACGAATCCGCCTGGGCACGGTCCCACGCGTCACCGGCGCGCGATCGCCGCACGCTGTAGTCCGCGGGCGACGCCGGGTCGGCGATGAGGTGGAACGGTGCCGCCCGGGTCACGGGAACGGTGACAAGATCCCCTGGGCGCGGTGCCTGGCCACCGTCGGGCACTGAGAAATGGACGAGCCTCTGGTCCCTCGAGCGCCCCGTCAAGCGATGGGTCTCAGCACTTTTCCTCCCCCGGTGGGCGGTGACGAGGACTTCCAGCTGACGGCCGAGCTGCAGCGCGTTCTCCTCTTCGCTGATGCGGTCCTGCAGCGCCGTGAGCCGCTCGTAGCGTTCCTGCACGACGTGCTTGGGCAACTGGTCCGCGAGCTCCGCAGCGGGAGTTCCCGGGCGCTTGGAGTACTGGAAGGTGAAGGCCGTTGCGAACCGGGACTTCTCGACGACGTCGAGCGTTGCCTGGAAATCCTCCTCCGTCTCTCCGGGGAACCCCACGATGATGTCGGTGGAGATCGCCGCGTGCGGCATGCGCTCGCGCACGCGGTCGAGGATCCCGAGGAACTTCGCCGACCGGTAGGAACGCCGCATGTCCTTCAACACGCGGTCGGAACCGGACTGCAGCGGCATGTGCAGCTGCGGCATCACGTTGGGAGTCTCGGCCATTGCTTCGATCACGTCGTCCGTGAAGGCAGCGGGGTGCGGGCTGGTGAACCGGACACGCTCCAGGCCCTCGATTGCTCCACAGGATCGTAGCAGCTTGGCGAACGCACCGCGGTCGCCGAACTCCACGCCGTAGGAATTCACGTTCTGGCCGAGAAGGGTGACCTCGATGGCGCCGTCGGCCACGAGCGCCTCGATCTCGGCGAGGATGTCCCCGGGCCGGCGGTCGCGCTCCTTGCCCCGCAGTGCTGGAACAATGCAGAAGGTGCAGGTGTTGTTGCAGCCAACGGAAATCGACACCCATCCCGCGTACACCGAGTCACGCTTGGTGGGAAGCGTGGAGGGGAACACATCGAGGGACTCGAGGATCTCGAGCTGGGCCTCGTTGTTGTGGCGTGCACGCTCGAGCAGGGCCGGAAGGGACCCGATGTTGTGGGTTCCGAAGACTGCGTCCACCCACGGCGCTTTCCGCAGGATCGTGTCGCGGTCCTTCTGTGCGAGGCATCCACCCACTGCTATCTGCATGCCGGGATGGGTTTCCTTCACCGAGGCGAGCATCCCGAGGTTTCCATAAAGCTTGTTGTCGGCATTCTCACGGACCGCGCAGGTATTGAAGACGACGACGTCGGCTTGCCCGCCGGACGACGCGGCGTAACCGGCACCCTCGAGCAGCCCGGTGATGCGCTCGGAATCATGGACATTCATCTGGCAGCCGAATGTCCGGACCTCGTAGGTGCGCGGACTGCCGACCGTATTCCGCTGGACCGGTGTCGACGACGGTGCGGGCGCTGTAATACTCACGCTGTCAAGCGTACGGTGGGCCGACGGTGAGTCCACAATCGTCGTCCTCCTGCCCCGCGTCCATGATGTCCCTGATGAGGGAGAACGCAAGGCCTGGACTGTAGCCCTTGCGGGCCAGCACGCCGACCAGCCTACGCGTTTCCTTGTCGCGGACCTTCCGGTCCGCCAGGTCGATGCCGGCTCGCATCTTCCTGCGGATCAGCTGTTCTGCTGTGGCGCGCTCATCCTTGTCGCTGACCTGGGCCAGGGCTTCCTCGGCGAGCTCCGGGTGGATGCCCTTGTCAGCAAGCTCCCGCTTCAGGACCGACCGGGCCAGGGACCGTGTTTCGGCACGACTGCGCACCCACATCCCCGCGAATTCGGCATCATCGATGAGTTGAACCTCTTCGAAGCGGTCCAGCACTGCGCTGGCGACGTCATCAGGGATATTTCGCTCCGTGAGCTTCTGGGCAAGCTGGTGCCTGCTCTTGGGTGCCATGGCCAGATGTCGGAGAACAATCGACCGGCCAAGCCCGGCCGGATCTTCCGGAGGCTTGCTTCCCTCATCGGAAACAGTGGGCAAAGCTGCGTCGGGGGGGCCCGATGGCCTCCTCGGCCCGTCCTCGTAGTCCTGCTGCGGAGGGCCGCCAAAGCCGGAGTCAGGATCGGTGCCGGAATCGGAATCGGCCGAACTTCCCATGACCGGACCGTAGGGCGAGTCCTGCCCGGGCCGCGGCTTCCGGGCGCGGGCCCCCGAAGCTGCGGAACGCGCACTCCCGGCCTTGGAGCCCTTGCTCCTGCCGAAAGGTTTGCGTGACGGCTCGGATCTTCCGCTGGAACCGAACACGCCCTCCGTGGACATCTGGCTACTCCCCGCTGACGGCCTTGAGCTTCGGTGTGCCTTCAGCTTCTTCCGGCTGGACACCGATCCCGAGCTTTGTCCGGATCTTCTGCTCGAGTTCATCAGCCAGGTCCGGATTGTCGATCAGGAACTTCCGGGCGTTCTCCTTGCCTTGGCCCAGCTGATCGCCGTCGTAGGTGAACCACGCACCCGATTTCTTGACAAGCCCGTTCTCCACACCCACATCGATGAGTCCGCCCTCACGCGAGATTCCGTAGCCGTAAAGAATATCGAATTCCGCCTGCTTGAACGGCGGCGCCATCTTGTTCTTGACGATCTTGGCCCTGGTGCGGTTACCCACCGGATTGACACCCTCCTTGAGGGTTTCGATGCGGCGCACGTCGATGCGCACTGACGCATAGAACTTCAGGGCCTTGCCACCCGTGGTCGTCTCCGGGCTACCGAAGAACACACCGATCTTCTCGCGAAGCTGGTTGATGAAGATCGCGGTCGTGTTGGTCTGGCTCAACCGCCCCGCGATTTTTCGCAGGGCCTGGCTCATGAGCCTGGCCTGGAGGCCTACATGGCTATCTCCCATGTCGCCTTCAATCTCCGCGCGGGGCACCAGCGCTGCCACGGAGTCGATCACCACGAGGTCAATCGAGCCGGACCCGATCAGCATGTCCATGATTTCCAGGGCCTGCTCACCCGTATCAGGCTGGGACACCAGGAGCGCATCGGTATCCACACCCAGCCTCTTTGCGTACTCGGGATCCAGGGCGTGCTCGGCGTCGATGAACGCGGCGATACCACCATTACGCTGGACGCTGGCGACGGCGTGAAGTGCAACAGTGGTCTTACCCGATGATTCCGGCCCGTAGATCTCCACGACCCTGCCGCGGGGAAGCCCTCCTATGCCGAGGGCTGCATCCAGTGCAATGGAACTTGTGGAGATAGTTTCACGTGGGGCCCGAACCTCGTCACCAAGACGCATGATCGAGCCTTTGCCATACTGCTTGTCAATCTGGGCAAGTGCAGCCTCAAGGGCTTTCTCGCGGTCGGCTGGTGCGGCCATTATTCACCTCGGTATGTTGTGGCCCTGAGGGCCGTTTGCATGTTCGTTCCGACCCTATCGGCCGGCTCTGACAATTCAGGGAATGCCGTTCCTATGTGGACATTCCGGCGCCGCGTGCTATCTCCATCTTAGCGCCGACCGAACAAAGATTCGAATAACTTCGCGACATGTCCTGCTGGCAATCGGCTCGACATCGGCAGGGCGACCCTACTGTCGCCCTCCAGCAGGATCACCGCCTCGGCGCGACATCCCGGCCCAGGCGCCGCTCGTGCGGAACGTCCTGCGCATCACAGACAGCGATCCACACCCGACGGGGCTCGACCCCGCCGGACAATGCTGCAAGCGCGGTCCGGTCCCCCAGCTCAGCCAGGACCAGGTCCCCCGCAAGAGTGCGCGAGTATCGGCTCCCGAACTCGTCATCCATCAGCCGCCAGAAATCACTCAGCCGCATGTCCCTCTCCCTTTCCACTGCGTCATTCTGCCGACGGGCGCCACGGCCCGGAAATCAGAAATCGGAAATCCTTCGTATCGAGCAAGCGTCTCGCCTCGGTCCTGCAGGAAAATCCTGTCGGAAAGTCCCGTCGGAAGGTTCTGCTGGGCGATTCCACCGGCATGAGTCCTTCCAAAATGTCCTGCCGAAAGCCCGGTGATGATGGTCGCATGCCCCCCGGGCGGCTTCCCCCGGCCTCAGTAGCGGAATGGGGCGGCCGGAACCCTAGAATAAGCGACATGGAAGCCAAGCCCACACATACCGACTCCGATGTAGATTCCGCGATCGAGGCGCTCGAGCAACAGCTCAGCATGCTCTGGAGACGCGCCCGCTCCAACTCCTACAAGGTGGCGCGCCGCGTCCACCCGGACATGGAACCTGCTGCCTATGGGTTGCTCGTGATCCTGCAACGCGAGGGTTCCATGCGGCTGACGGACATCGCTGCGAGCATCGGCGTCGGCAAACCGTCGGTGAGCCGGCAGATCGCCATGCTCGAGCAACTCGGTCTGGTTCAGAAGGAGGCGGATCCCCTGGACGGCCGGGCCCAGGCGATCTCACTGACGCCTGCGGGCACCCATCAACTCGTCACCGCACAGACAGCGCGTAAGCAGGCTTTCCATCAGCTGATGGAGGATTGGGACGTGTCGGACCTCACCCAGCTCGGCAACCTTATCGCCCAGCTCAATTCCACCTATACAAAGGACAATTGGTAGGAGGCAACTGGTAGGAGCTTTTCGCGGCGGACAGCAGAAAGCCCGCCCTCTCGTCGAGGCGGGCCTTCTGACTCCGGAGGGACCACTAGCGGTTGGTGGTTGCCAGTCCCCTGCGGAATTCGTCGGTGAGGTCATCGGGTAGGTTGTCTTCGAACTCGCGCGAGAACTCCTGTGGAATGGTGTCCGGGATCGAGACACCCTCCGCCTCTGCGAGACGATCGCTGACTTCCCGCAGCATCAAGGACAGTGGAACGTCCAGTGCGCCGCAGATTGATGAGAGGAGTTCAGATGACGCTTCCTTTTGGCCGCGTTCCACTTCGCTCAGGTATCCGAGGGAGACCCTTGCACTGTGGGACACCTCCCGGAGCGTCCTGCCCTGGCGCTGGCGGACATCGCGAAGGACGTCCCCTATCTCATGGCGTAGAACCACCATTTTGCGCTCCTTAGGCTTGCGTTGTGCATCATCTGCCAGCCCCACATCACGCCAACGGATCACGCCGTTTACGGATACGGGTTGCTTTACCATCGGTATGCCTTGCTCCCTCATAAGTGCGGCCCCGCCCGGGGACGGATGCCGCGAAGATAATGACCGGCCCGAGTTTCTTGAGCCTTAGTCGTCAACCCTATCAACGGCCGACACTATTCATAACTAACCTGGGGGATCTTTTGTTCCCATGGACAACCCGCCCATCAGCAGTTCCAGGGCAGCGCTGCAGGATTGCTCCCGAATCTGCCCACGGTCCCCATCGAACAGGAATTCCGCAACCCGGGTGCCGGAGGCGGAGGCCACTGCAACGAAAACTGTTCCCACGGATTTGCCGTCGTGCGGCTCCGGTCCTGCAACACCGGTCGTCGAGACGGCGAGATCAGCGTGCATCAGAATCCGGGCTCCCTCGGCCATCTGGCGTGCCACGGCCGCGTCCACCGACCCGGCTTCGGCCAGAAGTGCCGGCTCGACGCCGAGCGCCTGCACCTTAATGTCGTTCGAGTACGCAATTACCCCACCCTTCAGCATTCCGGAGGCGCCCGGCACATCGGCAAGGGAAGCTGCCACCTGTCCGGCCGTCAATGATTCAGCTGTTGCCACGGTCAGCCCTGCCGCCAAGGCCCGTCCGACGACGTCGGCGGAATTCATGACGGAGAGGAAGGAGACGACTTCGCGGCGGAGCGCAGCCGAACGGCCTGGAGGACGTAATCGATGCCCGTGACGACTGTGACTGCTAGTGCCGCGCCCATGACGGCCGCTGCCGGCCACCAGGCCCAGCTCCCCAGGAGGGACTGGAGCGGCACGAGGAACAGAAGGATGGCGACGGTCTGGATCACCGTCTTCAGCTTTCCGCCCCGCGAAGCCGGCATCACTCCGTAGCGGATCACCGCAAACCTCAGGAGGGTGATGCCCAGCTCCCTGCCGAGGATCACCAGGGTGACCCACCACCACAGCTCACCGAGGATCGACAGGATGATCAGTGCCGACCCAATGAGGAGCTTGTCCGCGATGGGGTCCGCGATTTTTCCGAAATCGGTGATCAATCCGCGGCTACGGGCGAGGTCGCCGTCGAGCTTGTCCGTATAGATGGCGACGGAGAACGTCGCGACCGCCAGCCAGCGGAAGAGCCCGCCCTCGCTGCCGTCGGCCAACAGGAACCACACGAAGAAGGGAACCAGCAGGATCCGCACAACGGTGAGGACGTTCGCGATGTTCAGAACCGGGACCGCCGGGGCTGGAGTGTTCGTCACACGACAAGGCTACCTGCCGGTGAGGTTCCAGGCGTCCTCGCCTCCGTCGTCGTCGCTCTCGGAGCCTCCGTCGGAGTAGTCGATTGCCTGGGTGCGTGCGGCGAGGTCGTCGGCCACCAGGTCCACCGGAGCCGACGGGCGCTGGGCGGCAGGAAGGGCCGGTCCTTCATCGGGTTCGTCGCCGCGCATAGCGGCGAGGACCGGTGCGAGGTCGTCCGGCTTGACGAGCACGTCGCGTGCTTTCGACCCTTCGGACGGCCCCACCACTCCCCGCGACTCGAGGAGGTCCATGAGGCGGCCGGCCTTCGCGAACCCGACGCGGAGCTTGCGCTGCAGCATCGACGTCGAGCCGAACTGGGTGGTGACCACGAGTTCGGTGGCCTGCAGCAGGACGTCGAGGTCGTCCCCGATATCGTCCTCGACCTGCTTCTTCGGCGCCTCAACCGCCACGTCCTGGCGGTAGACGGCCGACAGCTGACCCTTGACGTGCTCCACCACGCGGTGGATCTCCGATTCGGTGACCCATGCGCCCTGGACGCGCATGGGCTTGGAGGCGCCCATGGGCAGGAACAGGGCGTCGCCCTGTCCGATGAGTTTCTCGGCGCCGGGCTGGTCGAGGACTACGCGGGAGTCGGTGACCGACGACGTCGCGAACGCCATGCGCGAGGGCACGTTCGCCTTGATGAGGCCGGTGACGACATCCACCGACGGACGCTGGGTGGCGAGGACCAGGTGGATGCCGGCGGCCCGGGCGAGCTGGGTGATGCGGACGATCGAATCCTCGACGTCGCGCGGTGCCACCATCATGAGGTCGGCGAGCTCGTCGACGATCACGAGGAGGTAGGGGTAGGGCCGCACCACGCGTTTGGAGCCCTCGGGCGGGACGACCTTGCCGTTCCGGACGGCCTTGTTGAAGTCGTCGATGTGCTTATAGCCGTAGTTCGCGAGGTCGTCGTAGCGCGTGTCCATCTCGCGGACCACCCACTGCAGGGCCTCGGCGGCTTTTTTGGGGCTGGTGATGATCGGAGTGATGAGATGCGGCACGCCCTCATAGGCGGTGAGCTCGACGCGCTTGGGATCGACCATGACCATGCGGACCTCGTCGGGCGTCGACCGCATGAGGATCGAGGTGATCATCGAGTTCACGAAGGACGACTTCCCGGCCCCGGTCGCACCGGCGACCAGCAGGTGCGGCATTTTCGCGAGGTTCGCCACCACGAAACCACCCTCGACGTCCTTGCCCACGCCCATGACCATCGGATGGTCGGTCTTGCGGGCGTTGCCTGAGCGGAGGACGTCTCCCAGCGACACGGTCTCGCGGTCCGTGTTCGGGATCTCGATGCCGATCGCGGACTTGCCGGGGATGGGCGACAGGATGCGCACGTCCGAGCTGGCGACGGCGTAGGAGATGTTCTTCGACAGCGCCGTGACCCGCTCCACCTTGGTGCCGGGCGCGAGCTCGATCTCGTACCGCGTCACTGTCGGTCCGCGGGAGAAGCCGGTGACCTTCGCGTCGACGTTGAACTGGTCCATGGTGTGGGTCAGCGCCGCGACGACGGCGTCGTTGGCTTCCGAGCGCTCCTTCGGCGGGGTGCCCGCAGGGAGGTAGTCCGACGGCGGCAGGGTGTAGGTGACGTCCCCGGCGAGCTGGAGCTGTTCGGTCCGCTGGGGAATCGGGGTGGGGGGGACCTGGGGCTGGACCGGCGTGGAGGGGACGATCAGCGCTTTCGCCGCGGGCACGACGTCGATGGCCTCGGTGGCGCCCTCGGGGATGCGCTCCGGCGTCGAGGGTGTCGAGGGCGTCGACGGCACCGGGTCGGGACGGGCAGCGGTCGATCCGATGCCCTGAGCCTTCTTGATCTTCTCGGCCGCGAGCTCCTGCTGCGTGGGCCGGCGGACGCCGGCCGGCACCTGCGCTTCGGCTTCGCGTGCCTTCCGCTCCTCGTCCTCGATCACGGCGCGTTCGAAGGCTTCATCACCCACATAACCGTCGTCGTCGCCGTCGTAGAATTGTTCGTCCCGGTCCTTGCCGAAGAGGCGTTTCCTCCTCTTCGGTGCGGGCTTCGCCGTGGACCCGTGTGCCTCGTAGAGGTAGCTCTGATCATGATCGCCGCCGCTACCGCCGTCGGCGGAGGCAGAGTCGGAGTCGCCGTCGATCAGGTCCTGTCCCATCAGGTGCTCATAGAGCGCCCTCAGGCGCCGCGGGATGTGCCGCAGGGGTGTTGCCGTGACGATGAGGATCCCCAGGAAGACGGCGAGGCCGAGCAGGAGACCCACCGGCCATGGGGTGAGCAGTTCGGTCAGCGGCCCGGCGGTGAGGAACCCCACCACTCCCCCGGCGCGCCAGAGTGGATCGAACCCTTCGGAGAGGCCCGGCCTGCCACCCACCAGGTGCGCAATTCCCGAACCGGCGACCAGGATGACCAGCTGTCCGATGGCGATGCGGTTGTTGGCGCGGTGCTGTTCCGGATAGCGGAACAGCCGGACGGCGCCGATCAGCAGCATAAAGGGAACCAGCAGCGCCATCCATCCGAAGGTACCGCCCGCCACCGCGTGGACGCCGCGCGCGAGCGGTCCGGTCAGGGCCCACCATTCGACCGCCGCTACGACCATCGCCAGCAGCAGGAGGAAGAATCCGGTTCCGTCCCGGCGCGTGTCGCGTTCCGGATCGACGTCGTGCCCGAACTTGCGCACGCCGGAACCTGCGAGGCGGGCGAGGCCCATCCACGCCCCGTGCACCGCACGGACCGGCAGTGAAGGCTTTTCCTCGGGGTGCTCGGGAACGACGGCGGACTTCCGCGCAGCGTTTCCCGCGGTGTTCTGCTGGGGGCTCCGGCTGGTGCTCTGCCTGGTCTTGGAGGTGCTTTTGGCAGGTACGGGGCGCGCAGCAGCAGGAGTCTTCTTGCGCGACTGCTGGGGCCCCCGGGGGGCAGGGGAAGTACGGGTGGCCATACCCTCAACGGTACCGGATGCAACTCCCGCTTCCCGGGACCTGCGCGGCCGCTCCCGGAATCTGCGCGCGGGCCCGGAACAACCTGCAGGAATGTTCCAGGGAAGCTACGCCTCGAGGACCACCGGAATGATCATGGGGCGGCGGCGGTACCTGCGGTTGACCCAGGTACCGATGATGCGGCGCACCACCTGCTGCAACTGGTAGGTGGTGTGGTCCCGATTGTTCCGAACAGCATCCTCGAGGGCTTTGCTGAGCTGCGGTGTGATCTCGTCGAAGACCGAATCGTCCTCGGCGAATCCCCGCGCATGGATATCGGGGCCCGAGACGATCGTTCCGGTGGTCCGGTTCACCACGGTGATGATGGAGATGAAGCCCTCCTCGCCGAGGATGCGGCGGTCCTTCAAATCGGCATCGGTGATTTCACCGATGCTCGCACCGTCCACGTAGATGTAGCCGCACTCGACGGCGCCGACGATCCGCGCAGTGCCGCCCACCAGGTCCACCACCGAGCCGTCGTCGGTGAGCAGGACGTTCCCTGCCGGCACCCCGGTCTGCTCGGCAAGCCTGCCGTTCGCGATGAGATGCCGGGTTTCACCGTGAACCGGCATCACGTTGCGCGGCCGCAGGATGTTGTAGCAGTACAGCAGCTCCCCCGCCGCTGCATGACCCGAGACGTGTACTTTCGCGTTGCCCTTGTGGACGACGTCGGCGCCCAGCTTGAGCAGGCCGTTGATGACCCGGAAGACGGCGTTCTCGTTTCCCGGGATGAGCGACGACGCCAGGATCACGGTGTCGCCCTTGCCGACGGTGATCCGGTGGTCGCCGTTGGCCATGCGGGAGAGGGCCGCCATCGGTTCCCCCTGGGAGCCCGTGGACATCAGGACCACGCGATCATCCGGCAGGTCGTCCACGTTCTTGATATCGACCAGGATGCCCTCGGGCACCCGGAGATAGCCGAGCGACGCTGCGATGCCCATGTTGCGCACCATCGACCTGCCCGCGAAACAGACGAAGCGGCCGTGGGTCTCGGCGGCATCGAGCACCTGCTGGACGCGGTGGACATGGGAGGAGAAGGAGGCGACGATGATGCGCTTCTTGACCTGTGAGAAAAGGTTCTCGAGGACCGGGCCGATTTCACGCTCGGCGGTGGTGAAGCCGGGAACATCGGCGTTGGTGGAGTCGACCATCAGCAGGTCGACGCCCTCCTCGCCGAGCCGCGCGAAGGCCCGGAGATCGGTGATCCTGCCGTCGAGCGGCAACTGGTCCATCTTGAAGTCGCCGGTGTGCAGCACGTTGCCGGCGGTGGTGCGGAGGAAGACGGCGAGGGCGTCGGGGATCGAGTGGTTGACGGCCACGAACTCGCATTCGAACGGCCCGAGCTGCTCGATCTGCCCCTCGGACACCGTCAGCGTGTACGGCCGGATACGGTGTTCCTGCAGCTTCGCCTCGACCAGGGCGAGGGTCAGCTGGGATCCGACGAGCGGGATGTCGGCCTTGAGCCGGAGGAGGTAGGGGACGGCGCCGATGTGGTCCTCGTGGCCATGGGTCAGCACGAGCCCGACGACGTCGTCGAGCCGGTCCTCCAGGTAGGAGAAGTCAGGCAGGATCAGGTCCACGCCGGGCTGGTTCTCCTCCGGGAACAGGACCCCGCAGTCGATGATCAGGAGCTTGGTGTCGATCTCGAACACGGCCATGTTCCGGCCGATCTCCCCGAGCCCGCCCAGGGGCACGATCCGCAGCGTGCCCGGCTCCAGCGCTGGCGGCCGGGCGAGCACCGACCGTTCCGCGGGCGGCGTGCGTCCCGCTGCGGTCACGCTTTCGACCGCGCAGCGGGCATCCCGGCCGTGGTCCGCTCGAGATCCCAGCCCGCCTCGGCGAGATCTGCGAACACCTCTTCCATCTCGACGGCGGTCGGCTCCACGAGCGGAAGCCGAACGACGGCGTTCGACAGCACGCCCTGCAGCTTCAGAAGCTGCTTCGCGGACACCGCTCCCGGGATATGCGTCATCACGGCCCGCACCACGGGATCGAGTTCGAAGTGGATCCGGCGGGCCTCCGCGTAGTTGCCCGCGGCGGCAGCGTCCACCAGTGCGCGGAAGGCAGCCGTGGCGACGTGTGGCGACGTGCGCGCTGACACTGACCACTCCCACAGCCCCCGCCGCCATCCACGGCAGCGTCAGTCCGTCGTCGCCGGAGTAGACGTCGAGGCTGGTGTTGGCCAGCACGCGGGTGACCGCTGCGTAATCGGCCTTGGCGTCCTTGAGGGCTTGGATGGACGGATGATCGGCGAGCCGGATCATCGTCTCGGTGGTGATGGGGATGCCGGACCGGCCGGGGATGTCGTAGATCATGATGGGCAGGTCGCTCGCTGCTGCGACGGCATGGAAGTGTGCCAGCACGCCGGCCTGGGTGGGCTTGTTGTAATAGGGCGTGACCACCAGCTGGGCGTCGGCGCCGGCCCGGGCGGCGCGCTGCGCCATCTCCACCGAGTGCGAGGTGTGGTTGGTGCCGGTGCCGGCAATGACCTTGGCGCGGCCGCCCACGGCCCCCGCCACCACGCGGAACAGCTCTTCCTTCTCGGAGTCCTCGAGCGTGGAGGTCTCGCCGGTGGTGCCGGACACCACGAGGCCGTCGCAACCGTCGTCCACCAGCCGGG
>NZ_KI914774.1:38871-41369 GCF_000520535.1 Arthrobacter sp. H41
CCAGCCGGGATGCGAGGGCCGCCGTCGCGTCGTAATCCACCGCGCCGTCGGCAGTGAAGGGCGTGACCATGGCGGTGACCAGGGTGCCGAACGGAAGGTTTCTGGGCGCGGATTCAGGCATGGGTAAAACGTTACCCGTTTTGGCGGCGGCGGGCAGGACCGGCACGGCGTCCAGCGGTGCCGGGGTCCGGAACTGCCGTCCCGCCGGGTACTGCCAGAGGGCTGTGAGAACATCGGACCATGTCCTCCCAGCCCGCCTTCCGGCGCCTCAGCGGTATCGACGCAGCACGCGGGATTGCACTGTTCGGGATGATGAGTACCCATATTTTTCCGCTATACGTCCCCGGCACTGCCGAAGCCACGGAGGTGGCCCTCCTTTTCTCAGGGCGCGCATCGGCCTTGTTCGCGGTGGTGGCGGGAATCGGCCTTGCACTGCTCACGGGGGGCAACTCACCGCGTGCGGGGCGTGTACTGGGGATGGATCGACGCGGCATCGCGGTTCGGGCCGTTGTCATCGCGATGGTCGGCCTGGTGCTGGGCGGGGTCGAGACGAACATCGCCGTCATCCTGTTCCACTACGGCATCCTCTTCCTGCTCGCGCTGCCCTTCACCGGGCTGCGCGCGCCCGCGCTCGCGGCGTGGGCACTGGGGTGGACACTGCTCTCGCCCGTCGCGGCCTTCCTGGTGCGCCCCTGGATCGAAACGACGGTGGTGCCGGCCGACGTCGGCGGCAACCCCATGTTCGAGCACCTCCTCGTTCCCGCGACCCTCCTGGCCGACATCCTCGTCACCGGGTACTACCCCGCGCTCCAGTGGCTGAGCTACGTCCTCATCGGCATGGTCATCGGCCGCCTTCGGCTTGCCGACCTGAAGGTGCAGGGTGCAATGGTGGCTGCCGGCCTTGCGGCTGCGTTCGGGGCGAAGCTGGTAAGCTCCTACCTGCTGGGGCCGGCGGGCGGCCTCGAGGCGCTGCTGCAGACGCCGGAGCCCGAGGGTTATCCGCTCGAGGCCATGCTCGACGTCGGCCTGGGGCAGATCGGCCAGGGCGCGTCCTGGTGGTGGCTGGCCGTCAGCAGCCCCCACTCCGGCACGACGCTCGACCTCGTCCACACGGCAGGGTCGGCAGCGGTGGTCGTCGGTCTCTGCCTGCTGCTCACCCGCCGAAGTCCGCGCGCCCTGCTGCCGCTGTCGGCTCCCGGAGCGATGACCCTGACGCTCTACGCCCTGCACATCACCATCATGAGCTGGGTTGACCAGCTGGCTCCCCTGCCCGAGCCCTCCGTCGTCTTCTGGATCCAGGCGCTGGCCTTCGTTGCCCTTGGCATCGTTTTTCACCTCGTGAACGCGAGGGGTCCGCTCGAACTTCTGACCTCGGGTACATCACGCGCCGCCCGTACCGGGCTCGCGCCGGAAGCGGGAAGCGGGGCCGGCCGGGCGAACAGCTAGCTCATCGACACGGCCAGCTCATCGAATCGGGGGTTCCGCGCGATGCGGACGGCCGCGACGGTCGAGGAACTCCTTTCGGGGCAGGATCGGACGTCGGTGGATCACGCTAGCGATCGTCGGGCAGGGAGAATCGCATGCCTGCCCGGGCGAAGCGTTCTGTGGCGTCGACGCCCGCCGCGAGAGCGGGGGTGATGCATCCGGTCCTGCCGCTTCCGCTGCCGTCGGCGATCATCAGCGCGAGCTCTGCGATCATCCGGGCGGTCGTGACGTATCCGGGATGCCCCTCGGCGTCGAGATGGACCCGGACCTGCCGGTGATCAGCGGAGCGGCCGACGAGGTCGAGCTCCCATCGCCAGTCCTGAAGCTGCGGCCCACGCGGCCTTGCTCCGCTGGGGGGCAGCACACGTCACCCGGCCCGGGCGAGGGCCCTCCGGAAAGGGACCGGGAGCAGGCCGACGGCAAGAACTGTTGCCTGAAGCAGTGCGAACGCCCCCGCCGCCAGCAGCCTCACCACACCGCCGACGCCGGAGAACCGCCCGAACTGCAGGCCGTCGCGGTAGCGCAACGGGACGACGTCCTCGTCGGCCTCCCGCGCGAGGAGCCAATTGGTGCGGTGCACCACGGGAGGATTGATGAACGCGGCAGGCATCATCGGTCCGATGACCCGTCCTGCATCGAGACGGGGCCGCAGCCGGTTCGGTGAGGCCTTCCGGACCAGGATCGCGTCACTCTCATCCGGCACGCGGAACGCGACGTCCTGAAGTGCGGGATCGCCGGGATCCTCGAAGACGCCGAGGATGCTCTGAATCGTCCCTCCCGAGAGCAGATCGCCTACGCCGGAAGACGGAGGACTGCGCACGGATACCTGTACGTCGGCCGAGACCAGCCGCGCTGCCTGACGCCGCATGGCGTTCCGGGCCAGCTCGAGCGCAAGATCAGCGGGCAACGCTTCGAACCCCGCCGTCTGTACCACAGCGACTCCGGCTTCCACGGCTCGTGTGTGCCAGGCGTCCACCCTCCGGATGAACTGTGTCTCGGCCGTCAGGTCGAGG
>NZ_KI914774.1:41469-42434 GCF_000520535.1 Arthrobacter sp. H41
GTGCCCGCCGCTATGCAGGCACGCACCACGCCCTCGCCCGATCGGGCATAGGGGCCAACGAGGTTGATCAGCACCGACCCTGCCGCGGCGAAGGCGGCAACCTGGTCGTCGTCGCCGACGTCGACCTTCATCAGCGGCGGTGCCGGTACCGCACGTTCGGCGCACTGCCGGCGCACCTTGTCGGGGTCCCGGGCACCGACGGCGAAGGTGAGTCCGAGTTCGTGGGCTCTCGCTGCGAGGTAGCCGAGGGTCTCCGATCCGGTGATCCCGGTGGCGCCGAGGAGGAGCACATCGAACCGGCGCGCAGTCATCCCTTCACCGCGGGGATCGGGCGACGTCGAATGCACGGGAGTGGGGATCACGGAACACCTTCTTGCCTAGGAAGTCGCAGCCAAGATGAGCATAGGCGGAAGGAAATCATGTCGGGTCAACGCGTCCACCCTCCGGATGAACTGTGTCTCGGCCGTCAGGTCGAGGTAGGAGGTGCCCGCCGCTATGCAGGCACGCACCACGCCCTCGCCCGATCGGGCATAGGGGCCAACGAGGTTGATCAGCACCGACCCTGCCGCGGCGAAGGCGGCAACCTGGTCGTCGTCGCCGACGTCGACCTTCATCAGCGGCGGTGCCGGTACCGCACGTTCGGCGCACTGCCGGCGCACCTTGTCGGGGTCCCGGGCACCGACGGCGAAGGTGAGTCCGAGTTCGTGGGCTCTCGCTGCGAGGTAGCCGAGGGTCTCCGATCCGGTGATCCCGGTGGCGCCGAGGAGGAGCACATCGAACCGGCGCGCAGTCATCCCTTCACCGCGGGGATCGGGCGACGTCGAATGCACGGGAGTGGGGATCACGGAACACCTTCTTGCCTAGGAAGTCGCAGCCAAGATGAGCATAGGCGGAAGGAAATCATGTCGGGTCAACGCGCGGCGGTGGCCCCAACGGCCGGGCCGGAGAGATCGGCCGATGCGGAG
>NZ_KI914775.1:0-2397 GCF_000520535.1 Arthrobacter sp. H41
CAAGCTTACCTTTCGAGCGTATCGCACACCCCTCGTCCGGGCGAGGTGAATCCTGAGTGAGGCCAACGGTGCTGTTGCGGTGAACGGCAAGGGTCCGCCTACCGCCGGTGGCGTCTTAATCCGATCGTGACCTCCTAGACTGTCCCCATGGGAGAGAATTTCGATGACGGATCGGTGGCGGCACTGCAGCACTTGATCCTCACTTCCGGCACCTTGGAGCTGTTCCTGGAAGGATTCGCCGAGCACACCTCGACCGTGCTGGAGGGTTCTGTCGAGGTGTTGTGCGGGGTGATGATGAAGCGGGAACACCATGCGGCCACGGTCGCTAGCAGCAGCGTCGAAGCCATCGCCCTCGATGAAGTCCGATACGGGCACGGCGAAGGCCCGAGCCTGCAGGCCATCCGGACCGGCACCACCACCGTCGTCACCGACGCCCGCACCGACCCGCGGTGGCCGCAATACTTCGCCGCCGTTCGGGACCAGGGCTACCACTCGATGCTCGGCGTGCCCCTGCTCCGCGGCGAGGACGGCGGGGTATCCGTCAATCTCTACGCCCGGGAACCAGGTGCGTTCACCCCATCAGTCATTGACCGGGTCGAGACCTATGCCGCCGAAATAGCCCTGACCCTGCAGCTGGCGTTGCGCCTGGCAGCCCACGAGAGGGCCTCCACCCACCTGAAGGCGGCGATGGAATCGCGGACCAACATCGACATCGCCGTCGGCATCGTCGTCGCCCAGAACCGGTGCACCCCGGAAGAAGCCATCGAAATCCTGCAACGCGCCTCCAACGGCCAGAACATCAAACTCCGAGCCCTGGCCGAGCAACTCGTCACCAGCATCGGCACCACCCCAGCGACAACACACTTCAGCACTTGAGATTCACCACCAGAAGGTCGATGGTCTTGCAGAATCTTCTATCCCGGAATTGACGCGCGTCCCTTGCTGCCCGGGATTCCTCCTGCACACCGCCCTCATCTGCCGCGACGCCGACGGCTTGCCATCAGAGACCACACGGCACTGCGGCTTTCCCACAGGTGGACGGCTTTGAGTTCACTCCTAACGGGCTCCACCCGCCCACAGGTGGACGACCCGCAGCTCAATTTTCACCACGGGTGAGAACTAGGCCTGGTCGTTGGTGAGGTCCTTGAAGTACCGGGCGACAGGCCACCGCGTGAAACCTGCAGCCTCATAACTGGCCCTCGAAGCCGCATGGCCCGGATCGTCACCGGTCTCAACCATGGCCATACCGGCGGCTCGGATGTTCTCGAACGCATGATTCATCAACGCTGTACCGACACCGCGGCGCTGATAATCCGGATCCACCGCCAACACATAAACCTCCCCCATCCGATCCTGGAGATGAAGCCGCACGGCCTCCCACCCAATGACCTGGCCATCCTCGAGGGCTACTTGCACACTCCCGGGCTCGTCATCCAGCACACGGGAAAGATCGGCGACCTGACGTGTGATCCAGCCCTGCGGATAAAAGGATTCGTACACGAAAGCAGGAACAGCGCCCTGTAACTAGGCCTGCTGCTGGGTGGAGTATTGACCGGAACGCTGGGCTGGCGGTGGGTGTTCTTCATCAACATCCCTATCGGGCTCGCCCTGCTCGCCGGCACCCGGATCCTCGTGGATGCACCCCGGCACGCTGGCCGGCTCGACCTGCCCGGCGCAGTCACCGGCACCGGCGGGATCGCCGCCCTGGTCTTCGCCATCATCCACGGAGGCGAGCAGGGCTGGACCGACCCGATGACACTGATCGCCTTCGCTTCGGCCGCCGTCCTGCTGCCCGCGTTCGTCGTCGTCGAATCCCGCCGCACGGACCCCATGCTGCCGTTGCGTTTATTCCGGGACCGTAACCGCACCGGCTCCTACCTCGGCATGCTGTTCATCAGCTTCGGGCCTATGGGCACCTTTTACCTGCTGACCCTCTACATGCAGCACATCCTCGAGTACGACCCCATCCGGACCGGAACGGCATGGCTGCCCTTCGGCGCCGGCATCATCCTCGCCGCCGGCATCGCCTCGAAACTCGTCGTCCGGCTCGCCCCCCGCACCGTCGCAGTCGCCGGAATTCTCATCTCCGCCGCCGCGATCCTGTGGCTGTCCACCATCACGCCGACCTCCGGATACTTCCAACACCTCATGGTCGGAATTTTCGCCGTCGCGGTCGGTTTCGGGCTGAGCTTCGTACCGCTGACCCTCACCGCCGTCACCGACGTCCGACCGGAAGACTCCGGAATCGCCTCAGCACTGCTCAACGCAGCACAGCAGATCGGCGTTGCCCTCGGCATCGCAGCACTGTCGACCATCAGCGTCACCACAACCCGAAACCGGCTACCGAATGCACTCCCGACCCTTCTTGAAGCCCGTGCAGCTGGCGATACCGACGTT
>NZ_KI914775.1:2497-12690 GCF_000520535.1 Arthrobacter sp. H41
TGTCAGGCCATCGTCGACGGTTATACCACCGCCCTGAGCAGCGGAGCACTCATCCTCGCCGCCGCCGCTCTCATCGTCACCTTCATGGTCACCACCCGTCCACAACACGAGCGATAGCAGCACATGACCCGATCTCGCAACGGTACCGCCAGGCGCAAGCCGCTCAAGCCGTGACTCAACCTTGTATTACCCCCTCCTGATAGATGCACATCGTTGGTAGTTCTTCGCTCGCATCACCGGAGGCAATCATGTCGTCGTTCGCCATCGATCTGATGCGCATCGTCGCCGCGGGAGGTACGGGACCCTGATTGTTCAAGCCTCATTGCTGCTTATCGACTCCGTGAAAAGACCGATGCGTTCCGTGATCGGGTGGGCCCGGCGTCAGCGCAGGGTGGGCGTGGAGGGGCGGGTGTCGAAGCTGCGCCTGTAGTCGGTCGGAGTGGTCGAGAAGGTGCCCGCGAAGTTCTGGCGGAGGGTGACGGCGGTACCGAACCCGCAGTCCGCGGCGATCTGCTCGACCGACAGGTCCGTGGTCTCGAGCAGACGCCGGGCGGTGTCGAGCCGCCGGGACCGTATCCAGGCGGAGGGTGTCGTCCCGGTGGCTGCGCGGAAGGCGCGGACGAAAGTGCGGCGGCTCATGTGCGCCTGCTCCGCCAGGCGGTCGACGGTGAGCGGTTCACGGAGGTTGCCCAGCGCCCACTCGAGCAGGTGCGCGATGGGATCGTCAGTGGAACGCTGCGGAACCGGGTGCTCGATGTACTGTGCCTGCCCACCCTCGCGATGGGGTGCGACGACGAGGCTGCGGGCTACCGTGTTCGCCGCCTCGGCTCCCAGACGGTTCCGCACAAGGTGCAGGCATGCATCCAGGCCCGATGCCGTGCCCGCCGAGGTCAGAACGTCACCATGGTCGATATACAGGACGGAACGGTCGAGGAGGATGTCCGGATGTCGCTCGGTCAGGGTGGTGAAGGCCTGCCAGTGTGTGACAGCGTGACGTCCGGCCAGCAGGCCGGCGTCCGCCACGGCGATCGCACCAAGACACAGTCCCAGAACTGGCACGTCCTGCTGGTGTGCATTCTGCAGCACGGCCCGCAAAGTGTCACTCAGTACGCGTCCGTCGTCGAACCACGACGGCACCACCACAACATCCGCCCCCACTGCCACGTCGGGTCCCTTGATCCCGGCCAACTGATAGCCCTCAGCCGTGCGGATCGAATCCGGGCCGTCGGAGAACAGACTGGTCGTCCAAGCTCCGAGCCCCTGCCGCGTGACCTCATCGAAGACCATCTGCGGAACGGCCAGATGAAACATTGTCACGCCGTCGAAGGCATACACCGCAATACGCACGAAAATCCTCCTTGTGGCCCGAATCCATTGTATATAGGCATACGTGCCACTGTTGCTTCGATGCTGCACCGTAAAGGATGGAATCAACGCCTATCCGGCGTGCATCGCCCCATTGATCCAGGAGAATCCCCCACCATGAGCAACCCCCGCCGCGCCCTCGTTCTCGTCGATGTCCAGCAGCAGTACTTCAGCGGCCTCCTCGAGATCCAGTACCCACCGCACGAACAATCCCTGCCGCAGATCGCTGCGGCCATCGATGCGGCCACCGCCGCGGGCATGCCCATCGCAGTCATCCAGCACACTGCAGGCGAAGGAGCTCCCGTCTTCGCCCCGGGTACGCCGGAGTTCGAACTACACCCCGAGGTTCAGAGCCGGCGCACCGAGGCGTGGAAGAGCGTCGTGAAGAAGTACGGCTCTGTCTACGCCGACACCGATCTCACGGAGTGGCTGCGTCAGAACCACGTCGACACCGTCACCCTCGTGGGATACATGACCAACAACTGCATCCTCGGCTCAGCGGTCGAGGCGGAAGGCCTCGGCTTCACCACCGAAGTTCTCTCCGATGCCACCGGTGCAATCAACATCAGCAACGACGCCGGTTTCGCTGACGCTAAGACCGTGCACACAACCCTGCTCGCACTGCTGAACTCCAACTGGGCCTCCGTCGGCACCACCGACGCCTGGACTTCGGCCCTGAACGCCCACCAGGCGCTACCCGGTAGCGACCTGGGCAACTCGGCAGCAGCCGGAGCGGCACGCGCCACCCAGTCCTGATCCTTCCCCATCACGACGGTAAGGACGGGCACGACGCACACCGATGGGGCCAATCCCAGGAGCATCCACTCCTTTCAAGGTGTCCCGAAGCGGGATCCTGTATGAAGCGGGGTGCCCGGATTCGATTTGATTCGTTCAGCGACGCGCTACAACAGGCGACGCCGAGAACGTGATCGCCGGCGCGCTTCTGATCATGGCTGTCAGCCGACCAAGCGCCCTTTCACTAAGCTTCTCGGGCGCTGCTCTCCGCCAGTAGACACTTCAGGTATTTACTCGCCACATACGCTCCGAGAGTCGCAAGCAAAGGCAACGCAACCAGGACCGCCGCTCCGTTGCTGCCGTGGAACAGGACGGCGGCGACACAGACCCAACTCAGAACCGCCGCGTAATAGACAGGCACCATCACCGTCTTCCCCGGCGCGAACGGAGGCAACGATTTCATTGCCTCGACGCTCGGCCGATCGGCATCAGCACGCTGACGATGCGTCCCCGGCGATAGCGTGCAGCCCAGAATGCTGCGACGGTAAGGATCAGCGGCGCGACCAGTAATAAGAGAGCGCCACTGGTCATGATTTCCAGCGTGGCGACCACGCCGAGCCAACACAGCGCCGCGAAGAACCTCGTGACAACCACCAGGTGCGCGACGAAGTGGAGACGGTCCGGAAGCGGGATCGTGAGGTCACCGGTATCGGTCATGACAGCTCCTTCACCAGCCGGGCATTCCCGGTAGGACAGCTCTGACAAGAACCATCAGAACACGGATCTGCTGACCAGGCCAGAAATCTCCGCATGGAGCATCCGCTCTCGAAAATACATGGGAGGTGTGTTCAGGGAAGCGACGAATCACTCGGTCGAGGTGGCTCCGGGATTCCGCGACAAGGCACGGTTGTTCAGAGCAGCGCGGTGAGTACGGGGACGGTAGTCATGAGTCCGAGCGCGATGAAGACCATTCCCGAGATGCGCCCTATCCATCGGGTGACCGGAGGTCGGTTGAGCCACGTGCCGGCGGTGTGGGCTCCCAGGGCCACGACGGCCAGATAGCCGCCGATCACTGCTGCGACGGTTCCGCCGATCACGGCGATGACGTACAGGGGGCTCACGTTGGTGGGAGTGAACTGGGGTATGAGGGCGAGGAAGAACAGGCCCGTTTTCGGGTTGGTGAGGCAGCACAGTACTCCGGCACTGAAGGCTGACCACCCGGTCGGTGGTGTGCTCTGGAGTTGCATATCGGCCGTGGGCATGTCGGCCCGCCCTTCCGCCAACGGGGTGCTGGATGGGGTTGGGTTGGCTCCGACGAGCACTTCTGCAGGGACGGACGTTCGGGTTGCTGTGCGAGTGTGGGTCGTGAGGGTACGGTAGCCGAGGTAGAAGAGGTAGGCCCCACCCAGAACGCGGAGGGTGTGGAAGGCTGCGGGTGAGTCCTGGAGGAAGGCCGCGACGCCGACGGCCACCAGGGCCGCCCACACGAAGATGCCCGATGCGGAACCCAGCGCGGCATAAAGGCCGGCTCGCCGCCGACGCAGAGCGTATTGCAGTGTGAGCAGCGTGTCCGGGCCGGGAGTGATGGCCAGGATGACGGCCACTCCTAGGAGGGCGAGGTAATTCGATGTGTTCACCGGAACGGCCTTTCATTCAAGGGTCGAGGCAGCACGACCGAGCAAAGTGCACGCGTGCATTCACGCACACCTTCGTGTGGCGGGAGTAGGAACACTGGACATCGTGAGCGCATCGAGGTCCATGTGTATTTAGAATGTCATCGACCGCTTGTATGGCACCAGCAGATATTTACGCACGATTGACAGTCGACGCCATACAATCAAAGAATGTTGGATCCACATCGGCTCATCATCCTGCGCGCAGTGATCTCCGCGGGTTCTGTTCATGGCGCCGCCGCCGGGTTGCATCTGGCTCCCGCGACGGTCAGCCAGCACCTGCGGATCCTGGCTCGGCAGACCGGACTGGTTCTGTTCGAGAAGAGTGGCCGCGGTATCGAGGCCACCCCTGCTGCGCTCCATCTGGCGGAAGAGAGCGGCAGGACCCTTGCTGACCTGGAACGCCTTGAGCGCACCGTGGCGGATCTCCGGGTGGGCCGGGCCGAGCGGATCACTTTCTCCTGCTTTGCTTCGGTAGCCCAAGCCTGGATGCCGCACGTTGTAGGTGCCCTCCGAATCGCCTCCCCGAGAACCGTGGTGGAAATCAGTATCAATGAACTCCATCCGAGCGGCGGAAGGCGACAACCGGACATCGAGATACGCAACGAAGCCCTTGACGCGGATCCCCTGATCCTCGACGGCTACCAGCGCCATGTCCTGACTGAAGAAGAACTGCGCCTGGTCTTACCCCTGGGCCACCCCTTGTGCTCCCAGGAGGTGGTCGACATGGTTCAACTGAGGGACGAACCCTGGATCGATCATGACATCAATGACGGGCCGACCGGTCGAATCATCGCCCGCGCGTGTACGACTGCCGGCTTCACGCCGCGATACGTCGCCCGTTTGGACGACCATCATGCGGCCCTCAGCCTCGCCGCTGCCGGCCTGGGGCTGACAGTTCTCCCCCCTATCGCCCTCACTGGTATGCCCGACAATCTCACCGTCCGACCCCTCGCGGGCCCCACCGTCGGTCGTCGGATCGTTGCCTTCGCGCGCACACACCCCGTTCGTGCCCGCCTCATCCATGACGCGCTCACGGCACTGCGGGAGATCGCCAGCCACACTGGAACGCCGCACCATCCGGACCCGCACGGCGGAACATCAACCGTCGCCGCACCTGGCCGCTGAACCGGTTCTGAGAACGACCGGTCAGGAGACCGCCGGCTCCTTGGGTGCAGTATCCTTGGGCGCCGCCTCCCGGGGCCGCGCATCCACTCCCGCCTCCTTGCGCTGCTGAGCAGTGATCGGTGCAGGAGCTGCGGTCAGCGGATCGTAGCCGCCGCCGGATTTCGGAAACGCGATGACATCGCGAATGGAGTCGGTTCCGGCGAGCAGGGCGACGACGCGGTCCCAGCCGAGGGCGATTCCGCCATGCGGGGGCGCGCCGTACTTGAATCCCTCGAGGAGGAAGCCGAACTTCTCCTGCGCTTCCTCCTGTCCGAGGCCCATCACGGCGAACACCCGCTCCTGGACATCCCGCTGGTGGATACGGATGGAGCCTCCGCCCAGCTCGTTACCGTTGCAGACGATGTCGTAGGCAAAGGCGAGTGCGCTTTCCGGGTCCTTGTCGAAGCTGTCCAAGAATTCGGGCTTCGGTGAGGTGAACGCGTGGTGCACGGCAGTCCATGCTCCCCCGCCCACGGCCACGTCTCCGGCGGCGACCGCTGCGGCTGCGGGTTCGAACATCGGGGCGTCGACAACCCATACGAAGGCCCAGTCACCCTCATTGAGAAGTCCTGTCCTCCGCCCGATCTCTACGCGTGCTGCACCGAGGATTGCACGCGACGGAGTTTTCTCGCCGGCGGCGAAGAAGATGCAGTCGCCGGGCTGGGCGCCCACAGCGGCGGCGATGCCCTCGCGCTCGGCGTCGTTGAGGTTCTTCGCGACCGGGCCGCGGAGGCCGCCGTTGTCGTCGATCAGGACGTAGGCGAGGCCCTTCGAGCCGCGCTGCTTGGCCCATTCCTGCCACGCATCCAGTTGGCGGCGCGGTTGGGACGCGCCCCCCGGCATGACGACGGCGCCCACGTACGGCGCCTTGAAGACACCGAAGCCGGTGTCCTTGAAGAAATCGGTGAGTTCAGTGAGCTCGAGCCCGAAGCGGAGGTCCGGCTTGTCGGAGCCGTAGTTCGCCATGGCATCCGCGTACGTCATGCGCCGGATGGGCAGCGGAATCTCGACGTCGATCAGCTTCCACAGCGCGGCGACCAGCTGCTCGCCGAGCGCGATGATGTCGTCCTCCTCGACGAAGCTCGCCTCGATGTCGAGCTGCGTGAATTCGGGCTGGCGGTCCGCGCGGAAGTCCTCGTCGCGGTAGCAGCGCGCCAGCTGGTAGTACTTCTCGAATCCGCCCACCTGCAGCAGCTGCTTGAAGAGCTGCGGGGACTGCGGCAGTGCATACCAGGAACCCGGGGCCAGGCGTGCAGGCACCAGAAAGTCCCGCGCTCCTTCGGGCGTGGAGCGGGTCAACGTGGGCGTTTCGATCTCGACGAAGCCGTCACGGTGCAGGAGCTCGCGGGCCACGCGGCTGGCCTCGGACCTCAACCGGAGGTTGGCCTGCGGTGCCGGGCGCCGGAGGTCCAGGTAACGGTGCTTCAGACGCGCTTCCTCGCCCACCTCGACGTGCTCGTCGATCTGGAATGGAAGCGGATCGGCAGTGTTGAGGATGGTGACGTTCTCCGCAATCACCTCGACGCTGCCCGAGGCGAGTGCGGGGTTCTCGTTGCCCTCGGGGCGCTGCTGCACGGTTCCGGTGATCTGCAGGACGTACTCGTTGCGCAGGCCGTGGAAGACCTCTTCCTCACGCACCACCACCTGCGCGATGCCCGAAGCGTCACGCAGGTCGAGGAAGGCAACGCCGCCATGATCCCGACGCCGGGCAACCCATCCGGCCAGGGTTACTGTGTGTCCAATGTGCCCGGACCCCAAAGATCCGAGTTCATGCGTGCGCAGCACGGCATTCCTTCCCACAAACGTGTCGCAGATAAGTGTTCACCTGCATAGTGTTAGATCGAGCCTGTCCGAGTTTACCGGTGATCATCCGGTGGGCGATCCAGAGGAAAATCGGTGAGCGATCCAGCGGAGAATCCGAGCGAAAATCGAAGCACAGATCCGACGTCGACCCAGGGAGGATTGCATGACCGACACCCCCGGACTTCGGCGGGCGATGGGTGGTTTCGATGCGACCACGGTCGGCATCGGCTCCATGATCGGCGCCGGGGTTTTCGTGGTCTTCGCCCCCGCCGCTGCAGCGGCCGGCAGCTGGCTTCCCCTCGCTGTCGTCGTCGCCGGCTTCATCGCCTACTGCAACGCCGCCGCAACGGCGAAACTCGCCACGGTGTATCCCTCGAGCGGCGGGACCTACATCTACGGACGGCGTCAGCTGGGCCCGTGGGCGGGTTTCCTCGCGGGCTGGAGTTTCATCACCGGCAAGCTCGCATCGTGTGCCGCGATGGCCCTGACGTTCGGCCTGTACGCGGCGCCCGGGTTCGAGACGGCCGCTGCCATCGCCGCCGTGGTCGCGCTGACGAGCGTGAACCTCCTGGGTGTCACGCGGACCGCCCTGCTGACGCGCGCCATCGTATCGCTGGTGGTGCCGGTCATCGCGTTCGTAGTGGTGGTCGCGTTCGCCTCGCCCGCACCGGATGAGCCGTGGGTGGCGGCGGCCAACGGCCCGGTGGGGGTACTGCAGGCCGCCGCACTGCTGTTCTTCGCCTTCGCGGGGTACGCGCGGATCGCCACCATGGGCGAGGAGGTGCGGAACCCGCGGAGAAACATTCCCGCGGCGATCCTCGGTGCCCTCGGGTTCACGCTGCTGCTGTACCTGCTGCTGGCCTTCGCCCTTCTCTCCGCGCTCGGTCCGGACACCCTCGCAGGCTCTCCGGCGCCGCTGCGCGATGTCTTCGACACCGTGGCGGATCCCGGCCGGCCACCGACCGGCGATGGCGGTGCCATCCCCCGCGCTGCCGTGACGGTCGCCGCCGCGCTGGCGAGCCTCGGGGCACTGCTCGCGCTGATCGCCGGGGTGGGCCGCACCACATTGGCCATGGCGAGGGAGGGCGACCTGCCGCAGGCGTTGTCGCGCATCTCGACGCGGTTCGGGGTCCCCTGGGCGGCGGACGTGCTCAGCGCCGTCGTGGTGGTGGTCCTTCTACTCACCACGGATGTGCTCACCGTGGTGGGCTTCTCGAGCTTCGGCGTGCTGCTCTACTACGCCATCGCGAATGCCGCGGCTTTCACCCTCCCCGAGCGCCAGTGGTATGCGCCGCGGTTCCTGAACGTCGTGGGTGCCGGAGGTTGCCTGGTCCTGGCGTTCACCCTTCCACCCGTGTCCGTGCTCTCGATGCTCGCCGTACTGGTGGCCGGGGTTCTGTGCCGGATGGTCGTGCTGAAAGTGCGGGGTCGGCCGTAGCCTGCTGCGCTACGACGCGTGCTCGGGGTTCCGTCCGATGACGGGACGGAGGTCGGCGGCGGGCGGCATCCACGATGCAGGGTCGGCTGCCACCTGCTCGCCGGAGCGGATGTCCTTCACCTCATGGGCGCCGTCGGAACCCGTGAACCAGACGAAGGGGATGCCCCGGCGGTCAGCGAATCGAATCTGCTTCCCGAACTTCTCTGCACTTGCTGCCACCTCCACCGGAATGCCGCGGGCACGCAGCGCCGAGGCGACGTCCTGCGCCTGCGACCACGCGCCGTCGTCGGCCAGTGCCACCAGGACCGCGGTGGGCACGGCGCGGCTGGCAGAGGCAAAGCCCTGGCTGAGGATGCGGGAGACGACCCGGGTGACCCCGATGGAGAGGCCGACGCCCGGGAACGTGCGGTTGCCCTTCGAGGCGAGGCTGTCATAGCGGCCGCCCGAGCAGATGGACCCGAGGCTCTCGTGGCCGTTCAGTACCGTCTCATAGACCGTTCCCGTGTAGTAGTCGAGCCCGCGGGCGATGCTGAGGTCCGCCACCACACGGCCGGGGGCGCGGCGGGATGCCTCGCCGATGACCTGCTCGAGCTCCGTCAGGCCCTCCTCAAGGAGGTCGTTCGTGACGCCGAGGGCTCGCACCCGCTCGACGAAGGAGGTGTCGGCGGTGCGGATCGCCGCAAGGGCCAGGGCCGATTCGATCTGTGCGTCGGAGGCACCCAGTTCATCGCGCAGGAGTTGGCCCACCTTCTCCGCACCGATCTTCTCGAGCTTGTCGATGCTGCGGAGGACCCCCGCCGAATCATCGAGGCCGATCCCGCGGTAGAAACCTTCGGCCAGCTTGCGGTTGTTCACCCGCAGCGTGAAATCGGGAAGGGGCAGCGCCCCGAGCGCCTCCACCACCACGAGGGCAAGTTCGACGTCGTAACGGAACGGCAGGACACCGTCACCCACGACGTCGATATCGGCCTGCGTGAACTCCCGCGCCCGGCCCTCCTGGGGCCGCTCACCACGCCAGCACTTCTGGATCTGGTACCTGCGGAACGGAAACGCGAGGTGGCCTGCGTTCTCGACCACATAGCGCGCGAACGGCACGGTGAGGTCGTAGTGCAGGGCAAGGCCTCCTTCGGAGGGTGATGCTTCCTCGGCTTGAAGACGCGAGACGGCGTAGACCTCCTTGTCGATGTCGCCCTTCCGCAAAAGCTGCCCGACAGTCTCCACAGCCCTCGTCTCGATGCTCGAGAAGCCGTGAAGCTCGAAGACGCACCGGAGCGTATCCAGCACGTGCAGTTCCACCAACCGCTCCTCGGGAAGCCATTCCGGAAAGCCGGAGAGCGAAGCCTTGCGTGCCATGAATGGTCTCCTGTCGTGGAACTGGGGTGCGCGGCATTCATTTTATGGGCTGCGAAGTCCACTGGCGAACCGGGAGGACGGGCGGGAAGACCATCATGGGTAAAGTAGCCTCAGGGCTGGAGTACCCGAAACCATCGCCGAAGGCGGTATGGAGGGCGGCGTCGTCGTCGACGGCTCCTACGGACTCCGGAACGATAGACTCATCAGTCCTGAACCAATGGCCGCGGCACGGCTCGCGTCCATCCGACGAGCGAAAGACTTTTAGCGGTGACAGACAGTCAGCAATCCGACGAAATGACCACTGGCAGCACTTCCCCCGAGGAAGAGGCGACGGCTCAGCCGGAAGCGCCAGCGGTTGAAACAGCAGCAGCGGAAGCGCCGGAGACGGCACCAACCGGTCAGGCTGATCAGACCGGTCAGGTGAATGACGATCCCCAGGTTGAAGCAGCCCGGACCGAAGCGCCCGAGATTATTCCTGAAGCTCCCGAGACCGCTCCTGGGGCTCCAGAAGCCGCGCCCGTGGCCGAAGCGGCCGGAGTTACTCCTGAGGCTGCTCCTGAGACGCCGACCGAGATACCAACCGAGATACCAACCGAGGAAATAGCCTCCGCGCTGCAGGATTCCCCCGCGGTACCCACGCAACTGGCCGACGTCGCGCC
>NZ_KI914775.1:12790-17419 GCF_000520535.1 Arthrobacter sp. H41
GCTGATACCGCGTCTCCGGCAGCCGCCGAACCCGCTGATACCGCGCCGCCGGCAGCTACTGAGAGCCCCGTGTCCGCTACCCCGGCCCCGCGCCCCGCGTCTTCCCGCCCGCCGCTTCCCACGGCCATGACCCCGCGCCCGGCCCGGAAGTCCCAGCGGCCGATCGCCGTACCGCCGGCGCACAGTACGCCGCTCGAGGAAGCAGCCAGGTTCGCCCGCGTGGAGGATGACGGCCACGTCTACCTGCTCATCGATGATGAGGAACACCCGGTGGGCCAGTACCCCGATGCCACGCGGGAGGAGGCGCTCGCCTACTTCGTGCGCAAGTACGACGACGTCGCAAGTCAGGTTGTCCTGCTCGAGCAGCGTGTGCAGGCCAAAGCGCCCTCCTCCGATATGCAGAAGACCGCCAAACACCTCCGCGCGCAGGTGGGCGAGCGGAAGATGGTCGGCGATGTGGTGGGGCTGGTAGCCCGCATCGATGCGCTGATGGAGGCCATCACACAGCTCGAGAAGACCGAGCGTGCCGCCCAGGACGAGGTGAAGGCAAAGGAACTCGCTGCGCGTGAAGCCCTGGTGTCGGAGGCCGAAGAGCTTGCGGGCCGGGACCCGGGGACTGTGCAATGGAAAGTCAGCAGCACCCGGATGAACGAACTGTTCGAGCTGTGGAAGGCCGCGCAGAAGAACGGGCCCCGGCTCGGCCGCGGGACCGAAGACGCCCTGTGGAAGAGGTTCCGCTCGGCACGCACCGTTTTCGACCGTCACCGCCGCGCCTACTTCTCCCAGCTGGACAGCGACAACGCCGAGGCCAAGCACGCCAAGGAAGCACTGATCGGGAAGGCTGAGCAGCTCTCCACCTCCACCGACTGGGGTCACACCGCCGCCGAGTACCGCCGTCTCATGGACGAGTGGAAAGCGTCGAAGCGTGCCAGCCGCAAGGACGACGACGCCCTCTGGGCCCGCTTCCGCGCAGCCCAGGACCGCTTCTTCGAGGCCCGTAAGACAGCAAATGAAGCGGTGGATGAAGAGTACGGGTCCAATCTCACGGCGAAGGAAACTCTCCTTCGGGAGGCCAAGCAGCTGGTACCGGTCCGGGACGTCGCCGCGGCGAAGAAGGCCCTGCAGTCCATCCGGGACCGATGGGAAGAGGCTGGGAAGGTTCCCCGCGCCGACATGGGGCGGATCGAGGCCGGCCTGCGGCAGGTGGAGGACGCGGTCAAGGCTGCTGACGACGCCCACTGGCAGAAGACCAATCCGGAAACCAAGGCACGTACCAACAGCGCGCTGAGCCAGCTCGAGGCAACGATCGCCACTCTTCAGGAAGACCTTGCCGCAGCCGAACAGGCCGGCGACACCAAACGGATCACCACGGCCAGGGAAGCGCTCGCCGCCCGTGAGCAATGGCTCGCGATGCTGCAGCGCTCGGCTCAGGACTTCTCCTAGGGCACACTGCGCTGCCTCGTCGTCGAGGCCTCCGCTCCCGGTTGTCCACATGCCGGGGACGGAGGCTTCTCCTTTGGCCGCGCGTTGGCGATGCTGGAGCAATGCCTCCCTTGGACAGCCTGACCTCAGCGTCACCGCCTACGCTTCCGCTGCCCCGAGCGACTTCCGGGGTCGTGATCACCTCCACCGGTGGCGCGCTCTTCCATGCGGGCGAGGTCTTCAGCTCCGAGGAGCTGCAGGCGATGAGGCTGGACGGACTGGTGCGCCGGATCTACGGGAGTTCGTACCTGAGAACTGACTTCCTGGAGGACGCATCGGTTCGGGCCCAGTGTGCTGCGCGTTCGGTGCCGAGGAGCCTTCGGACCCGCGTGGCTCTCGGCCGGCAGTGCGCTGCGTGGATCTACGGCTGCGCTCCGCCTCCCCTGCTGCTGAGCCTGGTGACCGATCACCGACGCCGGACCACCTCCCTGCCGCTGTTCAGCAATGCCGCAATGCACCAGGTGGCGCTGGGTCCGTTCGACGTCAACCTGGTCGCCGGTGTCCCCGTCACCACGCCCCTGCGCACTGCCCTCGATATCGCGATTCACGGGGAGGACACCAGTGCGGTGGACATTCTCTGTGCAATCGCTTCGACCGACTCGCTCGAATGCCGACTGCGCCTCGTCGAGGCCGCCGTCACCACGACGAGGCGTGTGCCGGGACGAACAAGGGCTCTCGCGCGCCTCCGGCAGGCCCAGGCGTTGACATCCGCGGAACCGTGAATCCGTCCGGGTACGGCAAGGTTCAGATCCTGCGCTGCGCCCCGGTGGTGCGGTATACGTCGAAGACCCCGTCGATGCGCCGGACCGCCCCGAGAATGTGGCTCAGGTACTTCGGATCGCCCATCTCGAAGGCGAACCGCGACATCGCCACACGGTCGGACGAGGTATTGACGCTCGCCGCGAGGATATTCACGTGGTTCTCCGAAAGCACCCGCGTGACGTCGGACAACAGGCTCTTCCGGTCCAGGGCTTCCACCTGGATCTCCACGAGGAAGACGCTCGACTGCGTGGGCGCCCATTCGACCGGGACGATGCGGTCGGGCTGGTCCCGCAGGTCTGTGACGTTCCGGCAGTCGTTCCGGTGCACCGAGACACCCGAGCCCCGGGTCACGAAGCCGACGATAGGGTCGGGCGGGACGGGCGTGCAGCAGCGGGCAAGCTTGACCCAGACGTCGCCCACACCGCGGACGGTGACTCCGGAGTCGGTGAACTTGGGTCGGCGCGGCTGGGTCGCCACCGCTGTCTCGGCGATGTTCTCCTCCGCGCCCTGATGCCCGCCCATCAATGCGACAAGGTGCTCGATCACGTTCTGCGGGGACGTGTGGCCGTCTCCGACCGCCGCGTACAGCGCGGCGATGTCCTGGTGCCGGAGGTCGTGGGCCACCGTGGTGAGGGCGCTGTGGGTCATCATGCGCTGGAGCGGAAGATTTTGCTTCCGCATAGCCCGTGTCAGCAGGTCCTTGCCCTTGTCGATCGCTTCTTCGCGGCGTTCCTTGGTGAACCACTGGCGGATCTTGTTGCGTGCCCGGGGGCTTTTGACGAATCCCTGCCAGTCCTGGCTCGGTCCCGCACCCTCCGCCTTCGAGGTGAAGACCTCCACCCAGTCGCCATGGGTCAGTTCGCTGTTCAGCGGCACCAGTTTTCCGTTGACGCGTGCCCCGATGGTCCGGTGGCCGACCTCGGTGTGAACGGCGTAGGCGAAGTCCACGGGCGTGGATCCCGCCGGCAGGGCCATGACCTCGCCCTTGGGTGTGAAGACGAAAACCTCGCGCGCGTTGATCTCGAAACGCAGCGAATCGAGGAACTCGTCCGGATCGGAGGTTTCCTGCTGCCAGTCGACAAGGCTCCGCAGCCAACCCATGTCGCCGTTGTCCGGCGCCTCGATTGCCTTTCCGCCGCCGTTCTTGTATTTCCAGTGCGCTGCGACACCGTATTCGGCGCGGCGGTGCATGTCGTACGTGCGGATCTGGATCTCCACCGGCTTGCCGCCCGGACCGATCACCGTGGTGTGGAGCGACTGGTACATGTTGAATTTCGGCATGGCGATGTAGTCCTTGAACCGCCCGGGCAGCGGGTTCCATCGCGAGTGCAGCGAACCAAGGGTGGCATAGCAGTCACGTACGCTGTCCACCAGGACGCGGACGCCCATCAGGTCATGGATGTCGTCGAAGTCCTTGCCCCGTACGATCATCTTCTGGTAGATCGAGTAGTAATGCTTTGGCCGTCCGGTGATCGTGGCCTTGATCTTGACGGCGCGCAGGTCCTCCTCGACCTGGTTGCGGACGAGGCTCAGGTGTTTCTCCCGCTCAGGCGTGCGGTCACCGACCATCCGGACGATCTCCTCGTACACCTTGGGGTGCAGGGCGGCGAACGAAAGATCCTCCAGTTCCCACTTGATGGTGTTCATTCCGAGCCGGTGAGCCAGCGGCGCGAAGATCTCGAGGGTTTCCCTGGCCTTCTTCGCCGAGGAGGCCGCCGAGACGAAGCGCCAGGTCCGCGCATTGTGGAGCCGGTCGGCGAGTTTGATGACCAGGACGCGGATGTCCTTGGCCATCGCCACCACCATCTTGCGCACCGTCTCCGCCTGCGCCGCGTCGCCGAAGGAAACCTTGTCGAGTTTCGTGACGCCGTCGACAAGCATGGCGACCTCGGGCCCGAAGTCTCGGCGCAGCTCATCGAGCGTGTAGGAGGTGTCCTCCACCGTGTCGTGCAGGAGTGCGGCCGCCAGGGTAGTGCCGGTCATTCCCAGTTCAGCGAGGATCGTGGCGACAGCAACGGGGTGGGTGATGTACGGGTCGCCGCTCTTGCGTTTCTGCCCCTCATGGCTGCGCTCCGCCACCAGGTAGGCCCGCTGGATGAGGTCGAGGTCCTCCTTCGGGTTGTTGGCCCGAACGGTGCGCAGCAACGGTTCGAGCACCGGCGAGTACCCCGAGGACCCCCGCCCGGCCAGCCTGGCGATCCGGGCACGCGTACGGCCCCGGCGTCCGGGCACAGCCTGATCCGCGTTCGCCGCCGTCGGATCCGCCCTCGGATCCGCCTCCGCGTCGGCCGCCGCAGTTCCGGTTGCCGAACTGCCGGCTGACCCGGCGCCGGCCGCTGCACCTGCCGCCGCCAAGGGCTGCTCGGCGAGAGCGGCCGGAGCCGC
>NZ_KI914775.1:17519-32266 GCF_000520535.1 Arthrobacter sp. H41
GCGCCCGATGGTTCGGCGGGGCCGCCCTCGGGCCTCTCGACGGGATTCACCGCTTCAGCCATGCACAGCCCCTTATTTCCAGCAGTTCGATCCCTTAAGGATTCCAGGATGTCCAGCGGATGGACTCCTTCAGTTTAGCCGCGCGAAGTAGCGCCGTGTGCCGTTGATCCGTGCGCCGTCAGTGCGGACGTCTCCGAACTGCCGGCTTCAGCTTCCTGCAGACGACGGTTCCGGACCTTCTTCTCCTGCTTCTTCATCTCCGGCTCATTGATCCGCAGGAACGCGTACATGGGAGCCGCGATGAAAATGGTGCCGAGCGTTCCCAGGATGATGCCGATGAAAAGTGCAAGCGAAAGGTCCCGCAGCGTGCCCGCACCCAGGAGTAGAGCGCCGATGAAGAGGATAGAGGCCACCGGCAGTACGGCCACCACCGAAGTGTTGATCGAGCGGACAAGCGTCTGGTTGACCGCGAGGTTCACCTGCTCGGCGAAGGTCCTCTTGGTGGACAGGTCCAGATCCTCGGTGTTTTCGCGGATCTTGTCGAACACCACCACAGTATCGTACAGCGCGTAGCTCAGGATGGTGAGGAATCCGATGATCGCCGACGGCGTCACCTCGAAGTTGCTGAGGGAATAGAGGCCCGCGGTGACGATCATGACCACCACCAGCGCGGTCATCGCCGCCACCGACATCTTCCAGGTGCGGAAGTAGATGGTCATCAGGACCGCGGCCAGCAGGATGAAGACCACGAGCCCGATCAACGCCTGGCGGCTTACGTCCTCACCCCAGGTGGGCCCGACGAAGCTGGAGGTGACCTGGTCCTCGCCGACGCCGTAGGCGGAGATGAGGTTGTCCCGGACCTCGAGCGTCTGGTCGTCTGTGAGCTGCTCCGTCTGGATGCGCATCGTTTCGGGAGCGATGTTCGTGACGCGGGGAACGGCGTCGGGCACGACGTCGGTGACCGCCTCCTCGCCGACGCCCACCTCGGTGTTCTGGGTGTCCGATACCGTGAACTCCGAGCCACCGCGAAAGTCGATCCCGAGGTTGAACCCGCCCTTGACCACCGGAATGATGATCGACACCAGCACCGCGATGCCGGCGATCAGGAACCACAGGTTCCGTTTGGCCACGAACGGATAGGACCGCTTGCCCGAGTGGAGCTCATTGCCGAACCGGGAGAAACTGGTGCCCCTCATTTGCTTTCCTCGTTCTCTGGGTTGCGGCCACGGCCGGCCATGGCTTTCTGCTGCTCTGCGATCCTGCGCTCGGCGATGGTCAGGCGGCGTTCGGCTTCACCTGCGGCTGCCTTGTTCCGTGCGCGCGCGGGAACCGGCAGCGTATCCGCTGGCTTCCGGATCCGTCCCGCTCCCCGGTAGAGCGGGGTGACACCGAGGCGCTTGGGATCAAGGCCCGACCAGGCGTGGCCCTCTCCGAAGAACTTGGTCCTGGCCAGCAGGCGGAGCACCGGGTGGGTGAACAGGAAGACCACGATGAGGTCGGCAATCGCCGTCAGGCCCAGCGTGAAGGCGAAGCCGCGCACGTTCCCGACTGCCACGAAGTACAGGACGAGTGCGGCCAGGAGGTTCACCGCTTTCGACGCGAGCACGGTGCGCTTGGCCCGTCGCCAGCCGTTCTCCACGGCGGAAATCATCCCGCGGCCGTCCCGGAGCTCGTCCCGGATGCGTTCGAAATACACGATGAAGGAATCGGCGGTCTGGCCGATCGCCACGATCAAGCCTGCGACGCCGGCGAGGGACAGCCGGTAGTTCTCCGTCCACCCGAGGATGCAGATGGCCAGATAGGTCAGCAGGCCTGCCACCACGAGCGAAGCGATGGTGACGAGGCCGAGCAGGCGGTACTGGAAGAGGGAATACACAGCGACGAGAACCAGGCCGATCAGGCCGGCGATCAGGCCCAGCCTCAGCTGGTCGGCTCCGAGGGTTGCCGAGATCTGCTGCTCGCTCTGGATCTCGAAGCTGATGGGAAGCGCGCCGTATTTCAGCTGCTCCGCGAGGGCCGCTGCCGATTCCTCGGTGAAGTTCCCGCTGATCGAGGGGTTGCCGTCGGGAATGACGGCGTTGGTGGTGGGGGCGGACACGATACGGCCGTCAAGCACGATCGCGAACTGGTTCCGGGGATCGCCCTGGTCGATGGCGAACAGCCGTTCCGTCACTTCGCGGAACGTCCTCGTGCCCTCGTCGTTGAAGTCGATATTGACGGCCCATGAGTTCAGGGACTGCCCCTGGCTGCCGGTCTGCAGGCCGTAGGACGCGGAATCGATGTCGGTTCCCGGAACCTCGACCGGTCCGAGGATGTACTTGCCCTGGGAATCGGGTTCACACGCCACCATCGGCTGATCCGCCGGAGCCGGTTCCTCGGGGGGCTCTAGGGCTGCAGGGTCGAGGCAGTTGGTCGCCTCGAATTCCTGAAAGATCTCCGGAGTGATCCAGTTGGGATCACTCGCGTTCGTGGGTTCCGCCGTGGGAGCCGGAAGTTGGTCCTCGGGAGTCGGCGTCTCAGCGGCGGGCGCCTGGCCCGGGCCGCCGAAGAGCACGGGACGGAACTCCATCTGCGCTGAGGCCTGGATCAGCTCGCGTGTCTCGGCGTCAGGCGTTCCGGGAAGGGAGACGATCACGTTCTGGCCCGACTGCGTGCTGATCTCCGCCTCGGCGACGCCGCTGCCGTCGACACGCTGGCGGATGATCTCGACCGCCTGGTCCAGCTGTTCGGGGGTGATCTCCCCTCCGCCCTGCGCCCGCGGTGCGAGGATCATCTGCGTGCCGCCCTCGAGGTCGAGTGCGAGCCGGGGGGACCAACTGGCGTTGCTCCAGTAGGACCCTGCTCCCAGCAGGGTTGCAAGGAGCGCGAGGAGTACGCCCAGCCAGACGAGGGTTCGTTTGGCTGCCGTGCCGGGGGCGGTGCGTGGCATGGTGGATCGTCTTTCTAAGAATCGGCGGAAGATAAGCGCCGGACCGAACGGTGCGGGTCCGGGCTAGCGCCGAGAACCTGCAGCGATGCTATTTGTCTTTGTTCCAGTCGTTCTCGCGGCGGATGCGGTCGGCAGCCTCTTCAGGAGTCTCGGCCGTCACCGGAGTGTCGCGGTGGGACTCGACGTCGTGGTGAGACTCGAGGTCGCGGTGGGACTCGACGTCGCGGTGGGACTCCCCGACGAGCGACGAGGCATCGTCGGGAACCTGGGTCGAGCCTGCTGCAGTCGACCCGGCGGTAGTCGATCCGGCGGCAGCGGCTTCCTCCTCCACCGGCGCTTCCTGGGTGACCACCTTGCTGAGGGCCTGGGTATGGACTGTCGCGGTGTTTCCCGGGGATAGCTCAAGGACGGCCTTGTTGTTCTCCTGGTCGATCGAGAGGATCGTGCCGTACAGGCCGAACTGCGTCATGACCTCGGTGCCCGGTTCCATCTGCGTCCGCATGTCCTTCACCTGCTTCTGCGCCTTGCGCTGGCGGCGGAACATGGTGAAGATCAGGAAGGCCAGCGCGAGCGGGAGCAGCAGGCCGAAGATATCGAAAGGCTGTTCGGCGGCGGCATCGCCTGTTTGGGCTACTACATTTGCGAGCACGGAGAAGTTCCAATCCTGTTACCGGGGTAGCGCGGGCAACGGTGCGGGGACCGTGCTTCGCTGCGTTTCATCCCAGTGTAAAGGGAAAGGCTCCGGCTTCCCTGTCAGGACTCGGGCAGGGACCAATCATCCAGCGGCAAATCCTCCTGCTCGACGGAGAACAGGTCCTCCGGCATGGCGGCCGCGACGGTGGGCGGCATCACCCAGCCCAGGTGTTTCCACGCGGCCGCCGTCGCAATCCTGCCGCGGGGCGTACGCCCGAGCATGCCCTCACGGACCAGGTAGGGCTCAGCGACGGTCTCCACGGTTTCCGGCTCTTCACCCACGGCGATGGCGAGAGTTGAAAGACCCACCGGACCGCCGCCGAATTTCGTGATGAGCGCAGTGAGCACGGCGCGGTCGAGCCGGTCCAGGCCCTTCGCGTCCACCTCGTACATGTCGAGCGCCGACCCGGCGCACCGCGCGTCGACCAGGTCCACTCCATGCACGAGCGCCCAGTCGCGGACCCGGCGCAACAGCCGGTTGGCGATGCGGGGGGTGCCGCGCGACCGGCTCGCAATTTCGGCGAAGGCCGCGGAATTGACCCTCATGTCCATCAGCATGGCCGAGCGCCTGAGGACCAGCTCGAGTTCCTCGGTCGAATAGAACTCCAGGTGCCCGGTGAACCCGAAGCGGTCGCGCAGGGGCCCGGGCAGGAGACCTGCGCGGGTGGTGGCCCCCACGAGTGTGAACGGCGGCAGGTCAAGGGGTATCGCGGTGGCTCCCGGTCCCTTGCCCACCACGATATCGACGCGGAAGTCCTCCATGGCCATGTACAGCATCTCCTCGGCGGGCCGGGACATGCGGTGGATCTCGTCGAGGAACAGCACCTCACCCTCGGTGAGCGATGAAAGGATGGCCGCGAGGTCGCCGGCGTGCTGGATGGCAGGGCCTGAGCTGATGCGCAGTGGTGCGTTCATCTCGGCGGCGATGATCAGCGCGAGAGTGGTCTTGCCGAGTCCCGGCGGGCCCGAGAGCAGGACGTGGTCCGCGCTGCGCCCCCTCATGCGTGAAGCCTCCAGGACGAGGGAGAGCTGCTTGCGCACGCGCTGCTGTCCCACGAAGTCATCGAGGTTCTTCGGGCGGAGAGCCGCCTCGACGGCACGGTCCTCGGGATCCGACCCCGGGGAAACCAGTGGTGCCTGCTCCGGCTGTTCGGGGGCCATCAGCCCACCCTCGCACGGGTCGAGCTGCGTCCGCCGTCCTGGCCGAGGCGGCGGAGCGTCAGCTTGAGGATCTGCCCGACGTCGCCCGTTGCGGCGACCTCCGGCGATTCCTTCGTGGCGGCGTCGATGGCGGCGCCGGCGTCCTTCTCCGACCAGCCGAGGCCCATCATCGCGGTGAGGACCTGCCCCTGCCAGGAAAGCTTCGGGGCTCCCGGACCCTCGAGCGGCACGAGCTTGCCGGCGAGTTCCAGCACGATGCGCCGCGCTCCCTTGGGCCCGATTCCGGGAACCTTGCTGAACGCCTTGTCGTCTCCGGCCGTTGCCGCGATCCGCACTGCCTCAGGAGTGTGGACGGCAAGGACGGCGAGGGCGAGGCGCGGGCCCACGCCGCTGATGGCGAGCAGGGTCTCGAAGACCTCCCGCTGCTCGGCGCTCTCGAAACCGAACAGTGTCATGGAGTCCTCGCGCACGATCATGGCGGTGAAGACGTTGGCCTGCTCGCCCGTCCGGAGCGAGGCAAGTGTCTGCGGCGTGGCCTGGACCTGCATACCGAATCCGTTGACATCGAGGACTGCCGAGTGCAGGCCCACGGAGGCGACGGTTCCGCGGAGGAAACTGATCATTCGAGAAGCTCCAAGACAGTGGTGATGAGACAGTGGTGATGAGACTGGGGTAATCAGACAGTGCCAGGTGGTCCGCCCGGGGCGAAAGTCCGAACATAGTTTCTATTATGCTACGGTATCGGCCGCGGGAATTCCCAGGGCACCGACACCGACACCAGCGACCGGGGCCGTTTCACCTGCCGCGCCGCGCCTTCACTTCAGCCTCGGCCCACAACCGCTGCGCCGGCGTCGCGCTTCCCGCTGCGCCGGCTGCCGCAAGCCCCACTCCCCTGCGCCACGCGTGGGTGATCGCGAGGGCGAGCGCATCGGCTGCATCGGCCGGTCGGGGCGGGGTGTCGAGGCGGAGGATCTTGGTGACCATCTTGGTCACCGCGACCTTGTCCGACTGCCCGTTCCCGGTCACCGCGGCCTTCACCTCGGTCGGAGTGTGCAGGGCCACGGGAATTCCGTGGCGTGCCGCGGCGACGATGATGACGCCGGAGGCCTGCGCCGTGCCCATCACCGTGCTGACATTGAGCTGGCTGAACACCCGCTCGACGGCGAGTACCTGCGGCTGGTGAAGATCGAGCCACGCATCCACGGCGTCGGAAATCACGAGGAGCCGCTGGTCGAGGCTGCGTCCGGCCTCGGTCCCCACCACGCCCACGGCGACGAGCGTGGAGTGCCGGTTGGGCTCGACGTCGACCACGGCCAGCCCGCAGCGGGTCAGGCCCGGATCGACCCCCATGACGCGAAGGGTCACCGGCGCTCCGTCGAATGGTGCGAGGGCTTGCTAATCGTCGTTCTCCAGCTCGGCCAGCACCTGCTCGGGCAGATCCGCATTCGAGTACACGTTCTGGACGTCGTCGAGCTCTTCGAGGGCATCGACGAGCTTGAGGAATTTGCGGGCGCCGTCGGCGTCGAGCTCGACGTGCATCGACGGTACGAACTCGGCTTCGTCGGTCTCGTACTCGATGCCGTTCTCCTCGAGGGCTGCCACCACGGCGCGGAGGTCCTGCGGCTCGGACACGATCTCGAAGGTGTCGTTCGACTCCTTGACCTCGTCGGCCCCGGCGTCCAGGACCGCCATCAGCAGTTCGTCCTCACTGAGGCCGTTCTTGGGGAGCGTCACCACGCCTTTCCGCGTGAAGAGGTAGGCTACCGACCCCGGGTCGGCCACGCTGCCGCCGTTGCGGGTGATGCCGAGGCGCACCTCGGAGGCCGCACGGTTCTTGTTGTCGGTGAGGCACTCGATCAGCAGTGCGGACCCCTGGGGGCCGCGCGCCTCGTACATGATGGTCTGGTAGTCGACGGTCTCGCCAAGGAGACCGGCACCGCGCTTGACGGCCCGGTTGATGTTGTCGATCGGCACCGAGGTCTTCTTGGCCTTCGACACCGCGAGCTCGAGCCCGGGGTTGCCGGCCAGATCCGCTCCACCGGCCTTTGCCGCGACCTCGATGTTCTTGATCAGCTTCGCGAAGGACTTGGCGCGCTTGGCGTCGATCGCAGCCTTCTTGTGCTTGGTTGTTGCCCATTTAGAATGGCCCGACATGCTTACGCTTCTCCTCTGATCATCCGAATAAACAGTTCGTGGACCCGCTGCTCGCCCGTGACTTCGGGATGGAAACTCGTGGCGATCAGGTTTCCCGAACGCACTGCGACAATCCTAGCGACCGGCTCCGCATCCGGCTCCGCACCCCAGCCGCCCCCGGAGCCGCCGTCGTGCCGTGCCCCCGGCGCATTTCGGCTCACCGGGCCGGGCTGCGGCGTACGGGCCGCCGGCACCTCGGCAAGGACCTGAACCGACTCCCCCACGCTCTCCACCCACGGCGCACGGATGAAGGCGGCATGCACCGGGTCATCCTGGGCTGCACCACCCGCAGCAGCGAGTCCCTCGAATTGCAGCTCCGTCTCGAAGGATTCGCGCTGCCGTCCGAAAGCGTTGCGCCTCACCACCATGTCCAGTCCCCCCAGCGTCTGCTGGGGATTGCCGTCGCGGTCCAGGGACGGATCGGCAATACTGCCGGACAGCAGGATCATTCCGGCACAGGAGCCGTAGACCGGGAAGCCGCCGGCGATTCGATCCCGAAGCGGCGCCGCCAGCTGGAAGGTGCGGGTGAGCTTGTCGATGGTGGTGGATTCGCCGCCGGGAATGATCAGGCCGTCGATGCCGTCGAGTTCCGCCACTCGGCGCACGGGACCGGCTTCGCCGCCCAACGCCTCGACGGTCCGGATGTGCTCACGCACATCGCCCTGCAGCGCGAGAACCCCGATGCGCACGCGCGGCCGGCCGGAAGCTGTAGAAGTCATCATGCAATTCTAGGTGCCGCACCGGATCCCGGACGATTCCGGGCCGGCACCCGGCGCAGCATCGGCCGTTCCTGCACCGGGGCCGGCGGTGTCTGCGCTAGCGTTAACGGCATGAATCCCCTGAGCGTGCTGGTCGGAAAAGCGGTGCGCCGCGCCTCGAAGCTGCGGGGCGGCGGCTCGGCACTACCCGGACTGGTCGTCGAACGCCTCGATCCCGGCTTCATGGGCCGGGCCCTGACCGGACTGACGCACGGCGTGGTGGTGGTCAGCGGAACCAACGGCAAGACGACGACGACGAAAATGGTGGTCGAGCTCCTCCAGGGACAGGGCCTGAAGGTCTTCACCAACCGTACCGGCAGCAACTTCACGCGCGGAGTGGCTGCGGCCCTGCTCGGAGAGGTGGACTGGCGCGGCCGCCTCGACGCCGACATCGCCGTCCTCGAACTCGACGAGGCGCATGCCGTGCACTTCGTCCGGCTCGTTCCGCCCCGCTACTCCCTGCTCCTCAACGTGCTCCGCGACCAGCTGGACCGCTTCGGCGAGATCGACGCCACCACGCGCCTCCTCGAAACCATCGCCCTGGCGACCACCGGGACCGTCATCCTCAACCGCGAGGATCCGCGGGTGGCCGGTATCGCCGCCTCGGTCACCGCAGCCGACGTCGTGTATTTCGGTCTCGACGCCTCGCTGCGCAGCACCTTCCCGAACGACGACGAACTGCGGGGAGCCGCGGGGATCGCGCCGGCTTCAGCGCTGCCCGCCGACGTCGTGCTCGAGAAAGTGGACGGCAATTCCGCGGTCTTCCTCCTCAGCGACGCTGCTCCCGACCCGGCGGGTGCTGAAGCAGTTGCCAGCGAATCAGTACATGCCGATCTGCGCCTGCGGGGGGTCTACAACATCTTCAACGCCGCCGCCGCCCTTGCCACGGCCCGCGCCGTCCTGGGAGCGGCGGTGGTCAGGGATGCGCTCATCGCCTCTCTGTCCGCTGTGGAACCCGCGTTCGGCCGCGGCGAGAGCCTGGTGGTGGATGGCCAGGCCCTCGAACTGGTCCTCGTCAAGAACCCCAGCGGATTCCGGCTCGGGCTGAAATCCTTCGACCCCGCCGGATGTGCCACGATGATCGCCATCAATGACAACTATGCCGATGGCCGCGACATGTCCTGGCTGTGGGACGTGGACTTCGACTCGCTGGGCCTGGGCGGCGTGGAGGTAGTGAGCGGGGTCCGGGCGTACGACATGGCACTGCGGCTCAAGTACGACGACGTACCCGTCCGCGCCGTCGAACCCGACCTTCCCGCGGCGCTCCGGGAGTTCATCTCCGGCAGCAAGGATTCACCGAAGAGGATCTTCTGCACATACACCGCCATGCTCGCCGTCCGGCGTGAGCTGTCCAAAATTACGAAGGTCGAGGTGGTTTCCTGATGCCGAACGGCACGGCGAACTCGAAGGGCACCATCCGGGTCCTGCAGCTGTACCCGCGGGAAATGAACATCTACGGCGACTGGGGCAACGTGCTGGTGCTCAAGCAGCGCCTCCGCTGGCACGGCTACACGCCCGAAATCCTCGAACACAATGCAGGGGACCCGTTCCCGTCCGACGTCGACCTCATCATCGGCGGCGGCGGACAGGACAGCGGGCAGCTGGTCATCCAGGACGACCTCCAGACCATTGCGCCGACACTGCGGGGGCTCGCCGAGGATGACTTCCCGATGCTGCTCATCTGCGGGCTGTACCAGCTGTTCGGCAATTTCTTCCGGACGCACGATGGCAGCGTGATTCCCGGGATCGGCGTCCTCGACCTCGAAACCCACGGCGGCGAGAAGCGGCTGATCGGCAACGTCGTCGCCACCAGCACCGAGTTCGGCGACGTCCACGGCTACGAGAACCACAGCGGGCAGACCTTCCTCGGCCCGAACCTCGCCCCGCTCGCGACGGTGACGAAGGGCGAGGGAAACAATGCCACCGACGAGCACGAGGGTGCCCGTTACCGAAACATCGTGGCCAGCTATCTCCATGGCTCCCTGCTCCCCAAGAACCCTGCGATCGCGGACTTCCTCATCCGCAAGGCCGTCGAGCGGAAGTACGGCTCCTTCGACCCCGTCGTCATCGACGACTCCCTCGCCGAGGCCGCGCGCCGGCACGCCGCCACTCGCCCGCGCTGACCCACTTCCCGGGTCGATCGCGCAGCTGCGGCGCCTCCGGTTCGAGTGCGCAGCAGCGGCGCCTCCGGGTCGAGTGCGCAGCAATGACGGCGTGGAGCTCGATAACCCGTTATTGCTGTGCACTCGATTCTCCGCGGGACGTGACGGTCCCCGCAGCGTCTCCTGCAACAGCAGGGGCCGGTGCTTTCTGCCAGGGCCACCGCCCGGTGATCTCGAGTTCCAGGGAGAAGCTGAGGAACGTCCGGATCAGCACGATCAGCGCGAGCACGCCCACCGACTCGAACGTCGGTGTCACGGCGACGGTCCGGATGATGTCGGCAGCCACGAGCAGCTCGAGTCCGAGGAGGATCGAGCGCCCCAGCCGACGGCGGTACTGCTCATAGACGTCGTTTCCCGCACCCCTGCGGAGCAATGCCATCGCCGCGAGCAGCGTCGCCACCGCCGCGCCGATCACGATGGCCACCACCCCCGCGGCGTCCACCGCCTTGCCGAACCCTTCCATGACCTCCTGGAATTCCATTTCCGCGTCTCCTTTGTTCGAACCGACTCCGGTCATAGGACCTGGAATCGACCTTATGCCGGGCGTCGCGTTACCGGCACTGAAACCGCGGCACCGCATGCCTCCGCGACGGAACCGCGGGGACGTGCAAAAGTTGGTTACTATGAGCAACCCTTTTTTCTCCCTGAGCACTCTTCCCTATCAGCTGCCACCCTTCGCGACCATCCGTGACGAGCACTATCTCCCTGCATTCGAGGAGGGATTCGCGGCACACCTCGAGGAGATCCGGGCGATCACCGCCAATCCGGACCCGGCAGCCTTCGACAACACCGTGCTGGCTTTCGAACGGGCAGGACAGGTACTCGACCGTGTTGCCAGCGCCTTCTACAATCGGTCCTCCGCACACTCGACGGCCGCCATCCAGGAACTCGAAACTGAGATCGCACCGCGCTATGCGGCCCACCAGGACAACATCTTCCTGAACCAGGATCTCTTCCAGCGCCTCAGCGCGGTGTCGGTGGACGGGCTCGACGCCGAGTCCCTGCGCCTCGTTGAGGAATATCGCCGCAGCTTCGTGCGCGCCGGCGCCAGGCTCGACGACGCCGCCCAGACGCGCCTGCGCGAACTGAATACCGAACTTTCCGGGCTGAGCACCGACTATCAGCAGCGCCTGCTGAAGGACACCAACGCGTCGGCTCTCCTGCTCGACACGGCGGAGGATCTCGATGGGCTCTCGGAAGATGACATCTCCGCTGCCGCCGGTGCCGCCGAAGCGGCGGGACACCCGGGCAAGTATCTGCTGACGCTGATCCTCCCGACGGCACAGCCCGCCCTCGAGAACCTGACGAACCGGGAGGTCCGGCGTCGGCTGCTCGAGGCGTCAGTGAACCGCGGCTTCAAGTCCGGGGACACGAACACGCTGGAACTCGCTTCACGCATGGCGACCCTGCGCGCGGAACGGGCGGCGCTGCTCGGTTTCGGGAACCATGCGGCTGCCGCGACCGACAACCAGACCGCACCTTCCCTCGATGCCATCATGGACCGGATGCACGAGCTGGCCGTTCCGGCACTGCGCAATGCGCGTGCCGAGGCGGCTGAACTCGAGGCCGAGGCGGGCCACGAGATCGAGGCATGGGACTGGGACTTCTACTCGGCCAAGGTCCGGCACCGGAAGTACGACGTCGATCTCGGGGCGCTGCGCCCCTACTTCGAGCTCGAGCGCGTGCTGCAGGACGGAATCTTCTACGCCGCGAACAAGCTGTACGGGCTCACGTTTACCGAACGCAGCGACCTCATGGGCTATCACCCCGAAGTACGGATCTGGGAAGTGTTCGAGGAGGACGGCACCGGCCTGGGTCTCTTCCTCGGCGACTACTACACGAGGGATACCAAGAACGGCGGAGCCTGGATGAACTCCTTCGTGGAGCAGTCGGCTCTGGACGGCACTCGCGCCGTCGTCGTCAACAACCTGAACATTCCGAAGCCTGCTCCGGGAGAGCCGACCCTGCTGACCTTCGACCAGGTGACCACCGCCTTCCATGAATTCGGACATGCCCTCCATGGCCTGTTCTCCGACGTCACGTACCCCACCTTCTCCGGCACCAGCGTTCCCCGGGACTTCGTGGAGTACCCGTCGCAGGTCAACGAGATGTGGATTCTCTGGCCGGAGATCATCGGGAACTATGCCCGGCACTACCAGACCGGCGAAGCGCTTCCGCAGGCGACGATCGAGCGCATCGTTGCTGCCGGAACCTGGGGCGAAGGGTTCGAGACGACTGCATACCTGGGTGCGACCCTGCTCGACCTTGCGTGGCATTCGATTCCGGCGGGTACGATCATTGAGGATCCGCTGGCCTTCGAAGAGCAGGCGCTCAAGGATGCCGGGCTCGACTACGCACCCATTCCCCCGCGCTACCGCACCGGATACTTCAAGCACATCTTCGCGGGTGGCTATGCGGCGTCGTACTACGCATACATCTGGAGCGAGGTACTCGACGCCGACACCGTGGAGTGGTTCAAGTCCGCAGGGGGCCTGAGCAGGGCGAACGGCGAACATTTCCGCCGCGAGCTCCTGTCACGGGGGAACAGCATCGATCCACTGCAGGCGTTCCGGAACTTCCGTGGGCGCGACGCCGAAATCGCGCCGTTGTTGAAGCGGCGCGGCCTAGCCTGAACCGGAGCCCCCATGGTGACCATCGCCCAGTGCCAGCGCCTGCAGACTGCCTGGTTCGCGGCCCTGGCGAACGCCACCGGGGGCAAGACCTTCTCCACACACGGCAGTACCTGGGCCTGGCTTCCCGCGCGTCGTGAGCTGATGCTGATGTTTCCCGAACGGATCTCGGTGCCCGGCGTGCGTCCCGCACTCGCCGAGGGGACGCGTCTCGGTGCCGCCACGGTCGGCGTCTGGCTCAACGGATCCGTCGACGGCGAGGGCCTCGCGGGGCTGGGGTTCGAACCCGGATGGCAGCCGTGGTGGATGGCGGCACCAGTCACCGTTCCGGCGTCGTACGACGCCGGTGCGTCGCGTCTGACCACCACGGTGGCCGAGTACCGGGGACCGCTCGCGCGGGAGTTGCGCGTGGTTAACGGGCAGCCGAGGCACGCCTGGCATGCGGAGGTCCGCACCAGCGAGGGGATCTGCGGTGCCGCCTACTCCTTCTACCCGTCCGGTGTGCAGGGACTGGAAGGAGTGGGCGGCATCTTCAACATGGAAGTGCTTCCCGACCACCAGCGCCGGGGATTCGGCACCGCGCTGCTCAGCAGGGCGGCCCAGGCTGCCGCAGAGGCAGGAGCCCATCACCTCGCGCTCAACGCGACGCCGGAGGGTTACGCCCTGTATGCGAAGCGCGGGTTCACCCTGGTGGGACGCGGGAGAACGCACTGGCTGACGCTATAGCGGAAAGCGCCGCAGAAAACGACAACCGCACCGGATAATTCCGGTGCGGTTGTCGTTGTGCGGTGCGGGCGTCGTTTTCCGCAGGGTGCCGGCTAATTACCAGCCGCGCTCCGCCAGCCGGTGGGGCTGAGGCAGCTCGTCGACGTTGATGCCCACCATCGCCTCGCCAAGACCGCGCGAGACCTTGGCGATCATGTCGGGGTCGTCATGGAACGTGGTCGCCTGGACGATCGCGTTGGCCCGCTCGGCAGGATTGCCGGACTTGAAGATGCCGGAGCCCACGAACACGCCGTCGGCGCCGAGCTGCATCATCATGGCGGCGTCGGCAGGCGTGGCGATACCACCGGCGGTGAAGAGCACGACAGGCAGCTTGCCGGCCTTTGCCACCTCCTTGACCAGGTCGTACGGCGCCTGGAGCTCTTTCGCCGCAACGTAGAGCTCGTCGTCGGCCATGGAGGACAACCGGTTGATCTCCGAGCGGATCTTGCGCATGTGCATGGTGGCATTGGAAACGTCTCCCGTGCCGGCCTCGCCCTTCGAGCGGATCATCGCGGCACCCTCGTTGAGGCGGCGGAGAGCTTCCCCGAGGTTGGTTGCACCACAGACGAAGGGAACGGTGAATTTCCACTTGTCGATGTGGTTGGAGAAGTCGGCAGGCGTGAGGACCTCGGATTCGTCGATGTAGTCCACGCCCAGTGACTGCAGGACCTGCGCCTCGACGAAGTGCCCGATCCGCGCCTTGGCCATCACCGGAATGGAGACCGACGCAATGATGCTGTCGATCATGTCGGGATCGCTCATCCGCGAAACGCCGCCCTGCGCACGGATGTCGGCGGGAACCCGCTCGAGGGCCATGACGGCTACCGCGCCGGCATCTTCGGCGATCCGGGCCTGCTCCGCGGTGACGACGTCCATGATGACGCCGCCCTTCAGCATCTCTGCCATTCCGCGACCTGCGCCTCGACGAAGTGCCCGATCCGCCCCTTGGCCATCACCGGAATGGAGACCGACGCAATGATGCTGTCGATCATGTCGGGATCGCTCATCCGCGAAACGCCGCCCTGCGCACGGATGTCGGCGGGAACCCGCTCGAGGGCCATGACGGCTACCGCGCCGGCATCTTCGGCGATCCGGGCCTGCTCCGCGGTGACGACGTCCATGATGACGCCGCCCTTCAGCATCTCTGCCATTCCGCGCTTGACCCGGTTACCGCCGGTCTGGACCGTGGTTGTCGAATTCTCTTCAACGCTGGACACAACTTGCCCCTAAAAAGTAGATAAAGGATAACAATCCATGATACGCCCGGGGCGCGCTGCGCTGAACCTGTACTTCGCGCGGGGCGAAACGCTCAGGCGCTGTTCGACGCGAGCGCCTGCCGCCGCACGGTCGCCACCCGCTGGAAAACCGTCACAAGGCTCGCCAGCGCCAGGAGGATGAGTACGGTCAGCAGGAAACCGACCGGCAGGCCGAGACCGGTGAGACCGGTGGCCACGAG
>NZ_KI914775.1:32366-33384 GCF_000520535.1 Arthrobacter sp. H41
GCGATGCCGATATCTGCCGTGAAACCGAGGGATTCGGCCTTGGCACGCGCATACGAGACGAGCATGCCGAGCACCAGGCACAGCAGGGCCGCGACGGCCGCCGCAGTGTTGTCCCCGCCGGTGAAGAACCAGAGGGCGACGCCGGCGAACACGGCGGCGTCGGCCACGCGGTCCAGCGTCGAATCGAGGAAGCTCCCCCATCGACCGCTCTTGCCCAGGATGCGGGCCATGATGCCGTCCAGCAGGTCGGAGAAGACGAAGAGCGTGATGAAGATGGTTCCCCAGAACAGCTCACCGAGGGGGTAGAAGACCAGCGCACCGACCGTGACACCGAGCGTCCCGGTGATGGTGACGGCGTCCGGGGTGACGCCCCACTTCAGCAGCAGTCGAGCCAGCGGGGAGAGAAGTGACGTGAAGAACGTCCTGGCATATTTGTTCAGCACCGCTCAGCCCGTTCCTTCGGCGGTGAGACCGGTGGCCACGAGGACCGACACAAGCCGTTCGGCCCGCTCGGCGATGCCGATATCTGCCGTGAAACCGAGGGATTCGGCCTTGGCACGCGCATACGAGACGAGCATGCCGAGCACCAGGCACAGCAGGGCCGCGACGGCCGCCGCAGTGTTGTCCCCGCCGGTGAAGAACCAGAGGGCGACGCCGGCGAACACGGCGGCGTCGGCCACGCGGTCCAGCGTCGAATCGAGGAAGCTCCCCCATCGACCGCTCTTGCCCAGGATGCGGGCCATGATGCCGTCCAGCAGGTCGGAGAAGACGAAGAGCGTGATGAAGATGGTTCCCCAGAACAGCTCACCGAGGGGGTAGAAGACCAGCGCACCGACCGTGACACCGAGCGTCCCGGTGATGGTGACGGCGTCCGGGGTGACGCCCCACTTCAGCAGCAGTCGAGCCAGCGGGGAGAGAAGTGACGTGAAGAACGTCCTGGCATATTTGTTCAGCACCGCTCAGCCCGTTCCTTCGGCGGCACCCGGTACGGAGCCGTTCCCGGCCGGCAGGTTCGGCC
>NZ_KI914775.1:33484-38723 GCF_000520535.1 Arthrobacter sp. H41
TCCGATCTAGGTTCGGCCAGGCCGCCGCGAGCTGGCTCCGTACCTCGCCGAGGGTCTGGGTGACGGCCTTGGTCTGGGCGATGATCGGGAGGAAGTTCCCGTCGCCTCCCCACCGTGGCACCACATGCTGGTGCAGGTGGGCCGCTATCCCGGCGCCTCCCGTCACTCCCTGGTTCATGCCGAGATTGAACCCCGACGCGCTTGAAACCTGCCGCAGCACCCGCATCGCCGTCTGGCTGAGGGCGGCGATCTCGGCTGTCTCGGCGAGGTCGACGTCGGTGTAGTCGGGCACGTGGCGGTAAGGGCAGACCAGGAGGTGGCCCGGGTTGTAGGGGTAGAGGTTCAGCACCACGTAGGCGTGGAGGCCGCGGTGCACGATGAGCGAGTTCTCGTCGCTCCTGCCGGGCGCAAGGCAGAACGGGCAGTTGTCCTCGGACTTGACCTGGTCCTGGCCGCGCTTGATGTAGGCCATGCGATGGGGCGTCCAGAGGCGCTGGAATGCGTCGGGGACACCGGGAATCTCGAAGTCGTCCGTGACCTCCCCGTCCTCGGGACCCCCATGCCCCGCCATCAGATGGACGCGTCCCGCGTACGCACAGCCTCGACGATGCGTCGGACCGCCTCGGCGACCGGGACCTGGTTGTCCTGGCTGCCGTCGCGGAAGCGGAAGGAGACGGCTCCGGCGTCCTGGTCCTCGCCTCCGGCGATCAGGACGAAGGGCACCTTCTCCTTGCTCGCCGTCCGGATCTTCTTCGGGAAACGGTCGGAGCCCGCATCCACGTGCGCGCGGATGCCCTCGGCCTTCAGCTGGTCGACGACGTCGTACAGGTAGTCGTTGAATGCCTCGGCCACGGGAACGGCCAGGACCTGGACCGGCGCCAACCAGGCCGGAAAAGCGCCCGCGTAGTGTTCGGTCAGCACTCCCATGAACCGCTCGATCGAACCGAAGAGCGCCCGGTGGATCATGACGGGACGCTGGCGTGTTCCGTCGGCCGCCTGGTATTCGAGTTCGAAGCGCTCGGGCAGGTTGAAGTCCAGCTGGATGGTGGACATCTGCCAGGTTCGTCCGATCGCGTCGCGCGCCTGGACGGAGATCTTCGGACCGTAGAATGCTGCGCCGCCCGGATCCGGCACCAGATCAAGCCCGGAGGCCTCGGCCACTTCGGCGAGGGTGCGGGTGGCCTCATCCCAGATCTCGTCCGAACCGACCGACTTCTCCTCGTTCTTCGTGGAGAGTTCGAGGTAGAAATCGTTGAGGCCGTAATCCTTCAGCAGCCCCAGCACGAAATTCAGCGTATCGGTCAGTTCGTCCTTCATCTGCTCGCGCGTGCAATAGATGTGGGCGTCGTCCTGCGTCATGCCGCGCACGCGGGTCAGGCCGTGTACCACCCCGGACTTCTCATACCGGTAGACGGAACCGAATTCGAAGAGCCGCAGCGGAAGCTCCCGGTAGGACCGTCCACGGGACCGGAAGATGAGGTTGTGCATGGGGCAGTTCATGGGCTTGAGGTAGTAGTCCTGCCCGGGCTTGCGCACCGTGCCGTCCTCGTTCAGTTCCTCGTCCACATGCATCGCCGGGAACATGCCGTCCCGGTACCAGTCGAGGTGGCCCGACACCTCGTACAGGTGCCCCTTGGTGATGTGCGGGGTGTAGACGAACTCGTAGCCGGCGTCGGTGTGGCGCTGGCGTGAGTAGTCCTCCATGGCCTTGCGGATCACCCCGCCCTTGGGGTGGAACACCGGCAGGCCCGAGCCGAGCTCGTCCGGGAACGAGAAGAGGTCGAGTTCGGTCCCGAGACGCCGGTGGTCGCGACGCTCGGCCTCGGCCAGGCGTTCCTGATAGGCCTTCAGCGCGTCCTTGGTGGGCCACGCCGTGCCGTAGATCCGCTGCAGCTGCTTGTTCTTCTCACTTCCACGCCAGTACGCGGCGGCCGAGCGCGTCAGAGCATAGGCGTTCGAGATGAGCTTCGTGTTGGGCAGGTGCGGGCCGCGGCAGAGATCCTGCCAGACGACGTCGCCCGTCTTGCGGTCGACGTTCTCGTAGATCGTGAGTTCCCCCGCGCCCACTTCGACCGACGCGCCGTCGTCGTCGCCTGCCGCGCCCTTCAGCCCGATCAGCTCGAGCTTGTACGGCTCGTTCGCCATGGCCTCGCGGGCCTCGTCCTCCGAGACCCCCCGGCGGACGAACAGCTGGTTGGCGTTGACGATCTTCAGCATCATCTTTTCGAGCTGCTTCAGCTCGTCGGGCGTGAAGGGTTCCTCGACGTCGAAGTCGAAGTAGAAACCGTCGGTGATGTAGGGCCCGATCCCCAGCTGGGCACCGGGCCGCAACTGCTGGACCGCCTGGGCCATCACGTGCGCGGCGGAGTGGCGCAGCACCTCGAGGCCGGCCGGCGAATCGATGGAGACGGCTTCGACGCTCGCGCCGTCGCTCAGTTCACGCGCGAGGTCCCACAGGTCGCCGTCGACGCGGGCCACGACGACGTCGCGGCGTTCCCGGAACAGCTCCGCTCCCGTGATGCCCGAAGTCACCTCAAGCTCCTCGCCATCGACGATGAGGGTAATAGGGGGCGCTGACACGATTGTCTCCTCGGGGATACTGGGACTGCAGGCATACCGGAACCGCAGGTCACGGCCGGGGCCATCCCCTCCGTATTTTCCGGCGGGCGGCTCCTGTCGATCGTATCGGTTGGCCAGTAGGCCCACCAACCGACCCAGCTGCGGAGGGAAATCCGGCCTTCAGCGCTCGCGGCGCACCTTGAGCTCCAGTTCGATGAAGGCCGAGATCATGGCACGGTAGGTTTCCTCCACAACGGCCGGGTCGACCCCCTGTTTCTCGGCGTACCCCCGCACATTGCTGATGACCTGCTCCACCCGGGCAGGTGCACGCACCGAGGCGTCGTCGTGCTTCAGTGCTCCCGCGCGTCGCACCAGGCGCTCACGCCGCGAGATCAGGGCAACCATCTGCTCGTCCACCTCGTTGATCGCCTCGCGCACGGCGTTGAGTTTTCCTGCGGTGTCTGTCTCGTCGTCGGCCATGGAACGAGACTATCGACAATTGAAAGCCGAGTCGGATGTTGTGACGTGTTGGCAGGAATTGATCAGCCGCCCCCGTGGTTGACGACTGTGCACGATTCAAGACGTGCACCTGACCCAACCCAAGGAGCACCGTGGACTTCACGCCCGACGCAGGAACCATCACCATGTTCTCGACCACCTGGTGCGGCTATTGCCGGCGACTCAAGTCGCAGCTCGACGCACAGGGCATCGGTTACCGCGAGATCAATATCGAGGACGTCGAGGGAACCGCCGAACTGGTCGAGTCACTGAACGGTGGAAACCAGACGGTTCCGACGGTCCTCTTCCCCGATGGTTCAGCGGCGACGAACCCTTCCCTCAGCGAGGTCAAGAGCCGCCTGAGCGTATAAGGCTCCGCCCGAATATGCTGGGGGCAGGCCGATCATCGACCTGCCCCCACCCTCCCAGCGGAAGGACGTCCCGTTATGGCCCATCAAGTCCAGGCTGTTGTAGTTCGAGAGAAGAACGCCCCGGCAACCGTCGAAACGATCCTTGTCCCCGATCCCGGCCCCGGCGAGGCGCTCGTGGACATTCTCACGTGCGGCGTCTGCCATACCGACCTCCACTATCAGCAGGGCGGAATCAACGACGATTTCCCCTTCCTCCTGGGGCACGAGGCCACCGGCGTGGTCAGTGCGGTGGGCGACGACGTCACCTCCGTCGCACCGGGTGACCGCGTCATCCTGAACTGGCGTGCGGTGTGCGGGGAATGCCGCGCCTGCCGCCGTGGAGAGCCGCAGTACTGCTTCAACACGCACAACGCCACCCAGAAGATGACGCTCGAGGACGGCACCGAGCTCTCGCCCGCCCTCGGCATCGGCGCCTTCGCGGAGAAGACACTCGTCGCGGCGGGGCAGTGCACGAGGGTGGATCCCGAGGCCGACGCCGCCGCCGTGGGCCTGCTCGGCTGCGGCATCATGGCGGGCATCGGCGCCTCGATCAACACGGGCAATGTGCAGCGTGGCGACTCGGTGGCCGTCATCGGCTGCGGCGGCGTGGGCATCGCAGCGGTCGCCGGGGCGAAGCTCGCAGGGGCAACGACGATCATCGCCGTCGACATCGATCCCCGGAAGACCGAACTCGCCAAGGGTCTCGGTGCCACGCACGCCGTCAACTCCAAGGAGGAGGACCCGGTCGAGGCGATCCGGGCGCTGACCGGAGGGAACGGAGCCGACGTCGTCATCGACGCCGTGGGCCGCCCGGAAACCTACCGGCAGGCGTTCTACGCCCGCGACCTTGCGGGCACGGTGGTGCTGGTGGGCGTACCGACCCCCGACATGACGATCGAACTGCCGCTCCTTGACGTGTTCGGGCGCGGCGGATCACTGAAGTCGTCCTGGTACGGCGACTGCCTACCCAGCCGGGACTTCCCGATGCTGGTCAGCCACTACCTGCAGGGCAACCTGGACCTGGATGCCTTCGTCACCGAACGGATCCGGCTCGACCAGGTGGAGGAAGCGTTCGCCAAGATGCATGACGGCACGGTGCTGCGCTCGGTGGTGGAACTCTGATGGCGGCGCGGATCGAGCACCTCGTGACCTCGGGAACGTTCTCCCTCGACGGCGGCACCTGGGACGTCGACAACAACGTGTGGATCGTGGGCGACGACGCCGAATGCGTGGTGATCGACGCCCCGCACGACGCCGCCGCCATTCTCGACCAGATCAACGGCCGCACGGTGAAGGCCATCCTGCTGACGCACGCCCACGATGACCACATCCGCGCGGTCGGCGAGCTTTTCGACGCCGTCCACGCGCCCATCTACCTCCACCCGGAGGACCGCGTGCTGTGGAACCAGGTGTTCCCCGAGCTCAGCCCCGACCAGGAAATCCTCGACGGCGATACCGTCGAGGTTGCCGGCATCTCCTTGCGCGCACTGCACACGCCCGGGCACTCCCCCGGGTCGGTCTGCTATCTCCTCGAGGAGGCCGGCACGGTCTTCACCGGGGACACGCTGTTCCAGGGCGGACCGGGTGCCACCGGCCGTTCCTACAGCGACTTCCCCACCATCATCGAATCCATCCGGTCCAAACTGCTGACGCTCCCGGCCGACACCATTGCCCGCACAGGGCACGGCGACAGCACCACGATCGGCGCCGAGGCCCCGCAGCTCGACGAGTGGATCGCCCGCGGCCACTAGGGCGTGTCGGTCGACCTGCCC
>NZ_KI914775.1:38823-39819 GCF_000520535.1 Arthrobacter sp. H41
CTGCCCGCCGCGAGGGGGTGCCGCGCGGGTCGACCTGCCTGCCGCGGGGGTGCTCTGCAGGAAGCCTCAGTCGGGTGCCTCGGGATGAACATCGGAACCGGCGGTGCTCAGGAAGGTCTTCCTGCCTCTGTGCCGGTCGGGGTGTGCGCGCCGAGGGCGTCGTGGGTGAGGGTGGTGATCAGCCGGGCGGCCGTGCGGGCCGTGCGGTGGTCAAGGTCGAGCCTGGGCAGCAGCTCGACGACGTCCACCAGAGCCAGTTTGCCGCTGCGGGCGACGTGCCGGCAGACCGCGTGGATGACCTCCAGCGGCACTCCGTAGCCGGCTGGGGCACTCACGCCGGGAGCAACGGACGCCGGAAGGACGTCGAGGTCGATGCTGAGGTGAAGCGCGTCGACATTGTCGAGCAGGCGGTCCACCGAAGCCAGGACATGTGGCAGGTTCTGCGGCGAGCACTGCTCGTCGGTGAGGTGTTCCACGCCCAGGTCCGCCGCTGTCCGGAACAGGACGCCGGTGTTGGAGGGTTCGCTGATGCCGAGGACGGTGTACCGGAAGTCCCGGCCGGCGGCCCGGTCGGCGCGGGCCATCTGCAGGAAGGGTGTGCCCGACGACGGCGCATCCGCCTCGCGCAGGTCGAAGTGGGCGTCCAGGTTGAGCACCCCGGTGCGTGCACCGGCCAGGCGCGTGCTGCGCGTGCGGCCGAGATAACTGCCCCACGCGGTCTCGTGGCCGCCGCCGAGCACCACGACCAGTTCGTGCCGGTCGAGCAGGGCGGCGACTCGGTCGGCGAGCCGGTCCTGGCCGGCCTCCAGGTCCTGGTCCTCGACCGCGACGGTGCCGGCGTCAATGATCGGGACGTCGAGGTGGAGGGCCATCGGGGCGAGGGCACGGCGCAGGGCGTCCGGGGCGTGGGCAGCTCCGACGCGGCCATGATTGCGGCGCACCCCCTCGTCACAGGCGAATCCGACCAGGGCCAAACCGGGAGCCCTGTTCCTGCCG
>NZ_KI914775.1:39919-41249 GCF_000520535.1 Arthrobacter sp. H41
TGCCATCGCAAGTGCTCGGGGCCGATTCCGTTGGTTCTGCCGCTCCACACGTCGTTCGGCGGTGCACTGATCTGGCTGGGGTTCATGCCGGTTTCCTTCTACATGCGAACAGGTGGGCGGGACTCGCCTTGGTTCGGAACTGTGGTGCGGGTTACGTTGAGTACAACACAAGCCGAATACGTGCTCTCCCGGAGCCCGCCTCGAACACCTTCCGTCCGGGATCCCAGATCGGGACGTGCCTTCCAGGGCCTACACCGGGCCGGAACCGCCCGACGATGCCGAGCCGGGCCGACGCGTCCGCCGGACCGGAGCCGGAATAAGAGCCGGAGCGGGCAGGGAGCCGAAGCAGCACGGGAAGGGACGGCACATGACCGGGTCGAAGGTCCCCGCGGCCGAGAACACCCTGCGGATCCTCCGCTTCCTCGCCACACGTCGCGGGCCGGTGACTGCCGCCTCGATCGCCACGGCCCTGGAGCTTCCCCGCTCATCCGTCTACCACCTGCTGAAGGTGATGGCCGACCAGGGGTTCGTGGTGCACCTGCCGGAGGAGCGCCTCTACGGCCTCGGGATCACCGCATTCGAGTTGTCCTCCGCCTACGTACGCCAGGATCCCCTGGCCCGCCTCGGGGAACCGCTGATGCGCGGGCTCGTGGATGCTGGCTTGATGCCATCGCAAGTGCTCGGGGCCGATTCCGTTGGTTCTGCCGCTCCACACGTCGTTCGGCGGTGCACTGATCTGGCTGGGGTTCATGCCGGTTTCCTTCTACATGCGAACAGGTGGGCGGGACTCGCCTTGGTTCGGAACTGTGGTGCGGGTTACGTTGAGTACAACACAAGCCGAATACGTGCTCTCCCGGAGCCCGCCTCGAACACCTTCCGTCCGGGATCCCAGATCGGGACGTGCCTTCCAGGGCCTACACCGGGCCGGAACCGCCCGACGATGCCGAGCCGGGCCGACGCGTCCGCCGGACCGGAGCCGGAATAAGAGCCGGAGCGGGCAGGGAGCCGAAGCAGCACGGGAAGGGACGGCACATGACCGGGTCGAAGGTCCCCGCGGCCGAGAACACCCTGCGGATCCTCCGCTTCCTCGCCACACGTCGCGGGCCGGTGACTGCCGCCTCGATCGCCACGGCCCTGGAGCTTCCCCGCTCATCCGTCTACCACCTGCTGAAGGTGATGGCCGACCAGGGGTTCGTGGTGCACCTGCCGGAGGAGCGCCTCTACGGCCTCGGGATCACCGCATTCGAGTTGTCCTCCGCCTACGTACGCCAGGATCCCCTGGCCCGCCTCGGGGAACCGCTGATGCGCGGGCTCGTGGATGCTGTCGGGG
>NZ_KI914776.1:0-10641 GCF_000520535.1 Arthrobacter sp. H41
CCCGGGCCATGCCGCTGTTGTGCTGCGGAAGGTCATGGGACCGGTATTCGACTTCGGTCTGGGTGAGCTGCATGTAGGCGTCTTCAAGGGACGCCTGGAGCGGTGTCAGCTCATAGACGAGCACGTTCTCGCGCAGCGCCACTTCCGCGATCCTGCGAGCGTCCAGGCCCATGACTTCCAGCAGTTCGGGTTCGAGGAGATTCGAGGAAACACCCTCTCCGGCGATCGCCGCCAGAAGATCCTGCGGGCGGTCGGCACGGACGCGGACACGCGCCTGGTTGTCACCGTCGATGATGTCCTTGATCGGAGCATCAGCGATGATGCGCCCCCGCCCGATCACGATGAGGTGGTCGGCGGTCAGGGCCATCTCCGACATCAGGTGCGACGAGAGAAAGACGGTGCGTCCTTCGGCCGCGAGGCCCTTCGCAAGATGGCGCACCCACTGGACGCCCTCCGGGTCCAACCCGTTCACCGGCTCGTCGAGGATCACGGTGTGCGGGTCTCCGAGGAGTGCGCAGGCGATGCCCAGGCGCTGTCCCATCCCGAGGGAGAAACCGCCCACGCGCTTCTTGGCCACGGGGCCGAGTCCCGTCAGCTCGATGACATCCTTCACACGGCTGTTCGGAATGCCGTGGGTTGCGGCCATCGCACGGAGGTGGTTGTAGGCGGAGCGTTTGGTGTGGACCGCCTTGGCGTCGAGCAGTGCTCCCACTTCACGCAGCGGCGCTCTGTGGTCGGCGTAGGGCCGCCCGTTCACGCTGACCTTTCCCGACGTCGGGGTATCCAGCCCGACGATCATGCGCATCGTCGTGGACTTCCCGGCGCCGTTCGGGCCGAGGAACCCCGTCACCCTGCCCGGATGGACGGTGAAGGAGATGTCATCTACTGCGGTCTTGGATCCATAGCGTTTTCCCAGGCCGTGTGCCTCGATCATTCCGGTCCTTCCCATCGATACTGCCTGCATCCGGCAGACAAACCGCACTGGTTCAACTCTAGGCCGGTGGCACACAGGAGTAACCGGCCCCGGGGATGATCCAGCGGGAGATCCGTACCTCTTTGGGATGATGGACCCACCCGGGTAGGCGGACCGCTCCTACCGAGAGCTGATCGAGGCGAATTTCCGGATACAGAGGGGCACGAAGATGATGAGCATCAAGGCTGCACCGAGAAGCACTGTCAGAAGGGCATTCTGCATGGGCCAGACGTCGGGGACCGGCGCCGACCCCACGTTCCCGAACAGTTCCCGCGCGGCCTGCACGAAGGCCGAGACGGGGTTCCAGTTCGCGATGGTCTCCAATGGGCCGGGCAGGGTCTGGCTCTGCACGAAGGCGTTGGAGATGAAGGTCAGGGGGAAAAGGATCATGAAGGAGGCGTTGTTGATCGTTTCCGGTGATTTGACCGACATGCCGAGCAATGCCATCACCCAGCTGAAGGCGTAGGAGAAGAGGAGGAGGAGGGCTACCCCTCCCAGGAAGCTCCCCACCGAAGCATTCACTCTCCAGCCCACGAGGAAGCCCGTGGCCATCATGATGAGCACCGAGATCGCGTTGAGCACGAGGTCACTGTTGGTCCTGCCGATGAGCACCGAAGACGAACTCATGGGAAGGGTGCGGAAACGGTCGATGATGCCGTCCTTCAGGTCCTGTGCCATGGCGGCCCCGGAGAACGTCGATCCGAAGATGACGGTCTGAGCGAAGATCCCTGCCATCAGGTACTGGGTGTAGTCCGTGCCCTCGACCTCGATGGATCCGCCGTAGATCTGGCTGAACAGGAGGACGAACATGATGGGCTGCAGGACGGCGAAGATGAGCATGTCCGGCGAGCGCTTCAACTTCGTCAGGTTCCGCTTGGTGACGGTCCAGCCGTCAGAGACCCACATGGCACCTGCGCTCGGCGCCACCGGCTGCTGTGCGGGCTGTTTCGGTGGCGCAAGGACACTCATGTTGCCTTCTCCTTCTGGGTTTCGCTGTCCGAGAGGTTTTCCTGGTTCTCCGTCTCCTCGGCGCGGCGACCCGTGAGCTTCAGGAAGACGTCGTCGAGGCTGGGGCGCCGCATCCCGGCGTCGTGAAGTTCAATGGCTCCCTGGCCAAGATCGGCCAGGATGTACTGAAGGGCACGGGGCCCGTTGATGACGGGCACCTCGACGGTGCGTCCGTCGTCGGCGAGGGACGGCGGACCGTCACCGTGGCGGCCCAGCACCTCGAGGGAGGCCGCGGCATCGACTTCGTCCACAAGGGTCACCACCACCCGGTGCCCGCCGATCTGCGCCTTCAGCTTGTCGGCGGTTCCTTCGGCGATCACTTTCCCGCCGTCGATCACGGCGATGTCGTCGGAAAGCTGGTCCGCTTCCTCGAGGTACTGGGTGGTGAGGAGCAGCGTGGTGCCGTCGTGAACGAGGTTGCGGATGATGCCCCACAGGGAAAGCCTGCTGCGGGGGTCGAGGCCGGTGGTCGGCTCGTCGAGGAAGAGGATCTTCGGATTGATCACCAGCGCTCCGGCGAGGTCGATCCGGCGCCGCATACCGCCGGAGAACCCTTTGACCGGTCGATTGCCGGCCTCGGTCAGCTCGAACTGGTCGATCAGCTCCTGCGCCCGGCGCTTCGCGGTGCGCGCCCCGAGGTGATAGAGCCGGCCCACCATCTCCAGGTTCTCGAAACCCGTGAGGTTCTCGTCCACTGCTGCGTACTGGCCGGACACCCCGATGATCCGCCGCACCGACTTCGGGTCGGCAACCACATCGATTCCGTCGACGACGGCGGTGCCCCGGGTGGGTTGGATCAGCGTGGTGAGGATCTTGACCACAGTCGTCTTTCCCGCTCCATTGGGGCCCAGCAAAGCCTTCACAGTGCCCTGCGGAACAGAGAGATCCATGCCGTCAAGCGCATGGACCGGGCCGCTCTTCGACTTGTAGGTCTTGCGCAGGCCGTGCGCCTCGATGATCGTCATGCGACAAAGCCTAGGACTCCCCGGCCCCGCGGCACTACGAAATCAGGTCAGGTCCTGTCCTTATCCAGCGGTGCCCGATGGTCGGCCGGCGCTGGTACTTCCCGCTCACGGGCTGCAGGTGCAACAAGGAAGGACGCAAGGACCGCCACTCCCACCGCCAGCAGGGCATTGCGGATGCCGACAGCGTCACCGAGATAACCGAGCAACGGAGGTCCTGCCAGGAAAGCCGTATATCCGATGGTGGATACCACCGAGACCCGTGCCGCTGCCCGCGTCGGGTTGTCGGCGGCCGCCGACATTCCCATGGGGAATCCGAGTGCGGCGCCGGTGCCCCACAGGATGGCCCCCAGAGCGGCCAGGGGGAGATTGGGGGCGAAGACGAAGACCACCAGACCTACCAGTGACGCACCGAGACTCACCTGCAGCACCCTCACCCTCCCGAAACGGTCGATGAAGCTCCCGCCGATGAAGCGGAACGCGGTCATCGCCGCGACGAAGACCGCGAACATCACGGCGCCGAAGCTCTCGCTGGCGCCAAGGCCGTCGACGGTCGCCTTCGCCACCCAGTCATTCGCCGCACCCTCGGTGAGTGCGGCGCCGAGGACGACCAGTCCGATCAGCAGCGTGCGGGGCTCCCGCCACGCGTCGAGTCTTCCGGGGACAGGACCAGCCCCGGTGTGGGCGGGATGGCCGGCTTCGGGAAGGAAGTACCGAGGAATCCACAGGGAGACACACAGCGACACGATCGAAACCCCGACCAGATGCGCCGGCAATGAGACCTCGAGCGCCGACAGTACGGCACCCACCATCGCCCCGACGAAAGCGCCGCCGCTGAACGCGGCATGGAAGCGCGGCATGATGGTCCGCCGGAGCTGGCGCTCCACGTCGGCACCCTCGATATTCTGGGCGACGTCCCACAGCGCGACTCCCGAGCCGAAGAGGAACAGTCCGACGCCGGTCAGGGGCACCGATTCCAGCCACAGTCCGGAAGCCACAGCCCCTGCCGCCATGGCAGCTGCCGCCCCGCCGAGGCGCACCGTATTGGCCGTTCCCACGCGAGCCGAGATCGATCCCGCAAGTGGAAGGGAGATGACGGATCCCACTGCACCGACCAGCAGCAGTGACCCGATCTGGCCCGAGGACAGGCCGAGGATCGAGGAAGCCGCGGGAATCCGTGCCGCCCAGCTGGCGAAGACCAGGCCGTTCAGACCGAAGATCGCGTAGGTGGCCCACATGGCCGGTCGAAGGTTGGGATTCACCCTGCAACGGTAGCAATGGCTCAGGGGCGCCCCCAACTCCACTGCCCGGTTCGAACGGTGGGTTCTCAGCGCGCCCGTTCCACCCGGCCCTCGTCCCACACCGGCGCCTTCGATTCGTACACCTTTCCATCCGCTCCGAAGACGAGGAACCGGTCGAAGCTGCGCGCGAACCAGCGGTCGTGGGTCACGGCGAGGACGGTGCCCTCGAACGCGTCGATAGCCCGTTCGAGGGCTTCGGCGGAATGCAGGTCGAGGTTGTCGGTAGGCTCGTCGAGCAGCAGGAGCGTTGCCCCCGAAAGCTCGAGCAGGAGGATCTGCAGCCGTGCCTGCTGGCCGCCGGACAGCGAGTCGTAGACCTGCTCCGACTGGCCCGCCAGGCCGTAGCGGTCAAGGACACCAGACGCCGCTTCGCGCCCCAGCCCCGAGCGGTGTTCATCCCCGCGGTGCAGGATGTCGAGCAGGGTGCGTCCCAGGAGATCAGGGCGCGAATGCGTCTGGGCGAAGAACCCGGGACGGATGCGCGCGCCGAGCTTCACGGAACCCTCATGCGGCACCTCCGCGATGTCGACGTCGGACACCGGCAGGTGCTCCTTGTCCGGATCGGTTCCGCCGCCCGCGAGGAGCCGCAGGAAGTGGGACTTGCCCGACCCGTTCGAGCCCAGCACCCCCACGCGGTCGCCGAACCAGATCTCCGAGCTGAACGGCTTCATCAGCCCTGTCAGCTCAAGCTTCTGCGCCACGACGGCGCGCTTCGCCGTCCGGCCTCCCCGCAGGCGCATGCTGACGTTCTGTTCCATCGGGATCGCCTCGGGCGGGCCCGCTTCGAGGAACTTCGCCAGCCGGGTCTGGGCGGCGTGGTACCGGTTCGCCATATCCGAGCGGAAAGCCGCCTTGTTCTTGTACATGTTCACCAGCTCTTTGAGCTTGAGGTGTTCCTCGTCCCACCGCTTCCGCAACTCCTCGAAACGTGCGTTGCGGTCGGTGCGGGCCTTGAGGTAGGTCTCGAAGCCACCTCCGTGCGTCCAGGAGGAGGCGCCCGATGCTCCCGGTTCGAGGGTGACGATGCGCGTGGCGGCATTGGCGAGCAGTTCGCGGTCGTGGCTGACGAACAGCACCGACTTCTTCGACTCGTTGAGTTTCGCCTCGAGCCAGCGCTTTCCGGGCACGTCCAGGTAGTTGTCGGGCTCATCGAGCAGCAGGAGCTCGTCCGGTCCGGTGAAAAGTGCCTCCAGCACCAGCCGCTTCTGCTCGCCACCGGACAACGACGACGCCGCCCGGTGCTGCGCGCGCTCGAACGGCACGCCGAGGGCCGCCATGGTCACTTCGTCCCAGGTGGTCTCGAGCTCGTATCCTCCGGCGTCACCCCAGTCGGCGAGCGCCTGGGCGTACTTCATCTGCGTGGGTTCGTCGTCGGCCTCCATCATGGAGAGTTCGGCGTCGTCGACCCCCTTCGCCGCCGCGGCGAGCGCAGGGGGAGCCGCGGAGACGAGGAGGTCCCGGACCGTCGTGTCGTCGCGGACCTGCCCCACGAACTGGCGCATGATGCCCATGTTCCCCGAGCGGCTCACCGCTCCCTCATCCGCGCGGAGGTCGCCGGCGATGATGCGCAGCAGGGTCGTCTTGCCCGTTCCATTGGGTCCGATCAGCGCGGTCTTGTGCCCCTCGCCCACCTTGAACGACACCGCATTGAGGAGCTGCCGGCCGTCGGAGAGGAAGTAATCGATGTTGGAGACGTCTAGGTGTGCCACTGCCCAAGTCTTTCATCCGCTGGCAAACCCTGACCGGGAACCGGGATGGAGAATAGGGTGGCGGGATTCATCCGGTCGGAGCTGCACCCAGGGGGATCATCCGGTAGCCCACGCCCCGAACGGTCCGGATGAAGCGGGGCGTGCTGGCATCCTCGCCGAGTTTCTTCCGGAGATTGCGGATGTGCACCTCCACCAGGTGGTGATCCTGCCCCCAACCGTCTCCCCACACGCGGCTGAGCAATGATTCCCGTGTCCACACGCGCTGGGCTCCCGTGAGCAGGGTTTCGAGGAGGTCGAATTCAATGCGCGTCAGGGCGAGTTCGACGCCGTCGAGTGTCACCACCCGTCCCTCGACATCCACAAGGAGCCCGTCGTGCCGGAGCACCGCGTTCCCGTCGGACGGCGGCACCGCCTGCTGGGGGCCGGTGCGGGGCCTGCGGAACATGGCGCTGACCCGGGCGGAGAACTCGCGGGGGCTGAAAGGTTTGCCGATGAAATCGTCGGCCCCGATCTCGAGGCCGATCAGCCGGTCGATCTCCTCCTGGCGTGCGGTCACCATCACGATGTAGGCGTCGCTGAGGGCGCGGGCCTGGCGGCACACTTCCACGCCGTCCAGATCCGGCAGGTTCAGGTCCAGGGTGATGAGGTCCGGCTGGTGTGCGCGGACCAGGGCAAGGCCTTCGTGTCCGTTCGGTGCTTCGAAGGTGAGGAATCCGTTCATGCGCAGGGTCGCGGACAGCAGGTCCCGAATATCCTGGTCATCCTCGACAACGAGGGCAGTGCGCTGCGGCGACGGATTGGGCATACCTCTACATTGCCAGAAAAGGGCGCGGAATATTGCCCACTCTTGAACGAAGCTTGAACCTGGCCCTGTAAACGTGCCCGATGCTGTGCCCGTAGAATTTTCCGGTGACCACACCCACCGCGCAGTCCCTCAACGTCCTCGGCCAGACCCTCAGGTTGCACTCAAGTACTGCGCCGGGAATGCCCGGGCCGGCGTTCGTCCTGGTGCACGGAATCGGGATGTCACACCGCTACCTCACGCGACTGCATGATCAGCTCTCCGCGACGGCCGACACCTATTCCCTCGACCTTCCCGGCTTCGGCCCCAACCCACGACCCAGCCGGACCGTGTCGGTCGAGGAGCACGCTGCCATCCTGGTGCAGGTGCTGCTGGACGCCGGCGTGTCGCGCTGCGTCCTGGTGGGGCACTCCATGGGTACGCAGATCGTTGCCGAAGCGGCGCTGCAGGCCCCGGAGCTGGTTGCCGGCGTCGTCCTGATCGGCCCGGTGGTGGACCGGCGGCGACGCCGCGTGCTGCGGCAGGCGTTGGCCCTGGCCCACGACTCCCTGCGTGAAGCGCCCTCGGCGAACCTGATCGTCTTCACGGACTACCTCCGGACCGGCCTACGCTGGTACCTTCGCGAACTGAAGCCCATGATGACCTATCCGCTCGAGGACAAGATGCCCGCGCTGACGTGCCCCGTGCTGGTCCTCCGGGGCTCCCGGGATCCGGTGGCGCGCGAGGAGTGGTGCCGTGAACTCGCAGAGGCGAGCCCGGCGGGTAAGCTTCAGGAGATCGAAGGCCACCCCCATGTAGTGCAGCACAGCGCTCCGGCTGCCGTGGCCGGACTGATCCGGACTTTCGTACGGTCGATTCCTTCCCGCGCTGAAGCACAGTAGGTCTTGCGACAAGCTTCAGCGGCGCCATAGGGGAAACTTGAAGATTGAAGTGGATAGTAGAAAGATAACGCACCTGGCCGGCCTCTCCGCAGCGAAGCCGGCCAGGTGTTCCAAAGACTGGGAAGAAGTACCGACATGCCTGACATGAACGAGTGGTCAACGAGCCGCCTCCTCACCACCGCCGCACGGCTCGTGGATCATGCGTGGAACGAGCGCCTGCTCGATATCGGCATCACCCATGCGGGCTACACGACGCTCGGGGTCCTCTCCCGCGAAGGAACCATGACCGGCGCCAAGCTCGCGCTGGCGGTGCACGTGCAGGCACAGACCATCGGCAAGACGATCGAGAAGCTCGAGCGCCAGGGCTTCATCTCACGCATCCGCGACACGATGGACCGCCGCAGCCAGCGGGTCACCATTACCTCCGCCGGCACCGAGGCGCTCGTCAAAGCCGAGAACATCGAGCGGACGCTCATGGCGGGCGAGGGCCTCGAGTCCTTCGAACTGCGCGCCCTGCTCCGTGGCATCGTCGGTGAGCTCGCCCCCCAGCGGCAGAAGCTTGTTGCCGCAGCAGTCTGATCCGCGCTGGTAGGCACTCAGTGCCGCGCCGGGCTGGCGGGAAGCACGGGCCGAGTGCAGCGAGATCTGGTACTGCGAATCGGATGATCAGCTGCGCATCGAACGCCTGATCGACCGCCATGTCCGGTTCGGCAAATCCCCTGCCGCTGCCCGGTCCTGGGTTGAACGCGTGGGCGAGGCGAATGCGCGCCTGGTCGCGGCGACCCGCAGCAACGCCGACCGGATCGTCGACGCCGCCGTTCTTGGGCCGCTCAGCACTCCACCACGTTGAGGGCCAGGCCGCCGCGTGCTGTTTCCTTGTACTTGTCCATCATGTCCGCGCCGGTGTCGCGCATCGTCTTGATGGCGACGTCGAGGGAGACGTGGTGCTGACCGTCGCCGCGTACCGCCATGCGGGCCGCCGTGATCGCCTTCATGGCTCCGACGGCGTTGCGCTCGATGCAGGGAATCTGGACGAGCCCGCCCACCGGATCACAGGTGAGCCCGAGGTTGTGCTCGATCCCGATCTCCGCCGCGTTCTCCACCTGCTCCGGTGTTCCTCCCAGGACCTCCGCCAGCGCTCCGGCAGCCATCGCGCAGGCCGAACCCACCTCGCCCTGGCAGCCGACCTCGGCACCCGAGATCGATGCGTTCCTCTTGAACAGCGAACCGACGGCGGTGGCGGCGAGCAGGAACCGCACCACGCCGTCGTCGTCGGCTCCCGGCACGAAGTCGACGTAGTACTTCAGGACAGCGGGAATGATGCCGGCCGCACCGTTGGTGGGAGCCGTGACCACGCGCCCGCCGGCGGCGTTCTCCTCGTTGACGGCGAGCGCGAACAGCGTGACCCACTCCATGGTTCCGAGGCGGTCGTTCGGATCGTTCGCTTTCTCGAGCAGCTCGAGTTGGCGCGCCGCCCGGCGCCGGACTTTGAGCCCACCGGGAAGGATTCCGCCGGTGGAGGTGCCGCGGCGGATCGTGTCCTGCATGACGTCCCAGATCTCCAGCAGACCGGCCCGCACTTCCGCCTCGGTCCGCCAGGACAGTTCATTGGCGAGCACGACGTCGGAGAACGACATGCCGGTGGCCTTGCAGAGTGCAAGGAGCTGGTCTCCTGTGGTGAACGGATGCGAAACGGGAACGGGCTTCTCGGTGGCTGATTCGGATCCGATCTGGTCCTCGTCCAGCACGAATCCACCGCCCACCGAGAAGTAGTCCCGGGCCCTGAGCAGCTCGCCGGTGGAGCGGAAGGCCTCGAACCTCATGCCGTTAGTGTGGTAGTCGAGGCGCTCCCTGCGGTGCAGGATCAGATCCACCTTCGGGTCGAAGCGGATGGGCTTCTCCCCTGCCAGCCTGAGCGACGAGGATTCGCCGATTCCGTCGACGCGTGCATCAGCGGTGGTCGGGTCCACCAGGTGCGGCTGCTCCCCCTCGAGCCCCAGGAGGACCGCCTTGACCGTCCCGTGACCGTGGCCGGTGGCCCCGAGTGACCCGAAGAGCTGCACATGCAGGCGGTCCACGCTTCCCAGCAGGCCTTCTGCGCGGAGCAGCTCGGTGTAGAGGAACGCAGCCGTCATGGGCCCGCCGGTGTGGGAACTCGACGGGCCGATGCCTATCTTGAAGAGATCGAAGGCGCTGATGGTCACGGGGTGCCTTGTCCGGTGGGCTGCCGCAGGAACGGCGTGACGCCGTCATAGAGCGGGTGTGCCTCGGCGAGCTCGGCCACACGCGCGGCGAGCCCTGACAGGTCGGCTCCCTCCTCCGCGGTGAGGGCTGCGGCGATGATGTCGGCAACCTCACGGAAGGCGTCGTCGCCGAAACCGCGGCTCGCCAGGGCCGGAGTGCCGATCCGGAGGCCGGAGGTCACCATCGGTGGCCGCGGATCGAAGGGGACTGCGTTGCGGTTGACCGTGATGTCGATCGTGGCGAGGCGGTCCTCGGCCTGCTGCCCGTCGAGCTCGCAGTTCCGCAGGTCCACGAGGACGAGGTGCACGTCCGTACCACCACTCACCACGGAGATCCCGACGGCTGCGACGTCGGGCTGCATGAGCCGGTCGGCGAGGATGCGTGCGCCTTCGAGCACCCGCTGCTGGCGTTCGGCGAACTCCTCGGACGCCGCGATCCGGAAGGCGACGGCCTTTCCGGCGATGACGTGCTCGAGCGGACCGCCCTGCTGACCCGGGAACACTGCCGAATTGATCTTCTTCGCGATGTCGGCGTCATTGCTGAGGATGATTCCGCCGCGGGGTCCCGCAAGGGTCTTGTGCGTCGTGGAGGTGGTGACGTGGGCGTGCGGAACCGGGGAAGGGTGCAGCCCTGCCGCGACGAGGCCGGCGAAGTGGGCCATGTCCACCATGAGGTACGCCCCGACGGAATCCGCGATCTCCCGGAACCGGGCGAAGTCGAGTTGGCGGGCGTAGGCGGACCAGCCTGCCACGATCAGCTGC
>NZ_KI914776.1:10741-18940 GCF_000520535.1 Arthrobacter sp. H41
CGTCGTCCATGTCCACGCGGTGATCGTCCTCGCGCACCTGGTAGGGCACCACGTTGTACAGCCGGCCGGAGAAGTTGATGCGCATGCCGTGGGTCAGGTGACCGCCGTGGGCGAGGTTCAGGCCCATGATGGTGTCCCCGGGCTTGATGAGCGCGTGCATGACGGCAGCATTGGCCTGGGCGCCGGAGTGCGGCTGGACATTGGCGAAACCCGCGCCGAAGAGGGACTTCACGCGGTCGATGGCGAGTTGCTCCCTGCCACGATCAGCTGCGGCTTGTGCTCCTGTGCCAGGCGCTCGACGTCGTCCATGTCCACGCGGTGATCGTCCTCGCGCACCTGGTAGGGCACCACGTTGTACAGCCGGCCGGAGAAGTTGATGCGCATGCCGTGGGTCAGGTGACCGCCGTGGGCGAGGTTCAGGCCCATGATGGTGTCCCCGGGCTTGATGAGCGCGTGCATGACGGCAGCATTGGCCTGGGCGCCGGAGTGCGGCTGGACATTGGCGAAACCCGCGCCGAAGAGGGACTTCACGCGGTCGATGGCGAGTTGCTCCAGCACGTCCACGTGCTCGCAGCCGCCGTAGTACCGGCGGCCGGGGTAGCCCTCGGCGTACTTGTTGGTCAGCACCGACCCTTGCGCCTGCATCACTGCCTGCGGGGTGTGGTTCTCCGACGCGATCATTTCGAGGCCGCGCCGCTGGCGCCCCAGCTCGGCGTCGATGCCCGCGGCGACTTCTGGATCGAGGTCGGCGAGGCCGGCGTTGAGATGATCGACGGCGCTGACGCGCCCTGTAGCGATACTCATAGTTGCATTCCATTCCGTTGCGCGTACTCTTCGACGGTGCCGATCGGATCGGGTTCGATCAGACCCGGATAGATGTTGATCAGGGCATATGACGAGGGAATCACTTCGAACGCCGGTAGAACGGGGTGTCCACCACGGTGAAGGGCTCCGGCTTTCCGCGCAGGTCGACGGAGACGTCGGTGCCCGGCACTGCGAGGGATGCCTCGACGTAGGCGAGCGCCACCGGGTAGCCCAGCGTGGGACTGGGAAGGCCGGACGTCACCGTTCCCACGGCAGTGCCGTCCACCACGACGTCGTACCCCGCCCGCGCCGAGCGGCGCCCGGAGCCCTGCAGGCCCACCAGCCTGCGTGCAGGCTCCTGGCCCTTCAGCGGTTCGAGGACCGACCGGCCCACGAAGTCCTCGGTCTTCTTGAGGCTGACCACCGGACCGAGGCCCGCTTCGAACGGATTGATGTCCAGGCCGAGCTCATGACCGTACAGCGGCATTCCCGCTTCGAGGCGCAGCGAGTCACGGGAGGCGAGGCCGCACGGCATCAGGCCGTGCTCCACGCCCGCCTGCATCGCCGCATCCCAGAGGCGGACCGCGAACGGGCTGCTGATGAACATCTCGAAGCCGTCCTCCCCCGTGTACCCGGTGCGTGCCAAGAGCACGGGAAGGCCTGCGAGCTCCACCTCGACCGCCGCGTAGTAGCGGAGCCCGGTGATGGCTTCCGCCGCTTCGGGTGCGGCCATCGCGAGGAGGATCGCCTCCGCGGTGGGGCCCTGCACGGCGATCAGTGCGGTTTCCTCCGACTGGTCCTCCACGGCGACGTCGAACCCGTCCGCGCGGATGCGCAGTTGCTCCGCGACGTTGTCCGCGTTGCTCGCGTTCGGCACCACGAGGAAGCGCTCCTCGGCCAGGCGGTAGACGATGAGGTCATCGATCACGCCGCCCTCGGCATTGCAGATGAGCGAGTACTTCGCCTTGCCCACGGCCACGACCGCCAGGTTGCCCACCAGGGCGTAGTTGAGGAAGCCCGCGGCCTGGGGTCCGCGGACGAGCACCTCGCCCATGTGGGAGAGGTCGAAGATCCCGGCGGCCCGCCGCACCGTGTGGTGCTCGTCCAGTTCGCTGCGGTACTTCAACGGCATCTGCCAGCCGCCGAAGTCGGTGAAGGACGCCCCGAGGGCTTCATGCTGTGCGTAGAGCGGTGTCTGCTTGGTCATGGGAGTCCCTAGTCTTCGAAGGCTTCGATCGGCGGGCACGAGCACACCAGGTTGCGGTCGCCGTGTGCGCCGTCGATCCGGCGTACGGGCGGGAAGTACTTGTCCTGCCGGAGGGAGCGCTGCGGGTAGGCGGCGAGCTCACGCGGGTACGCCTGGTTCCACTCATCGTTGATGAGCAGCTGGGCGGTGTGCGGTGCCTGCCGGAGCGGGCTCTCCTCGAGGGTGAAGTCACCGTTCGCCACCCGGTCGATCTCGCCCTTGATGGCGACCATGGCCTCGATGAAGCGGTCCAGCTCACGGAGGTCCTCGGACTCGGTGGGCTCCACCATCAGGGTTCCGGCGACGGGGAAGGACAGCGTGGGTGCGTGGAACCCGTAGTCGATGAGGCGCTTCGCCACGTCCTCGGCGGTGACTCCCGTTTTCGCGGTGAGCGGCCGGAGGTCGAGGATGCACTCGTGGGCCACGAGTCCCTGCGCTCCGGTGTAGAGCACGGGGAAGTGCTCGTTGAGGCGGGCGGCAACGTAGTTCGCGGCGAGCAGCGCGTGCGCCGTGGCGCTGGTCAGCCCCTCGGCGCCCATCAGTGCCACGTAGGCCCAGGAGATGGGCAGCACGCCGGCCGAGCCGTACATCGAACCGGACACCGGGGCGCCCCCGGCGGCGTCCGCGCCGCCGTCGTCCGCGATGTTCCGGTTCGCGTTCCCGGGGAGGAACGGCGACAGGTGCTCGGCAACTGCAACGGGCCCGACGCCGGGACCGCCGCCGCCGTGGGGGATGCAGAAGGTCTTGTGCAGGTTGAGGTGCGAGACGTCGCCGCCGAATTCACCGGGCTTCGCTAGGCCCACCAGCGCGTTGAGGTTGGCGCCGTCGATGTAGACCTGCCCGCCGGCACCGTGCACCTGATCGCACACCCAGCGCACGTCCTCCTCGAAGACGCCGTGCGTGGACGGGTAGGTGATCATGATCGCGGAAAGCTGGTCCGCGTGCTTCTCGATCTTCGCGACGAGGTCATCGTGGTCGATGTTGCCGTTCGATGCGGTCGCCACGACCACCACCTTCATGCCCGCGAGGACCGCCGAGGCGGCGTTGGTGCCGTGCGCGGAGGACGGGATGAGACAGATCGTGCGGTTTTCGTCGCCGCGCGAACGGTGGTAGCCGCGGATGGCGAGCAGGCCGGCGAGTTCGCCCTGCGAGCCCGCGTTCGGCTGGAGGGAGACCCTCGCATAGCCGGTGATCTCGGCGAGACGCTCCTCAAGGTCGGTGATCAGTTCCCGCCACCCCTCGGTCTGGCTCTCCGGTGCGAACGGGTGGATCGAGGCGAACTCGGGCCAGGAGATGGACTCCATCTCCACCGTCGCGTTCAGCTTCATGGTGCACGAGCCGAGCGGGATCATGGTGCGGTCCAGCGCCAGGTCCTTGTCCGAGAGGCGGCGCAGGTAGCGCAGCATGGCGGTTTCGGAACGGTGCATCGAGAACACGGGGTGCGTCATGAACGACGACGTCCGCTGCAGCTCCTGGGGAATGCGGCTCTTTCCACCGGTGCCGGATCCCGCGGTTCCTGCGGTTTCCTCGGGTTCGGACCCGAGGATTCCGGCGAGCGCCTCGACGTGCTGCGCCGTGGTGGTCTCGTCGCAGGAGATCCCGAAGTGGTCGGCGTCGATGGAGCGCAGGTTGAAGCCCTGCTCCTCGGCCCGCTGCACGAGGTCTCCTGCCTTGCCCGGTGCCTTGACCAGCAGGGTGTCGAAGAAGTCGGCGTGGACCACCGTGGCATCGGTTCCGGCCAGCAGGTCGGCGAGCTGCACGGCATGCTCGTGCGTGGTGCGTGCGATGGCCTTCAGCCCCTCCGGCCCGTGGTACACCGCGTACATGCTGGCGACGATCGCCAGAAGTGCCTGCGCGGTACAGATGTTCGACGTCGCCTTTTCACGGCGGATGTGCTGCTCGCGGGTCTGGAGTGCGAGGCGGTAGCCGGGTGCGCCGTCGGCGTCCTTCGACACCCCGACGAGCCGCCCGGGGAGCATGCGTTCAATGCCCTTGCGCACGGCCATGTACGCGGCATGCGGTCCGCCGAAGAAGAGCGGAACGCCGAAGCGCTGGGCGGAGCCGACGGCGATGTCGGCGCCCTGCTCACCGGGAGGGGTGATCAGGGTCAGGGCGAGGAGATCCGCGGCGACGGTGACGAGGGCGCCGCGCTCCTTGGCGGCGTCGATCACTGCCTTGTGGTCCCGAATGGCTCCCGAGGCTCCGGGCTGCTGCAGGACGATGCCGTTGATGTCGCCGTCGGGCAGACCGGTCGAGAGGTCGGCGATCTCCACCTCGAAACCGAGGGCTTCGGCGCGGCCGCGCACGACGGCGACGGTCTGGGGGAGAGCGTCGGCGTCAATCACCGTTCGGCCCTTGTTCTTGCCGGTGCGGCGCATGAGCAGGACGGCTTCGGCGACGGCGGAGGCTTCGTCGAGCAGTGAGGCGTTGGCGATGTCGAGGGCCGTGAGGTCCTGCACCATGGTCTGGAAGTTGAGGAGCGCTTCGAGGCGGCCCTGCGAGATCTCGGGCTGGTAGGGCGTATAGGCCGTGTACCAGGCGGGGGATTCGAGGACGTTGCGGCGGATCACGGGGGGCGTGACGGTGTCGAAGTAGCCCTGCCCGATCATCTGGACGGCGGTCTTGTTCTTCCCGGCCATGGCGCGAAGCTGGACGAGGACCTCGGGCTCGCTCAGCGCGGCGGGGAGATCGAGCGCCCGCTCGGAGCGGATGCTGGCGGGCACGGCGATGTCCACGAGCTTGTCGATGCTGGGGTAGCCGAGCACCTCGAGCATCCGGCCGGCGTCGGACGGGCGGGGGCCGATATGCCGATCTGCGAAGGTTGAAGCCGTTTCCGGGGAGGCTTTCATGGGAACTCCATACGTGAGGTGGGTGCGCGTTGGTGCGCCTACGTGGTGGGTTCCTCCCCGCTCTGTAGGGAACCTGAGAGTTTCCGCGAGGCTTTCGCCTGCTTGCACCGTCGGTGAGCGCCGCAGGTTCCGCGAGGAAACGCGGGAGGATGCAGTGCTGCTTTCCAGAGTTGCCTAACCGCAGCGGTACTGGGCCTGAGAGATTCCTGGGGAGGATTTGCTCCTACGGCGCCTACCGGAGTCGACTTTCGCGGTAGAACTCTCCCGCTGCAGGTCAATGGCGTATTCGATTGTGTGTGGTCCGTACCACAAGCTTACCGCGTGCTGGTGCGGGCGGGCAAAGCAGGCCGGGCTATCACCCAAAGGCACAATCTGTTCATGACCAGCGAGATGACTGTGAGCCAGGGCCGCGCCGACCTGAGCGCGGTGACGTCCCGTGCCGGCGCTGCAGCAGCTGAACGCCTCGACCCGCGCGAACTGAGATCACCGGAAATCATGCGATTGCATGTAAAACGGGAATGAGGCCCGGAGCGGCCGCGTTGTAGGCCACAGGATCCAGAGCGGATCGACTTCAAGAGCACGGGAGCGTCAACCATGGCACGGCACCTCGAACTGGGACTGGATACCTTCGGCGACGTCACGAGGGGCAGTGACGGCAAGCCGGTTCCCTACCCGCAGGTGATCCGCAACGTGATCGAGGAAGCCGTGCTGGCCGACCAGGTGGGCATCGACTTCTTCGGCGTCGGCGAACACCACCGGGACGATTTCGCGGTCTCGGCCCCTGAAACCGTCCTCGCCGCCATCGCCGGCAGGACCACTCGGATTCGGTTGGGTTCGGCGGTGACCGTCCTGAGCTCCGATGACCCCGTCCGGGTGTACCAGCGGTTCGCCACGCTCGATGCGGCGTCGAACGGGCGCGCCGAGGTGATCCTCGGCCGCGGGTCCTTCACCGAGTCCTTCCCGCTCTTCGGGTTCGAGCTCTCGCAGTACGAGGAACTCTTCGAGGAGAAGCTGAGCCTTTTCGCCGAACTCATCAAGGAAGAGCCGGTGAACTGGAGCGGCCGCACCCGGCCCGGCCTGACCGACCACCGCGTGTATCCCCCCACGGAATCCGGACGCCTGAAGACCTGGATCGGCGTCGGCGGCAGTCCCGAATCCGTGGTGCGCGCGGCACGCTACGGGATGCCCCTCATGCTGGCCATCATCGGCGGCGAGCCCGCCCGCTTCGCCCCCTACGTAGACCTCTACCACCGCGCCCTCGCCCAACTGGGGCAGCCGACGCTCCCCATCGGCGTGCACTCCCCGGGCTATATCGCCGACTCCGACGAGCAGGCCCGCGAGGAACTCTGGCCCGACAACCGGATTCTGCGCGACCGCATCGGCGCCGAGCGCGGCTGGGGCCCCACCACGAGGGCGGAGTTCGACGCCGAGGCCGACGCCGGCTCCCTCTACGTGGGCTCACCGGAGACCGTCGCACGGAAGATCGCCGCCACGGCAACCGCACTCGGCATCGACCGCTTCGACATGAAGTACAGCGCCGGGCCGCTGCCCCACGAGAAGTTGATGCACAGCATCGAGCTTTACGGCATAAAAGTGATACCGATGGTGCGCGAGTTGCTGGCGTGACGTTCTAAGGTAGCCTCATGCCGAATTTCATCGACCAGGCCCGCCTGGTGCCGCGGGTCGCACTCCTCTCCACCCGGGCGCCCCGGGACTCCAACAAGGCCTGGGAGGGTTACTGGAGCCGGGTGCAGCAGACCGGAGCCGGCGGCGAAGTGCTCTGGGACTCGGCCTCGGACACGGAGTGGAACCAGTACGAGGGTTTCGCCCGGAAGCACATGGACCTCGCCCTCCCCGTTGTCGACGTCGGCTGCGGCAACGGGACCTTCACCCGGCGGCTTGCCGGGGTGTTTCCCCTGGCCCTCGGCATCGATGTCGCAAGGAGCGCCGTCGAGCGGGCTGAACTGGAGTCAGCAGGGATGTCGCGAACGGGATACCGCACTGGAGATTTCACGATGGCCGGCACCGGCGCGGCGATCCGCGCGGAATGCGGGCCGGTGAACGTCTTCGTCCGCGGCGTCCTCCACGTCCTCCGGAAGGAGCAGCAGCGGGCGCTCGCCCGGAACCTCGCTGACCTCGTAGGAGGAACGGGAAAGGTGCTGCTGACCGAGACGAACTTCCGGGGCAATCCGCTTGCCTACCTGCAGAGCCTCGGTGCAACTCCGGGCGATATTCCGGAGCAACTCGAGCGTGCCATTTCCGGCATTCCCGTGCCCGGCCGTTTCGGTGCCGGGGAGCGGGCGGCGGCCTTTCCTGCGGAGGATTGGCACGTGGACGAGGAAGGCCCGGTCACCATCGAAGCGGTCACCATGACGTCCGGTGGACCGACCGCCATTCCGGGCTACTACGCAATGCTCAGCCGCCGCCCGTGACGCGGGCGCCGCGGAAAACGATCGACGGCGGGAAGGCGACCCTCGAGCTTCGGGCAGATGGCATAGTGCACCTGGCTTGGATCCGCGACGTCCGTATCGAGGAACCGGACGCCCGTGCTGCGATGAAAGCCGTTGACGAGCTGTGCCAGGAGGATTCGCATCCCATGCTGGTGGATATGGAGACCACCGAAGCCGTGAGTCGGAGCGCGCGCAGCGTCTTCTCCATCCCGTGTGCGGCGGGGTGTGGAGACCCTCTACTATCTGGTGCATTCAATGGGCTCCTTGCCAACTTCTTCCTCGGCGTGCACACGCCACCGTGCCCCACGCGATTTTTCACCTCACGGAACGAAGCAACCGTGTGGCTCCTGAATCCTGCAAGCGTGTCCTGAACCCGGACAGTGCGTGCCGACTATGCCGCTCCGAGGGCGGGCACCTGCATCCCGAACTCCCGCTTCAGGGCGAGCTTCGCGGCATGGAACCCGGCCATGCCGTGGACACCGGGGCCCGGCGGGGTGGACTGGGAGCAGAGGTACACGCCTTTGAGCGGTGTGGCCCACGGTTGCAGGGACGGAACCGGCCGCGCCAGCATCTGGCGCAGGGTGACGGCACCGCTGCCGAAGTCACCGCCCACATAATTGGCGTTATAGGCCTCCAGCTCGGCCGCTGTCGCCACACTGGAACTGACGACGATGTCACGGAAGCCCGGCGCGAAGCGCTCGATCTGCCGTGTGATGGCTTCGGTCATGTCCTTCGTCGAGCCGTTGGGGACATGGCAATAGGTCCAGAGCGTGTGGCGCCCCCCGGGAGCGCGCGTGGGATCGAACGTCGACGGCTGGGACACCAGCACATAGGGGCTGTCGGGATGCCT
>NZ_KI914776.1:19040-21477 GCF_000520535.1 Arthrobacter sp. H41
CCGCCTCCCCGGCGGCGATCTCGGCCCTCGTGCCCCCCAGGTGCGCCGTTCCTGCCCGGGCCACTTCGGCATTGGCCCACGGCACAGGCCCGGAGAGGATGTAGTCGACCTTGCACGCGGCATTGCCGTACCTGAAGCTGCGGAGTGCGCGGTCGTAGGCGGCAGGGAGTCGGCCCCGCGCAAGGCGGACCAGTGACTTCGGTGCGACGTCGAGGAGGACCACCTTCGCCGCTCCGAGCTCGGCCAGCGAATCGATGCGGCTTTCCACCACCACCTCGCCGCCGTGCGCCTGGATATCGGCAGCCATCGCGTCCACGATCGCCTGGGAACCACCCACCGGGATCGGCCAGCCGACCGTATGGGCAAGGAGGCCGAGGGCAAGGCCGGCCCCAGCCGCAGTCAGCGATGGAAGCGGGCCCACGGGATGCGCCATGACTCCGGTGAGGAGTGCGCGTGCCTCATCGGTGCGGAACCGCCTGTTCCAGAGGGGGGACCCCTGATCCAGTGCTGCGAGCCCGAAACGAAGCGCCGCTTCCGGTTTTTTCGGGAGGCGGAGGAAGGAGTTCAGGGCGAAGGCGAGGATTCCCTCCTCGCGCTGCGTCAGGGGCTCCATCAGCCGGCGGTATGCCGGCCCGTCGACCCCGAGTCCCTCGACCGTGCGGTCAAGGCTGCGGTAGGCGACTCCGGCGCGCCCGGAATCGAGCGGATGCGCATAGGAGACGTCCGGTACCGCGAACCCGATCCGCTTGCTGATTCCGAACGCCCGGAAGAAGGGCGATGCCAGTGCCATGGGATGTACTGCGGAGCAGAAGTCATGGAAGTGCTCGTCCTCCATGAGTTCGAGTGTGCGTGACCCTCCGCCGACGGTCGGCGACGCCTCATGGATGCGGACGGTGAGCCCCGCGCGGGCCAGGACGACGCCGGCCGCCAGGCCGTTGGGCCCCGATCCCACGATCTCGACATCAGCCACGGGAGGATCGCTTGCGCCGCGCGTCGAGCACCGCGGCCAAAGCGCGGTAGCGGAGGGGATGGAGCGGGATGTCGTAGGTGGTGGGGATGGTGACCACGTTCTTGGAGAAGTTGCGCTTGAAGGTGGTGACGTTGATGAGCTGCGGGTAGTTCTCACTCACGATGCCCGTGAGTCCGCAACTGGTGGCTCCGGCTGCCTTCAGCGCCCGGAAGGCTTCCCAGAGGAGCAGGTACGGAGCAAACGTGCGGCGCGCGTCCAGGGTGCTGCCCGCGAAGTAGTACACGGCATGGCCCCGGTACTGAGTGGTGATCAGCCAACTGGTGGCCTTGCCCTCGGAGTAGGCAACCAGCAGACCGGCGTAGCCGGAGAGCTGCGTCAGGAACGTTTCGTAATAGGAGGAGTCGAAGCTCTGGAACGCATCACGTTCGGCGGTCTCCTGCAGGATCGGAAAGAGCTCGGTCCGGAAGACCTCGATCCATTCCTCCTGGGGAATGCTTCGAACCTCCACCCCTTCCTTCCGTGCCCGGCGGATGCTGTTCCTCGCGTTGGGGCGGAAGCCGGCAAGCAGTTCCTTCTCGTCGGGCCGCAGGTCGACGACGATCTCCCGCTCGTACCACCCGTGCTCCAAAGGCCCCGTGGCAGGCGGTTGCAGCGTCGCGACCTGCATGCGCACGTAGAGAGGCGAGGCGTCGTCGTCGCTCCGGAACTGCTGGCGGAGGGTGTCCATTAGCACTCGTTCGGCCGCCGGCGTCCTCTCGCTGAACCACACCGGCCCGTTGACCACCACCAGCGACTCCCGGAACCGGCGCCGGATACGGAGGAAACTCGCAGTGGCAACGAGCGTGCCGTCCGAGTCCTGGGCGAAATGTTCCACCTCGCCAAGAGCCTCGGCGGAACACTGACCGGCGAGCACGGCGTCGGGCTCCTCAAGCGGGACCCGGATCTCGGGACGGGTGACCGCAAGGACGTCGAACTCGGTTTCTTCCAGCTTGTCGTAGCGGAACAGCGTTGCACTCACGTCGATTCTTTCGCTGGGGAACCTGGCGACCCCAAGCCTACCCGAGCCCTCCGGCCGATCAACGAGCTGCCGGCCCGACGCCTGATGAGGACGAATCGGTCGGGAGCCCGGTCGAACGGGCCCCCGCCGGGGTCATCGATCCCAGCCCGGCGGACCGCATCTGTAGCAGGGTCGAGTATCTCCAGCACTACTCTCAGCAAAATGTATGCAGTGAGGAGGATATGTCCCGCCACTGCAAGGGCGTAGTAGAGCAGGTCGATGTTGGTGTAGATGGATCCTCCGCTCGTCGAGAAGGCGAGATACATCCAGACCGCCCACCAATGCATCACTTCCGCCAACTGCCAGACGGCGAAGGTCCTCCAACGGGGGTAGGCAAGGGCGACGAGCGGCACGAGCCAAAGCGCATACTGCGGCGAATACACCTTGTTGAGGAGGATGAATGAACCCAC
>NZ_KI914776.1:21577-22537 GCF_000520535.1 Arthrobacter sp. H41
CGAGCCGGGGCCTTCGGGGCGCCGTCAGGGTGAGGACAGCAATGCCGGCGCATGCGAGGAGGAACAGGACCGAGCCGGCCGCGTTGATGAGGTCCGGCGACAGGAGTGGGATTCCGAGACGCGCGGCGAATGCGTTATAGAGATACCAGACGGAGGAAAACCCCGGCTCCCGTTCGCTGCTGAATTTCAGGAAATAGGCCCACGCCGAATAGTCCCGGACCAGGAAGGGAAGATTCACCGCGAGCCAGGTCGCCGCAAGTGCGCCGCCGGTGAGGATCGCCGGCCTCAACCGTCCGGATCGAAGCGCCAGGAGGACGATTGCTCCGAGGATCAGCACCGGATACAGCTTGACCGCGGTGCCCAGCCCAAGGAGGATACCCGCGGCAATCGGTCGGTTGCGTGCGAAAGCGAGCATGCCCAGGGTGGCGAAGAGAACCGCCCACAGATCCCAGTTGATGGTCCCCGAAACGATGATGACGGGAGCCACGGCCACCATGGCGGCATCCCATGGCCGGCGGTTGGCCAGCCGCATCGTTGCCAGGACCGTGAGGATCCAGACCCCGGCGATCAATACGGCGTTGATGTCGAAGTACTGGAGAGTCCTGGCTCCGGCGTCGAGGCCCGTGCCCTCACCCGGGGCCACGAGAAGGGCTGTCAGTCCGGCAAGAAGCCCCAGAAGCACCGGGTACTCGAAAGGCGCCTCGAGGGTGAGAAAGGGGAAGTTGCCTGCTCCAAGACTTCTGCTCTGGAACAACTCGGACCAATCGGAGTAGCACGCCCGGTAGAACTGTTCGGGCGTGGTCCAGCCGCCGGTCCTGCAAGGAGTCTTCACCGCGACGGCGGCAAGGGCGGCAATGGTCGTCAGGAGAATGAGCACACGCCGGATGGTGAAGAAACCGGGCGCCACGACGCCGGGCGCGCTGTGTCGGCCCATCGGGCCGCCAAGAACCTCCGTCAGCC
>NZ_KI914776.1:22637-39555 GCF_000520535.1 Arthrobacter sp. H41
GAGCCTATCCCTCGTGGCTGGCGACATCCGCCCACCGGCTTACGGCGCCAATCCACGTAGACTGGAAGTTCCACCCCGCCTCGACGGCGACCGAAGGTGGATCAATTTCTTGGCTTTTGAGGAGAACTGTGGGAAATAACCCCATCCGGGTAGCAATCATCGGAGTCGGCAACTGTGCGGCGTCGCTCGTCCAGGGCGTGCACTACTACCGGGACGCTGACCCTTCGGGAACCGTTCCCGGCCTGATGCATGTCCAGTTCGGCAAATACCACGTGGGCGACGTCGAATTCGTCGCGGCTTTCGACGTCGACGGCAAGAAGGTGGGCCACGATCTCGCCGAAGCGATCGACGCAAGCGAGAACAACACCATCAAGATTGCCGATGTCCCTCCCACCGGTGTCGTCGTGCAGCGAGGCCACACCCTTGACGGCCTCGGGAAGTACTACCGCGAAACCATCGTGGAATCCGACGAGGAACCCGTGGACATCGTCGGACAACTGAAGGCCACCCGGGCAGATGTCCTTGTCTGCTACCTGCCGGTCGGCTCGGAACATGCCGCGAAGTACTACGCCCAGTGTGCAATCGACGCAGGTGTCGCGTTCGTCAACGCCCTTCCCGTCTTCATTGCCGGGACCAAGGAGTGGGCAGACAAATTCACCGAAGCCGGCGTGCCGATCATCGGTGACGACATCAAGAGCCAGATCGGTGCGACGATCACGCACCGCGTCATGGCGAAGCTCTTCGAGGACCGCGGCGTGACGCTCGACCGGACCTACCAGCTGAATGTCGGCGGGAACATGGACTTCAAGAACATGCTGGAGCGCGACCGCCTCGAGTCGAAGAAAATCTCGAAGACCCAGGCAGTCACCTCCAACGTGAAAGCCGATCTGCACGCGAACGATGTGCACATCGGCCCGTCCGACTACGTCGCCTGGCTGGATGACCGCAAATGGGCCTTCGTGCGCCTCGAGGGACGTAACTTCGGAGACGCCCCCGTCTCGCTGGAGTACAAGCTCGAGGTCTGGGATTCCCCCAACTCCGCCGGTGTCATCATCGACGCCATCCGGGCGGCCAAGATCGCGCTGGACCGTGGCATCGGAGGGCCGATCCTCTCGGCGTCGAGCTACTTCATGAAGTCACCGCCCCAGCAGTTCGCCGACGACATCGCTCACGAAAAGGTCGAGGCCTTCATCCGCGGCGAATAAGCCACAGTCCCGTTCCGGCGCGAACAGCCGTCGAAATGTGGACAACCTGTTGATAAGCCCTGCATACGGGGCGCTTTCCTGTGGATAAGCGCCCCGCCGGAGGCTAGAACAGGCCGACGGTGCTGCCGTCGGTGTCGACATCCATTTTCAGCGCAGCTGGTTCCTTCGGCAGCCCCGGCATGGTCATCACTGCACCTGTCAGGGCAACGATGAAGCCCGCTCCGGATCTGGGAATAAGGTCCCGAATGGAGAGGGTGAAGCCCTTCGGAGCGCCAAGAAGCGACGGGTCGTCGGAGAAGGAGTACTGGGTTTTCGCCATGCAGACCGGCAGGTGCCCCCACCCGTTCGCCTCCAGTTCCTCGAGGCGCCTACGCGCCTGCGGGGACAGCTCGACGTCGTCCGCTCCGTAGATTTCCCGGGCGATCACCCTGATCTTCTCCTCCACAGGCAGCTCGAGCGGGTAAAGGTGGCTGAACTCCACCGGGCGCTGCAGCGCCTTGAGCACCGCAGCCGCGAGATCGTCACCGCCCGGCCCGCCTCCGCCCTCACCCCAGACGTCGGCGATTGCGGCCTCGATCCCCTCGCGGGCACACCAGCGCATCACCCAGTCCAGCTCCTCCTGCGTGTCGGTGGTGAAGCGATTGACGGCGACGACCGGCTCGATGCCGAACTTCGCCACATTTCGCACATGCCGCAGCAGGTTGGCCGTGCCGTCCTGCAGCGCCCCAGGATCGGGGGTCGCAAGGTCGCTTTTCGCGACTCCGCCGTGCATCTTGAGTGCGCGGATGGTCGCGACGACAACGACGGCGTCCGGCGCCACATCGGCTGACCGCGCCTTGATATCCATGAACTTCTCAGCCCCGAGATCCGCCCCGAAACCCGCTTCGGTCACCACGATGTCGGCCAGCTGCCGCGCGGTCCGTGTGGCGATGATCGAGTTGCAGCCGTGAGCGATGTTCGCGAAGGGACCACCGTGGATGAGTGCCGGCGTTCCTGCGATCGTCTGGACGAGGTTCGGCTTGATGGCGTCTTTGAGCAGCAGCGTCAGCGCTCCCTCCACCCCGAGCTGGTGAACGGTGACCGGCCGGCGATCGTACGTGTAACCGATGGTCATCCTTCCCAGCCGCTCCCGAAGGTCAGGTAGGTCGGTGGCGAGGCAGAAAACGGCCATCACTTCGGAGGCGACGGTGATGTCGAACCCGTCCTGGCGTGGTGTCCCGTGGGCAGGGCCCCCCAGCCCGATCACCACTTCCCGGAGGGCGCGGTCATTCATGTCCAGCACGCGTTTGAAGGTGATCCGCCGGGGATCGATCCCCAGCGCGTTGCCCTGGTGGATGTGGTTGTCCACAAGGGCCATCAAGGCGTTGTTCGCCGAGGTGATGGCGTGGAAATCCCCCGTGAAATGGAGATTGATGTCATCCATGGGCAGCACCTGCGAGTAGCCCCCGCCCGTTGCGCCGCCCTTCATTCCAAGGACCGGTCCCAGGGACGGCTCCCGAAGGGCGATCATCACCCGCTGGCCGGCCCGAGCAAGCGAATCGGCGAGGCCGACCGTGCAGGTCGACTTGCCTTCACCGGCCGGTGTGGGACTCATCGCCGTGACCAGGACAACGCGTCCGGGCTCCTTCGCCCCCGGCGGCCGCAGCTCCGCCGGATTTATCTTGGCCTTGTACCGGCCGTACAGCTCGAGAGCCTCCCGCGGGATACCCGCAGCATCAGCAATGTCCTCGATGGGGCGAATGCGCGCGCCCCGGGCGATCTCCAGGTCGCTCACGAGACCAACCTTCCGACGGACCCCGCAGCAACGGCTGACAGCTCTCCCAGCCCTGCCCTCCGAAGTAGGTATTCAATAAGCGGTAGATAAAGGCTGGGACATACGTTGTCGTCCAGCGGTACGGCCACCTCCAGCTGTCCTTCAGCCTCGGAAACGAACAACCCGGGGTCGTTGCAGTCGGCGAAACCGAGCGCGGGCATGAATCCGGCGGCGTATCCCGCCCAGCCATGGTCGGCGACCACCAGCTCCGGTGCCGGCAGGCCGCGGTCTTCCAGGAGCTCGAGGCTGAGCTTCATCGGTTCGGGGGAATGGGTGTGCATCAGGTTGCCGTGCTGATGCCACATCAGCACTCCGAAGAGCTGCCGGATGTCGCCCTGGCGGAAGCGGTTCCCCTCGGGAACCTGCACCACTTCCGCGCCGGCATCCCGGGCCGCCTGCGCGAGGGCCGCGTGCACCGGAAGCAGCCCGGCCGGATGTCCGGTCGCGAAGAGGATCCGCTGGCCGGCACGGACTGCCGAGCCGAAGCGGTCAGCGAATCGATCCAGTGCGGCAACGCACCTGGCGGCATCGATGGTGTCCTGACCCGATTCGAGGAAACGATCGGCGCTGATGCCGACACGCTCGCACATCAGGTCGAACACCTCGTCGTAGGTCCACTTCCTGGTGGTGCGCACCCCGAATTCGAGATTCTCGTCCCCGTCGAGGAACAGCCGGATGTGGCGCAGGTTGTCCTGCCGGGGCGTGGCGACGTTCCCGGTAACGCGGACGGAGTCGAGGTACTGGGCTAGCTCGGTGGGATTCACTCTTCAATCCTAGGCCCGGGCTGCCGGGACCGTCGTGTGACGGGATCAGAGTGCCGGCGCGGCTTCGAACTGCTCGACGGCGGTGCGGTAACTCTGCGCTGTCAGGAGGGCCGTCCGTTGCCAGCCGAAGGCGAGGGCGTGGGTAGCCGCGCCACGGCCGAGACCCTCCCTCAACTCACGGTTGTCGTGGAGCTTCTCGAGTGCTGTAGACCACCCCCCGGGCTGGTGCCCGTCAACGAGTACCCCCGTCCGGCCATCACTGATCGCCTGCGGGAGGCCGCCGACGTTCGCCGCGATCACCGGCGTCCCACAGGCCTGGGCTTCAAGTGCCACGAGTCCGAAGGACTCGCTGTAGGACGGCATCACCACCACGTCCGCCGCACGGAACCAATGCGCCAGCTGCGCCGCCTGAACCGGTGGATACAGCCGCACCGTGTCATGGAGCCCGGCGTCGTCGATCATTGGCTGCAGCTTCAGGGCTTCCGAGCCGCTGCCCGAACCGAGGATGCTTGCTGTAAGGGGGATGTCCGGCCGGCGTGACTTCAGCTCACGTACGGCCGCCACCAGCACCTGCGGTCCTTTCAGCTTTTGGATACGGCCGGCAAAAACGATGTGGAACGCCTCGGGCGGAAACTCGAGACGGGAGCGTGACCGGTCGCGGCCTCCGGGGTTGAAGGTGGAAAGGTCCACGCCCGGCGCAACAACGTCCACCCGCTCCCGCGCCGCCCCATAGAGCGAGGTGAGCTCCGATGCCTCGGTGCTGGTGTTGGCGATGATCCGTGCCGCTTCCCGCGCCAGTGCCTGCTCGCCGACAATGCGGTCGGACGGCTCCGGCGAGACGAGATTCTTCATCCGCAGGTTCTTGACCTTCGCCATGGTGTGCATCGAATGCACCAGCGGGATGTTGAGGTTGCGACCCACTTTCAGACCGACAGTTCCTGACACCCAGTAGTGGGAATGGAGGACGTCGTAGTGCCCGTCAGCCAACAGATCGGTCACTTCGGAGATGGCATCGGTAAAAGTATCAGACAGCTCCGGCAACGCTTCCTTCGGCAACTTCCCGCTCGGCCCGGCAATGAGGTGGTGCACCACGACGCCGTCGCCGAGTTCCTCGCGCTTGGACCGGCCGTCGCCGGTTTCGCGCGTGAAGATCTCCACCTCGATGCCGACCCTGGCCAGTTCAAGCGCAACGGAGCGGACGTAGACGTTCATTCCCCCCGCATCTCCCGCTCCGGGCTGCTCGAGTGGAGAGGTGTGAAGCGACAGCATCGCCACGCGTTTGACGGGGGGCACACCTCCTCCTCTCCGGAACTGGTGCTCGTGCAACAGGGGGATACGCCTTCGACTTTATAACGCGACGGCGCCGCACCACATTCCGAAGCCGCAGGGCCGCACGGACCCCTGGCCCGCCCTACTTGATGTACATGCTGTGCTGTGGCAGGACAAAGCGCTGGGCGCCGTCCCAGGCGCTGTCGACCCGCTGGATCCGGATCCGTTCCCACAAGGGCAGGCTGTTCCTGAGTTTTCGGATCATGCGCCGCACCTTCTTGCGACGGTGGAATCCGGGCATTGGGGTATCTTCTTCGGATTCGGGTAGTACCGGCGAATTCCGGTCAGGGGTCAGGGAACCCGCCATGAGAAACTCGCTTTGCTGCGGAATGTCCTGCTGTAACTGGGTAGAGGAGAGCTGGGAATCAGGCATCATTGTCTTTCAAAAAGGAAGGAGAATAAAAGAAACCGCAGAATTGGGAACGGTTTCGAAAAAGAAACGGCGACTCGCAGAAGGCTTGAATCCCTGGGATGCCGTGCCGGAAAGTGCCGGAGGAGAGCCGGCGGCGTGCTAACTGGGCCGGATGACGAAGGCAGGGCCGGTGCCGAGGGTGAAGATGCCGCTCGTTGGTGTGTTCACAATCCCTACCTCCTGTTCCTGTAGTGCCGATAGCTGGAGTGCCGTGCTTCCCGTCGTCAGGAGACCCTTCGGTTGGGAATGCCCAATGGCATGAAGTAAAGCTACCGTAGAGGAGAAGCGTTAGTACAGTGTTTTCCGGAAAATAGTCGGATCTTTTTTCGGATCCGCGAATATGGAGGCGGGTCGATCATGGGTTCCCTGCGGGTCCGCGAATTGGATGCCCTGAGGTCTTTCGCGCTATTGGGGATCCTCATGGTCAACGTGTGGTATTTCGCTGATCCCTGGACGCTCTCCGGGTCACCGAATCCAACGAATTCCGGGCTGGACACCCTTGTGCGTTTCCTGGTCACCGCGCTGTTCGAGGCGAAGTTCTACCTGCTGTTCTCATTTCTTTTCGGTTATAGCTTCGTTCTCCAATGGGCCTCGGCCCGGGATGCCTCCGCTCCGTTGGTTTCCCGGACGCTGCGCAGGCTGGGTTTCCTTGCGGTTCTGGGGATCCTGCACGGAGTCTTCCTCTTCTACGGCGACATCCTGCTGACCTATGCCCTGCTCGGCTGCATCCTACTCGCCACCAGGGCTGCCGGCCCGCGGGCAGCACTGGTCACCGGCATCGTCCTCACCGGGGCCGTCGCCTTGCTCCTGCTGCTGACAGCCCTGCTGATGGTCCTTGCCGCCGTTCTCGAGCCGGCCCCGCCGGGCATCACAGAGGTGGCGGGAACCGAAATTCCCGGAGTGACGACGTCCGCCGGAGCGGCGCTGGGTGAGAACGCTGATACCTACCTGCGCATCCTCCCGTCCGTGGTGTTCTTCCAGGGGCCGCTGGCCCTGGCAGCGCTATATGCTGGGGTGGCGGCGGGAAAGGTACGCCTCATCGAGAGGCAGATCCCCGGCCGGATTCTGCGCAAGGCCATTTTCTTCAGTCTGCCCCTGGGCCTCGCGGCGGCCACGGTGCAGGCTTACCTCGTGCATTACCGCGGCGACGACGCCTCGGCCACGCTGGCGACGGCCATCTCCGTGGCCACCTCACCGCTGCTTACCGTCAGCTATGCCGCAGCGCTGCTCCTGGCCTTCCGGACGCGGTGGGGCAGGAGGCTCCTGCGGGTCCTTGAACCCGCAGGAAGGCTGGCCCTCAGCAACTATCTCCTGCAGTCGGCCGTTCTGGCGCTGGTCTTCACGGGTTACGGGCTGCAGCTGGCTGATCAACTACCTCCGCTTCTGGTGGTGCTTCTGGTCGTCGGAGTTTTTTCGGCCCAGTTGGCGCTCAGTCGCTGGTGGCTCGCTCACTTCGCGCAAGGCCCGGCGGAGTGGGCGCTGCGAAGGGTGACTTATCGGTGGAGGCCGGCGCGGACCGAGGACGCACAGGATCGGGGCAGTGGACCTCTGGAATGACCTACAGGTTCCAGTGCACGATTGCCGGGGTCTGCTTGTCCCAGCCCAGCGCGCAGACTGCGGCGGTCCCGAGCACGAAGCGCCGTCCTTCGGCCGCGTTGAATGAGAGCCAGCGCGCTGCCACGATCCGCAGGAAGTGGCCGTGGGCCACGAGGAGCGCGTTCTGTACCGGCTGAGCCTGCGGGTCCCGGTCGGCCGGAGTGCCGCAGCCCGCCTGTACCAGGGAAATAATGCGGTCGGCCCGTTCCGCCACCTGATCCAGGGATTCACCCTGCGGCACTCCGTGTGTCCAGATCAGGTAGCCGGGGTTCTGTTGCCGGATCAGGGCGCTGCTCTGCCCCTCATTGTCGCCGTAATCCCACTCGTGGGCGTAGGGAAGGACCTCGGCATCCGGAAAACCGGCGAGCGCAGCGGTCCGGGTGGCACGCTGCAGGGGCGAGGTGTAGACGGCGTCGAGCGCCACACCTTCGAAGTGCCGCTTCGCCTCGACGGCCTGCCGCTCGCCGTTCCCGGTCAGGGGGAGGTCGGTCAGGCCCGTGTACCTGCCGTCGCGGGACCACTCCGTCTCCCCGTGCCGCAGGAGCCACAATCGTGGCAGGGGGGTTCCCACCGGAGTGAGGTCGGGGGTTGCAGCACCGGTCGAGGGAGTCATGCTTTCCTGCTTTCCGAAGGATGCGCGTCGGCAGTTAGCTGCGATTCGGGTTGCCCACTCCACCACGAACGCAGCCGTGTCTCAGCGGCATCCCGCCCGAGGGGTCCGTGCTCCATCCGCTCCTCCATGAGGAAACGGTAGGCACGCCCCACCACGGGGCCGGGACGGATTTGGAGGAGCTCCATGATCGCCGCGCCGTCGAGGTCCGGCCGGATCGATGCCAGTTCCTCCTGCTCGGCGAGCGCGGCGATCCGCGTCTCGAGGTCGTCGTAGGCAAAGGCGAGCCGCTCGGCCTTCCGTCTGTTACGGGTGGTGACATCGGAGCGCGTCAACCGGTGCAGCCGCTCGAGGAGCGGGCCGGCGTCGTTGACATACCGGCGCACTGCGGAATCTGTCCACCCCGCCTCACCGTAACCATAGAAGCGCATGTGCAGCTCCACGAGGCGTGCGACGGCCTTGATGGTGTCGTTGTCGAACCGCAGTTCCCGCATGCGTCTGGCGGTGAGCTTCGAGCCGACGGCGTCGTGGTGGCGGAAGCTCACGGCTCCACTGGCCTCGAACTTCCGCGTGGCAGGTTTGCCGATGTCGTGCATCAGCGCGGCGAACCGCAGCACGAAGTCGGGCGCGGGCACGGCGCCGGCGTCGTCCGTTTCGAGACTGCACGCCTGCTCCATCACGGTGAGCGAGTGCTGGTACACGTCCTTGTGTTTATGGTGCTCATCGATCTCGAGGCGGAGGGCCGACACTTCGGGCAGCACATGGTCGGCGAGGCCGGTCTCCACCATCACGTCGATCCCCCTGGCGGGCGCAGCTCCCAGGACCAGCTTCATCAGCTCGTCCCGCACGCGCTCCGAGGAGATGATTCCGATGCGTTCGGCCATCGACGTCATCGCCTCGAGCACCTCGGGCGCCACACGCACGCCGAGCTGGGATACGAATCGCGCCGCGCGCATCATCCGCAGGGGATCATCACTGAACGACGACGACGGTGCGCCCGGCGTGCGGAGCACACCCGCCGAAAGATCCTTCACCCCGCCCCACGGATCGACGAGCTCAAGGGAGGGCAGTCTCAGTGCCATGGCATTGATGGTGAAGTCGCGCCGGAAAAGGTCATCCTCGAGGCTCGTCCCGAAAGCGACGGCCGGCTTCCGGGAGCCTGGATCGTAGGACTCGGCACGGTAGGTGGTGATTTCCAGCTGGTGGCCGTCCTTGCGCAGACCGATGGTTCCGAAAGCCCTGCCGATCTCCCAGTACGTGTCAGCCCAGCGCCGGATGACGGCGATCGTCCGGTCGGGATCCGCGTTGGTGGTGAAATCGAGGTCCGGCGAGACCCTGCCCAGGAAGAGGTCCCGCACCGGCCCGCCGACCAGGGACAGCTCGAACCCCGCGCTGCTGAAAAGTTCCCCCAACGCCGGTACAACGGCCGGGAGCGGGGCGGTCAGGGTCGACAAATCCAACAGGTGAGCCATAGTCCTTTAAGGGTGCCAGATGGGAGGGGAATTCCCACTACGCCCGCTCGGGGTTGCGAAGAGGATCGCACCGGGAAGCACTTCGGAGCCTCGCCGGGCATCCGTCGTCGTCATCACCGGCAGTTAAAGATCGTTAGAGTGGTGCCATGGACCGCCCCGTTCCAAGTGCACCAAAACGCACCCCTTTGACAGTGTCGATGGGCGTAACGGGCATGCCTGCGGTTCATCATCAGCTGCCCACGGTCGAGGAGGTCTCGGCCGGTGGGATTGTCATCGATACCGCGCGGGAAACCCTCGACGTCGCGATCATTGCGCGCCTGAACCGCGGCGGCCGCCTCGAGTGGTGCCTGCCGAAGGGCCATCCCGAAAACAAGGAGAACAGCGAAGAGGCTGCTGTCCGGGAGATCGAGGAGGAGACCGGCATCCAGGGCCGCATCCTCACCGCCCTCGGAAGCATCGACTACTGGTTCACCGTCAGCGGCCATCGCGTGCACAAGACGGTCCACCATTTCCTGCTCGTGGCCACGGGCGGTTATCTCACCATTGAGAACGACCCCGACCACGAGGCCGTGGACGTAGCCTGGGTACCGCTCAATGAACTCGGCCGCAGGCTGTCCTTCCCCAATGAGCGGCGCATTGCCGACCTCGCCCGGGAAGTCCTACCCGAGTATCTCTAGGCGCGACCGGGCAGGGGCGGCCCACGCCGCACGCCCAGATTGCTGCAGCGCGTCGATTGAATGAGACGATGATGTGCGATGTCGGAACAAAACACAGCCTCAATCCCTGTTCAGGACGCCGGCGTCGGCCGGCCGAACGCCGCACCCCCGGGGCCGAACGCACCGCGCCAGAGCGCGTCGTCTGACGAATACCCGGTCCAGAGCGCTCCGGACGGCGTTGGGACGGATGAGACCGCACCGGACCGGAATGCGCCGGGCACGGACACCACCGCGCGTTCCAGTGCAATCATGGCTGCCGGCACCCTTGTCTCACGATTGCTCGGTCTGGTCCGGGTTGCTCTCCTGGCCACCGCGATCGGCGCTTCAGGCCAGGTCTCGGACCTCTTCACGTCCGCGAACAACCTGCCGAACTTCATCTACCTCATGGTGGCCGGGGGTGTTTTCAACGCCGTCCTGGTTCCGCAGATCATCCGGGCCAGCAGGTTGCCGGACCGCGGTGCCGACTACGTCAGCCGCCTGATGACGCTCACCGCCGCCGTCCTGCTGGTCCTTACCATTCTTGTGACACTCGCCGCGCCCTTCATCGTGGGGCTTACCACCAGCATCACCGGTGACAGGCTCGCACTGACCGTGACCTTCGCGTACTGGTGCCTGCCGCAGATCTTCTTCTACGGCATCTATGCCGTCACCGGCCAGGTGCTGAATGCCAACGGTTCGTTCGGCCCGTACATGTGGGCTCCCGTGGTCAACAACATCGTGTCGATCATCTTCCTGGTCATCTTCATCGTGTTGATGGGCGCCGAACAGAGCGAGCAGCACACGCCGGAGACGTGGACCAGCGATCAGACACTCCTCCTGGCCGGCGGCACCACCGTGGGCATCGTCATCCAGGCCCTCGTCCTGTTCATCCCGCTGAAGAGACTGCACCTCGGGCTGCGTCCCCGCTTCGGGCTTCGTGGGACCGGCCTCGGCCGCACGGGCAAGCTCGCATCGGTGACCATCGTGACGATGCTCGTGGGCAACGGGCTCTACCTGGTCAACCAGAAGGTAGCGACCATCGCCTCGGAAGCCCGCGCAACCTTCCTCGAGCAGGATCCCCCGGTACTGATCGCAGGGTTGACCAACCTCGAATTCGGGGCACTCGTGTACCAGCTCCCGCACTCGGTCATTGCTCTTTCACTTGCCACGGTGATGTTCAACCAGCTGTCGAAGGCCCACGCGGAGAACGACCTTCCCGCCGTCAGGGCCACCCTGTCCCACGGACTGCGCACCATCGGCGTGGCCACCGTCTTCGGTGCCGCGGTGCTGCTGGCCTTCGCGGGCCCTCTCGGCGCACTTTTCAGTGAATCGAGGGAAAGTGCCGCGATCAACGGGGTGATCATCGCCATCCTCGCCCTCGGTGCCCCGTTCCTCAGCGCGAATTTCTTCCTCAGCCGCGTCTTCTACGCCAACGAGGATGTCAAGACACCCCTGAAGATCCAGCTCATCCTCTCCGTCATGGGGGTGGGCTTCGCGATCATCGCGGGGTCCTTCTCGCCGGAACTGATCGTGCCCGTGCTGGCGGCCGGCTATTCGCTGGGGAACGCCATCGCCGTCGTCGTCAGCCACATCTTCCTCACCCGCAGGATCGGACGCTATGGGGCGGGCAGGATCTTCGATGTCCACGTGCGCTTCATCCTCGCCGGCATGGTGTCCGCCGTGGTGGGCACCGGAGTGCTGTGGCTTTTCGGCGGCTACCAGCTGGCCGGCTATGTGTGGGAATCGAAGCTGAACGCCGTCGTCGTGCTCATCCTCGGTGGCGCGGCCATGGCCGGGGTGTATCTCCTGATGCTGAAGCTCCTTCGGGTCCGTGAACTCAGCGACTTCCTCGCTCCGCTGCTGGCGCGTTTTCGGCGGCCGGGGAAGTAGCCCGGGAACCGAGAATTCATCGCGCCGAACGGTAGCATGGGTAAAAATCACCAAGTTTCGCGGGAGGAACACGTGCCACAAGCAGTAGACGTCGGGTCAGTACTAGGGGGCCGGTACAAGGTCACCGCCTACGTCCTGGCTTCTGCTGAAAAGGACCTCGTGCTCGACGGCATGGATCAGGTGCTGAACCGGCCCGTCAGTATACTTGTCGCTTCCGCCGACAACGCGGACAGAGTCGCAGCAAGTGCGCGGGAAGTCGCGACGGGCGAGCGGCCCGGCAGCATCCAGGTGCTCGATCTCGCCATCACCGAGGCCGGCACGTACCTGGTGACCAACCGTGCCTCCGCCGCCGACCTGCTGGACCTGATCGTGCAGCAGGAGCCGCTCTACACCGAGCCCTTCTTCACCGACACACTCGGGTCCGAAATCTTCGGAGTGACGCGGTCGACCGAACCGGAGGACCAGGACGAGGACGAGGACGACCACGGCGAGGAGCAGCCCGAACGCCGCTCACGCCTTGCGGGTCTCTCCAGACGGTTCGGCAGGTCGGCAACCGCTGCGGAGGATACGGAAACCGGAGGTTCGCCGGTCTTCGACCGGGATGATCACCCATCCCCACCGGCCGGTTCGAGTCCTGCCCCGCGGGGTGTGCCGGTGCCGCCGAGCGAACCGCCCCGCGAAGGTCCGCGGACGAGCACACCCGATGGGCACGGAAACAGTGCCAAGGTGACGCGGCTCAACGACGATACGCCGGACCGCGGCAGCTCGCCCGCAGCCGGCGTCGCAGCGGGTGCCGTGCTCGCCGGCGGCGCGGCCGCCTCCCCTCGTCCCGAACGGGCTGCATCCCACTTCCCCACTGCTGCGAACAACCAATCACTGGACGCTGACGACAGCCCCGCCGACGACGGCCACGCCTACACCGACGCAGGTTACGACACCGATTCGGACGACCGGGAACAGCACGACGAATACGACGACGACTCCGGGAGCCGGAAGTTCAGCCGGATCCTGGTGGGCGCGGTACTCACCCTTGTCCTCGTTGCCGCAGCGTTCCTCGCAGCGACCCAGCTGGGTAATTTCAGCAACGACGCCGCCGGTCCCGCCGAAACCACGCAGGCGGAAGCCCAGCCCACAGCCTCCGCTGCACAGCCGAGTGTGTCGATGGAACCGGTTCCCGCGTCGGTGCCCCCGGTGGCAGCAGGAGTGACGCGGTTGGTGCCGAACAACCCTGCGCTCGATGCTCCCAATGATGCGCTCCTGCCCCTGACCATCGATGGTAATCCCGCAACTTTCTGGGGCAGTTACGTGTACGCGAACGACGTCTTCGGCGGGCTGGCGCAGAGCCTCGCGCTCGTCGTGGAACTCAAGGAAGAATCGACGATCTCCCAGGTCGACATCACCCAGCTCAACGGGTCCGGCGGAAGCTTCTCCGTCCTCGTCAACGATGAACCGACCCTGACCGGTGCGGAGCAGATAGCCCAGGGCGGCTTCACCGCACCAACCATTTCCCTTCCGATTCCGGAAGGAAGTGACGGGCCCCCGACGGCACAGTATGTGATTATCAACTTCACCCAGTTGCCTCGACTGTCCAACATCCAGGCGCAGTTTCCCTGGGGATTGAGGATCGCCGAGATCAGCATCTCCTAGGACCGGATGAACGCGGTGCAGGGATCTGCGGATCCCGGTAAACATCAACGGGCGCCGCGGAATAAGCACATGCAGGGCACCGTTGGAGTAAGTGTCCGCAGGTTCATCGCACCAACCAGCAGGCCCGCGTAGACAATGACAGGAAGGCCCACAGTAACCGTGACTACACTCCCCGACGTGAACGTACAGACGTCCACCGAGCAGGATCCGCCGGACGCAGAGCAGAAGATCCACGATGTCATCATCGTCGGATCCGGACCTTCCGGCTATACCGCCGCAGTGTATGCAGCTCGAGCAAACCTCAAGCCACTGCTTATCGCGAGTTCGGTGAAAGCCGGCGGTGAGCTGATGAACACGACCGACGTCGAGAATTACCCCGGATTCCCGGACGGTGTGATGGGGCCCGACCTCATGGAACAGTTCGAAAAGCAGGCGACACGGTTCGGGACGGAAATTCTCTTCGAAGATGTCGTCTCCGTCGAGCTGGCCGGAGAGGTCAAACGGTTGACCATCGCTACGGGTGAGGTTTTCCTTTCCCGGGCCGTCATCATCTCGACGGGTTCCGCCTATCGGGAGATCGGGCTCGACGACGAGAAGCGACTTTCCGGCCACGGCGTGAGCTGGTGTGCCACGTGCGACGGGTTCTTCTTCCGCGACCAGGACATCGCGGTTGTCGGAGGAGGGGACTCGGCCATGGAGGAAGCTTTGTTCCTCACCAAATTTGCGCGGTCCGTCACTGTGGTTCACCGCCGGGACACATTACGAGCCTCCAAGATCATGCAGGACCGTGCCTTCGCTCACGAGAAGATCAGCTTCGCCTGGAACTCGGAAGTCGTCGGTATTCATGGCGGGGACAAGGTGACAGGCCTGACGCTGCGGGACACCACGGACGGCTCCACTTCGGACCTGTCGGTGACCGGTGTTTTCGTGGCGATCGGTAATGACCCCCGGGTCGAACTGGTGAAGGACCAACTGACCCTCACCTCCGAGGGAACGATCGCGGTCCAGGGCAGGACGTCGAAAACATCCGTTGCCGGCGTATTCGCCGCCGGCGACGTCATCGACCCGACCTACCGCCAAGCGATTACCGCCTCCGGATCAGGCTGTGTTGCAGCAATCGACGTAGAGCACTACCTCGCCGATATCGCCGATCTGGCTTCGACCGCAGCAACGGTACCTACGCCTCCTGCCGAGGCCGTGTCAGAACACGCGAACGTCTAACCAAGGGAGATCCAATGAGTTCAGCAAGAGATGTCACCGATGCTTCTTTCGAAGCAGAAGTTCTCGGCTCCGAGAAGCCTGTAATCGTTGATTTTTGGGCCGAGTGGTGTGGGCCCTGCCGCAAACTGTCGCCGATCCTCGATGAGATCGCCGCTGAGCATGCGGAGAAGATCGACGTGGTCAAAGTGAATGTCGACGACAACCCGGCCATCGCCGCGAAGTACGGGATCACGTCGATCCCGGCGGTATACGTGTTCAAGGCCGGCGAGGTCGCTGCAACCTCCATCGGCGCCAAGCCGAAGCACGTCCTCGAAGAGGAGTTCGCCGCTTTCATCTGATCAGGGGGATTCTCCTGATCGAATGAAGCCGCTCGCACGAAAGCCCGGTCGCCCAAGGGGACCGGGCTTTTGCGCGGGCCGGATTTTTCGAAGGCAGCACATGCCTGCTGCTCGGGCTCGTGCCTGCTTCCGGCGAATATCCAGCCGAGGGCTTCAACATTCACGGAGCTTTTCCGGATGCGCAGGTAGCGCAGGAAGTCATTCGAATTGAAGGCGCCGGCCCCCTACCGATCGTGTTTCACGTGAAACCGATGCGGATCGTAAGGGTGCATCCTCAAGAGTGTTCAGGTGCTGCAGCATTGCCGTGGGTCGATTTCGCTCAGTAGGTGGACAGCAACCTTTCTAGGCCATTGGTCTTGAACACTCACCGGCAGTACCCGCGGAGATCGCAGGGCGCCCGGCACGCCTACTGATGCCGTGGGACTACCGGTACTACCCCTTGAAGACGAGTTGGTCCTTCGCTGTCGAACAAGTCGTTGCTTCAGCGATGACCCCGTTTCACGTGAAACAGGACGAGCGGCAGCGTTCAGGCGGCCAGCGCTAGGCCTGGTCCACGCTAATGCGTGTCGATGCACTTCTCACTCAAGTTCCGACATCTGCTTCCACCGGGCACCTCACGTGGGCTTTCATTGAAGCACTTCAGTTGGGTGCAACGTGCCCCTGGTTAGCGCCTCGAACTATGCAGAGCCGACTTCGGCAGAGGACAGGCAGAACAGACTAACCGATCACACTCCGCTCCTATTCGATCCTGTCCCGACAAACAGCACCGCTGACGATATTCAGACCGCTGCGACATGGAGGACGCGTTACGTCGAAGGAGCGTTTCACGTGAAACGTCGGTCGGAACAATCTGTGGCCGGAAGCAGCGTTATCAAGGGGAGGACACGCGTTGCTGGCGTGTCGGCCATCCTATCGCTCGCGCTGATCGGATGAAGCCGGCCCATCCGCACCTCAATCACGGCGAGATGTCGCGGAATTCAGCTGAAGCCCGGTTATCCGCGGTCGCTGGGCAGCAATGGTTCCGTTTCACGTGGAACAGTGGCGCTATTGGATTCGGTCCTCCAGGGACCTCGAGGCCACCCAATCGGCCCTGCCTCAGCACCTCCCAAGGCGGCTCAGCTTGGTCCGAACCAGGAATTACACACGGTTGCAGAGAAGATGACGCCCACCGGGCCAAGTTCGAAGGACGTCACCAGCTGCAGACGACTTTCCGCCGCCCAGAGTCTGTCGTCCGTTGCGGATCAGCTATCGACGGGGGCAAGAACGGTCATGATCCTATTGAGGTCGTCCACGGAGGCGAACTCGATGCTCACTTTCCCTTTTCGCGCGCCCAACGTGATCTTCACGCTTGTGTCCAGACGATCCGAGAGCGACGACGCCAGATAATCGAGCCTTTCGTGACGTGCCCCCGTTCGCGGGCCCGACGTTTTAGCAGGACTCCGCATGCCGCCGCTCATCGCCACAATTTCTTCCGTGGACCGCACGGATAGCCCCTCGGCAACAATACGCTGGGCGAGCTTTTCCATGTCCGCCTGGTCCGCGAGGCCAAGAAGCGCTCTCGCGTGGCCCGCCGAGATCACTCCGGCGGCTACACGGCGCTGAACCAGCGGAGGTAGTTTCATCAACCGCAGGGTGTTGGAGATTTGTGGCCTCGATCGCCCGATCCGGCCTGATAATTCTTCATGGGAACAACCGAAATCGTCCAATAGCTGCTGATAGGCGGCCGCTTCCTCCAGCGGATTCAACGCACTGCGGTGAAGGTTCTCAAGCAGGGCGTCCCGTAGAAGGTCGTCATCCGCCGTGAGCCGGATGATGGCGGGTACGGTTTCCAGCCCCGCCTCCCGGGTAGCTCGCCACCGTCGCTCGCCCATCACCAGTTCGTAGCCGGCAGTACCGCCTTCGGGGGAAGGCCGAACCACGATCGGC
>NZ_KI914777.1:0-16656 GCF_000520535.1 Arthrobacter sp. H41
TGGACATAGGCGATGCCGCCGCCGATCGGCAGGGTCAGCAGGTTGCCGTTGATGACCTCCGACGCACCCTGGCGCAGGAGGTTGAGGTCCTGCGACACCGTGGTGTCCGAGTTGAAGAGGTTCTGCGCCTGCCCTGGGCCGACCGTGGAATCCTGGCCCGAGGAATCGAGCAGGGTGAGCCTGCCGTAGTCCTCGCTCTTGACGCCGTCCTCGCCGGTGCCGGCATCGCCGTTGGCTGCAAGGAATCCGTAGAGGACGTTCCGCGGTTCCTGGCCGACCGGAACGAACGGGATGAAGGGCGTGGTCAGCGAGAAGGCTGCGGCGTCCTGGTCGGGCATCTGTAGCGTCAGGTAGAACGGCGGCTGCCGGACGGTCGACTCGGCACCCAGGGTTGGATCCCCGGGAACGCTCCACGCTTCGTTGTTGCTGTAGAAGGGCTCGGTCTCGGTGACGTGATACCGGGCCAGGAGTTCACGCTGGACCTTGAAGAGGTCCTCCGGGTAACGGACATGCGCCATGAGGTCAGCTGACATCTCGCTGTAGGGCTTGATGGAGGACGGATAGACGTTCTGCCAGGACTTCAGGATGGGGTCCTCGTCATCCCATGCGAACAGCTCCACGGAGCCGTCGTAGGCGTCGACGGTGGCCTTGACCGCGTTGCGGATGTAGTTGACCTGCTCCGCGGGCAGGGCGGTGGAGAACCCTTCGGCCGTCTGTGAATCCTGGGTGGCCGATTCCAGCTCCTGCTGTGTGGAGTACGGGAAGTCGGCGCTCGTCGTGTAGCCGTCGATGATCCACTTGACGCGGCCGTCAACGATCGCAGGATAGCTGTTCCCATCCAGTGTCAGGTAGGGAGCGACCTTTTCGACACGCTCGACGGGGTCCCGATCGTAGAGGATCTGCGATTCGCTGTTCACCTGGTCGGAGAGCAGGAGATCGGTGGACTGGAACTTCAGGGCGTAGACCAGCCGGTTGAAGGCGTTTCCGACCATCGGTCCACCGTCGCCCTCGAACGTGCTCCGCGACTCGTTGTCGGAGCTCTCGCTCTGGGGCCGGTCGATCTCGCTGGGAGCTGTCCCCTCGGGGGCTCCCACCACCGAGTACACCGGCGATTCCTCGCCGAAGTAGATGCGGGGCTCATAGGTGGATTCATCGCCGAGCACGCCGGTGGAGGGAATTCCGGACTGCAGGAATTCCGGCCGCCCGTCGGGCTGCACCGTGGACCCGGCCGCGGCGACGACGCCGTAGCCGTGCGTGTAGAAGACGTGTTCGTTCACCCATCCAGCGGGAACACCGTCCACGTCGAGCTCCCGGACTGCAATGACGGTGTCCTGAATCTCGCCGTCGATCTCGTACCGATCGACGTTCAGGGTCTCGGGGAACTGGTAGTACTGCCGGAACTGCTGCAGCTGGCTGAAGGCGTCCGACACCAGGTTCGGATCCAGCAGGCGGATGTTGGCCGTCGTTTCTCCGTCGTCGCCCAGCGCTCCGGCCTGCGGCACATCGGTAGGGTTGTACGCCGACACCTCCACCTCGTCGAGACCGTAGGCCTCCCGGGTAAGTGCGATGTTGCGGTCGATGTATTCGCCTTCGAGTGTCAGCTCCGAGGGAACCACCTGGAAGCGCTGGACGACCCACGGGTACACGCCACCCGCGAGCAGAGCAGTGATGATGAGCATCGCGGTGCCGATCACCGGCAGCCGCCACCTGCCCAGGATGACCCCGATGACGAAAAGTATGGCGACGATGACGGCGGCGACGGCGAGGATCGCCTTGGTGGGGATGACAGCGTTGACGTCGGTGTAGAGTGCCCCGGCCCACCGTCCCTGGTTCTGCAGGGTGGCATAACGGTCGAGCCAGTAGTTCACCCCCTGAAGCAGGAGGAACAGGGCCGCGACGACGGCGATCTGGACCCTCGCTGCCTTGGTGGTGAACACCCCCTTCTCCTCGAGGCGGATGCCGCCGTAGAGGTAGTGGGTCAGGACCGACGCGATGGCACTGATGATGACGACGCTCAGCAGGAATCCCGTGACGAAACCGAAGAACGGCAACGAAAACATGTAGAACGCGTAGTCGATCCCGAACTCCGGATCCTGCCTGCCGAACGGTTCCTGGTTGATGAACAGGAGGACCTGCTGCCACTGGGAGGACGCCGCGGTGCCGGCGAAGGCCCCGAGCACCAGGGGTATGCCGAGCATGAGCAGCCGTCGGATCGGTTCAAGCTGCGCCTGGTACCGGTTGAGGTTGTCCTGGATGGCGCTGTCGGGCGCGTAGATGGGCCTGCTCCGGTAAGCGATCCGGAGGCTGAAGTACACGGCGCTCGCCATGATCAGGAACGCCGCCAGGAAGAGCGCGATGCGCGAGAGGTTCTCCGTGATGAACACTTCGAGGAAACCGAGCTGGTCGTACCAAAGGACGTCGGCGTATACCTGTGAAAGATAGACGAAGGCGATCACGATGACAGCGACCACGATGATCGTGGGGATCAGCGGACTGCGTCGTCGGGTGGTGGAACTTGCTGGGCTCGGCCTGCTGCCGAATGGCCGGTCTGGTCCGGATGTCACATCTACCTCATCGTTGGCTGCTGTGGATCACGACGACCCTGGCTGACCACCTTCAGCTGGCCCGGTAGGAGCGAACCTGAAACAGCGTGCAGCCACCGTCTTCGTGGTTTCATTCTGCCCTGTTCACGCGCGGGCAACCCAATCCAGTTCCCCGTTGTCGGGAATCCCCGCCGACCGTAATCGAACCGTGTCCTGATCAGGTCTCAGCTGCACGACGGGAGGGATGCCGCGTCTCCGCCATCCGCGAGCACCTCGACCGCCTCGACGGCGTCGTCGAGCGTCTCGACACTCACCACCGTCAGCCCGTCGGGAATGTTACCGACCACCTCGTTGCAGTTCTCCGCGGGAGCAAGGAACACCTCGGCGCCCTCCGATCGCGCACCGACCAGTTTCTGGCCGATACCACCGATGGGTCCCACGTCTCCCATGGAATCGATGGTGCCGGTACCGGCGAAGGAACGCCCGCCGGTGAGGTTGCCCGCGGTCAGGGTGTCGATGATGCCGAGCGCGAACATCATCCCCGCGGACGGCCCGCCGACGTTGTCGAGCTGGATAGTGACATCGAAGGGGAACTGGAACGTCGAACGAAGGAGCACGCCGAGCTGGTAGTCGCCCTCCTCGGACTGCTTCGGCGCCACTGTCTCCTGCGTGGACGCTCCGTCCCGCTGCACCGTGAGCGTGACGGAATCCCCGGCGGCGTCGTTCAATGCCGTCCGGATCGTGCTGATATTGACGACGTCGGTGCCGTCGATGGACTCGAGGATGTCCCCCTCCTCGAGGATCTCGGCCGATGCCGAGTCCTGAGCCAGGCCGGCTACTGTCAGGGACTCGCTGAAGTCGATGTCGAGTTGCCCGAACGCCGCGGCGATGGCGGATTCCTGGGAGGACGTCATCGCGACCGAGTTCTGCTCACGGAGCTCGGACTGCGTGGTACCCGGCGGGTAGACAACTTCCTCCGGAAGGACATCGCGGTCCGGGTCGACCCAGCCCCCGAACGCATCGAAGATGCTCACCTGTCCATTCGGCCCGCCCTGGACGAAAACCGTTGTCAGGCTCAACTCGCCCTCCGCCGGATAGCTCTGTGCACCGGACACTTCGATCAAGGGCTGGTCATCGACCTCGCCGATCGTGTTGAACGTGGGGCCCGGCGATTCGACGACGTAGGGCGCGGGCAGCAGGAGGGCGATACCGCCGAGCACCACAGCCAGCGCTCCGGACACCACCATGGCCGGAAAGCGGGGGTCCCTCGGTCGCGTCCCGGCGGCATCGGGCGTGTTGAACTGCGGTGGGTGTGTCAATGGTGGTTCTTCCTTTTCCTCGGACCGGCCCTGAACAGCAGCAACCGCTGGCACAACGTGTTTCGACTATCGGCCTTCCATTATCAGCCTAAGCGTTGCTTCCAGGGCACGCGCGCTGCAACCGCCTCTCCCTGCCCGCGGGCAGCCCCATTCTCGGAACCGACTCTTTGCCGACAGCGAACGGGTGCCCGCATTCGGGGACAAGCCCATGGAACGCCCGGTACCGTGGGGCGAACAACCGCGCCGGTTCTTCGCCGGGCTGCGCGGGCAACAGACGCTATTCCAGGACCGGTGGTATCAGTGACCAACCCTTCCAATTCTTCCAGCGACGACGACGCGCCAAAGGACCCGCTCTCCGAGATGATCGCGCGGATGCTGGGCGGGGACGCGCAGGGCTTCGACCCGCAGGAGATTGCGCGGGCCGCAGGCCTTCCCTCCGACCCGCAGGCAATGATGATGATGATGCAGCAGGTCCAGGCGATGTTCTCCACGCCCAGCGAGGGGCCCGTCAACTGGCAGCTCGCGCACGACCACGCCCGGCGCGTCGCTGCGACCGACAACGATCCGGCGGTCTCGCCCGTGCAGCGCCGCGGCGTCGACGAGGCACTGAGGCTGGCCGAGATGTGGCTGGATCCGGTCACCGATTTTCCAAGCACCGGCCAGGTCGGCCGCGCCTGGTCCCGCGCGGAATGGGTCGAGGCGACCATGGGAACCTGGCGCCGCCTCACCGAACCGGTGGCGACCAGCATCGCGAAGGCACTGTCCGAGACCATCAGCGAACAGCTTCCCGAGGAGATGAAGTCGATGATGGGCATGATGGGCGGGCCCTCCTCCATGCTGCAGAACATCGGCGGCGCCATGTTCGGGATGCAGCTCGGCCAGGCGGTGGGCGCCCTGTCCAAGGATGTTGTGGGATCCACCGACATCGGTGTCCCGCTTTCCGACGAACACATGGCGTTGCTGCCTTCGAACGTCGCGGACTTCGGCAAGGGCCTCGATGTTCCCGAGCAGGAGGTAATGCTGTTCCTGGCCGTCCGCGAAGCAGCGCACGCGCGCCTTTTCACCCAGGTGCCCTGGCTGACGGGACACCTCCTGGGGACGATCGAGCGTTACGCCCGCGGCATCCACATCGATATGTCCAAGATCGAGGAGGCCGCCCGGGACATTGATCCGACGAACCCGGAGAGCATGCAGTCCGCCCTGTCCCAGGGCGTTTTCATGCCGGAACGGACGCCGGAGCAGGACGCCGCGCTCGAGCGCCTCGAAACCGTGCTGGCCCTCGTCGAGGGGTGGGTCGACGAGCTGACGGCCGCAGCCACGGTCAACCTGCCGTCGTCGTCCGCCCTGCGCGAGATGGTGAGGCGGCGCCGGGCGACCGGCGGCCCGGCGGAGAACGCCTTCGCATCCCTTGTGGGGCTCGAGCTCCGCCCGCGCCGCCTCCGTGACGCCGCATCGCTGTGGTCGCTGTTGTTCGAAGAGCGGGGTATCCAGGGCCGTGACGCGATCTGGGAGCACCCGGACCTCCTGCCCACCGCCGAAGACCTCGATGACCCTGCAGGTTTCTCCCAGCGGCGCAGGCTGGTGGAGTCTTCGGAGGCCGACGTCGATGCCGCGCTGGAGCGGCTGCTCTCCGGCGATTTCGATGCGCCCGCTGCAGGTGCACCCGGCACTCCGACGTCGGGGACCACCGGGGATGCTGACGGCGCCGACGACGGCACAGCGGGCGACGGCGACGGCGACGGCACAGCGGGCGACGGCGACGGCACTGCGGGCGGCGACGGCAGGCCCGGAAGCCCCTCCTGACAGGTTCGCCCGGGGTCAGTCTTCTTGAAGCCCCCGGCCCACGGCGAATGACACCCCGGAGAGGAACGCTTTCGCAGTCTCCGTCCGCGGGTAGGCAGTGAGCAGGTTCCAGAACCGCGCGTTGTGCGACGGTTCGATCAGGTGGGCCATCTCGTGAAGAATCACATAGTCCACCACCCAGTCCGGCATGCCTCGCAACTTGACGGACAGCCGTATCGATTTCCGCGCGGGTGTTGCCGATGCCCACCGCGAATTCTGGTTGGTCACCCAGCCGATCGTGTCCGGTACGCCCCTGCCGCCGAGAAAGCTCCCGGCGAGCTCCCGTGCCCGGTCCAGAAGCTCCTCGGCCGGGGCATCCGAGTCGGGTGAGAGCCCGGGCGGGTACTTCTCCCCCATGCGCTGCACCATCCGCGCAACCCACTCGTCCTCCTGGGAGAGCGAGAAATGGGCGGGAATCGACACAATGATACTTCCGTCCCGAAGGTCGGCGCTGACGGTGCGCTTCCGCCGGGTCGAACGGCGGACGACGACGGGACGCCCCTCCCCAGCGGAATGCGGTCCCGGACTCGTTCCTTCAGGGATGACAACCAGGTCTTGTATTCCGCCGACCGGCATGTCAGCCGTCCCCGACGATGTTGAGGACCGACTCGCCGTATCTTTCGAGCTTGGCAGAGCCTACCCCGGCGAGGTCTCCCAGTTCGTCGAGGGTCTGGGGCCGGGCCTCAGCAATGGCGATCAGCGTCGCGTCGGTGAACACGACGAAGGCCGGGACGTCCTTTTCCCTCGCCTCTTCGAGCCGCCAGCTGCGCAGCGCCTCGAACGTGTGTTCCTCATAGGTTGCCGGGCACTCCCCGCACCGGCCCATTTTCCGCTCCGAGCCGGAACTGAGTGGACGCCGGCACACCCTGCACACCGCGGGCGCCGCGGCTTTCCTCGGTTGCCGCGCTTTGGGCTGGCGGAAGGCCTGCGCACCGGATCCCGCAGGACGAAGGACGTCCAGGAAGCGGGAGGGCTTCCGGCTGGCCCGGCCCCCCGGGGATCGGGAGGTGGACCACGACAGGAAGAGGTGGGCACGCGCCCTGGTGATCCCGACATACAGCAAGCGGCGCTCTTCGTCGATGCCCTCCTGCGTATCAGCGAAGGAAATCGGCACGAGTCCCTCGCTGAGGCCCACCAGGAACACGGCATCCCATTCGAGGCCCTTCGCCGAGTGGAGCGAGGCAAGGGTGACGCCCTGAACCGTCGGTGCATGCTGGGCGGCTGCCCGATCTTCGAGCTCGGCGACAAAACTCTGGAGGGTGAAACCGGCAGCTCCCCGCGCAGCGTTGATTTCGTCGGCGAGGCCCACCAGGGCTGCCAACGACTCCCATTTCTCCCGGACGGCTCCGGAGTTCTGCGGTGCGACGGAGGTATAACCGAGGGACGCGAGGACGTCCCTCACCTGCTGGGGCACGTCGTCGTCGCCCTGGACCCTGGCGGCTGCACGAAGTTGGAGCATGGCATCCCGGACCTCGCGTCGGGCGAAGAAACGCTCACCTCCCCGCAGCTGGTACCCGATGCCCGCGCTAGTGAGCGCCTGCTCATAAGCCTCGGACTGCCCGTTGGTCCGGTACAGGATGGCAATTTCGCTCGCCGCCACTCCGGACTCCCGGAGCTGGCCGATCCGGCGGGCAACCTCGGCGGCCTCCGCTTCATCATCACTACACTCGGTGAAAACGGGCTCCGGACCGGCGGCACGCTGGGCGATCAGCTCCAGCGGCTTGGACCAGAACGTGTCGACCGCCCGTTTGTCCGCTTCGGAATTACGGGCGGCGAGCAGGGTATTGGCGACACGCACCACCTGGGGTGTGGAACGGTAGTCGCGGACCAGCTTCACCACCTGGGCGCCCTCATACCGCTTGGTGAACTCCAGGAGGTGGCGCGATGTTGCCCCGGTGAAGGAATAGATGGTCTGGCTGGCGTCCCCCACCACGCACAGTTCACGGCGCTCCCCCAGCCACAGATCAAGCAGCCTCTGCTGCAACGGGGAGACGTCCTGGTACTCGTCCACGACGAAGTGCCTGTACTGGCTCCGCACCGTCGCGGCGACCTTCTCGTCCTCCTGGAGGATGCCCACCGTCGTGAGCAGGACATCCTCGAAGTCGATGAGGTTCCGGTCGATCTTCAGGTCCTCGTACGCGGTGAAGATCCGGGCCACGGTGGTCAGGTCCATTCCGGCGGGCTCGGCCCGGCCGGCTGCTGCCGCGGTGTAGTTGTCCGGCGTCAGCATCGACACCTTCGCCCACTCGATCTCGGCTGCGACATCACGGATCGCTGCCCGGTCCGTCGAGAGCCTGAGGCGTCTCGCCGACTCCGCGATGAGTTGCGCCTTGTGGTCCACCAGGGCGGGCAGCGGGCCGCCGACGGCGGAGGACCAGAAATACTGGAGCTGCCGAAGTGCGGCGGCATGGAAGGTGCGGGCCTGCACGCCTCCGGCACCGAGGTCCCGGAGGCGTGTCCGCATCTCCGCCGCGGCCCGCGCGGTGAAGGTCACAGCAAGCACCTGCTGCGGTTTGTACACCCCGGTGTGGACTCCGTAGGCGATGCGGTGCGTGATCGCCCGCGTCTTTCCGGTTCCAGCCCCGGCCAGCACGCACAGCGGACCTGACAGCGAGCTTGCGACACTCCGCTGCTCGTTGTCCAGACCGTCAAGAATTCGTTCTTCGAAAGGCTGTTCGGACACTACGGACGTACCTCGGCCGGTTCCTCGTCGAGGGGTCCCCCGTACCAGCGTTCGATCAGCGCTCGCGCAATAGACACACTTCCGGCGATGGTGATGTCCCCGTCGCGGACCGCCTCGAAAAGTTCCTGGCGGGTGAACCATCGGACGGTCTTGATCTCGACGCCGTCGGGCTCCAGTTCGGTTCCAGACGCCACCGCCGTGAAGCCGAGCATGATGGAGGCGGGAAAGGGCCAGGGCTGCGAGCCGAGATACCGGGGCGAGTGGACTTCCACACCTGATTCCTCGGCCACCTCCCGCACCACTGCAGCTTCGAGTGACTCTCCGGGCTCGACGAATCCCGCGAGGGTCGAGAATCGGTTCTCCGGCCAGGTGACCGCCGAGCCGAGCAGCAACCTGTCATCCTCATCCACCACGGAGACGATGATTGCCGCGTCCGTGCGCGGGAAGTGCTGGGAGCCGTCCTGCGGGCAACGGCGCACCCATCCGCCGTCGGCCGGAACGGTGGGACTTCCGCAGCGCGGGCAGTGGGTGTGGGTGGCGTGCCAATTGGCCACTGCGGCACCCGCCACGAAAAGGCCGGCGTCGCGGGGATCGAGCGAGGCCGCCACGTCGCGCAGGCCGAGCCACTCCTCTTCCCCAGCGAGCGCGAAGTCGGGTTCGTCGAGGACGACGAGGACCACCTGCTTCCCTGCGTCGGCGGCACCCGGGAGGACCCGCCCCAGGTAGACGGGATTGGCGGGTTGCCGGATCCCGCTTGCAGGGAAAAGCTTCAGCCCGGTGCCGGTGACGGGAGCACGTCCGTCGGCGAGCACCAGGACCAGCGTTTCCGGGGACGACCACAGGGAATCGAACAGGTCGGGAGCCAGCCGGAGCACTCCGTCCCGGTCGGTGTCGGACCGCGACAGCGGCAGGGAACCCAGCGGTGGGAGAACCAGGGTTCGGAGCGGTTCAGTCATAACTCAAAGGTACTTTCTCGCACCCTCAAAAGACATTTCGGATGCGCCTTCGGGGAGGAAGAGTGCCACCCATCTCACGACTCGCCGCAACCCGATTACTCCTGAACCTCCACGAGCCCCTACCGTTGAACTTGTGAAACGGACCCCCATGGAACTCGCTGCAATTGCCAGCGCCGCTGTGCCGGGGCTTGCCCCGACAGGAGTGGCGGGCGCTCCGGACGACACCGCGGATTTCGACTCTGCGCTCCTCGTCGACGACTCCGGGAAGCAGTGGCGCGTCCGTTCACCCAAACATGTGGAAGCGAGCATGAGGCTGGAAACCGAGGTGAAGGCACTTCGGGCGTTCACTCCTGTGGTCAAGGCTGAACTGCCCTTTCTGATCCCGCACATCGCGGGAAGCGTCCGGCAGGGAAACATCAGCACTTTCGTCTATTCACATCTCGAGGGCACCACCAGGAGCCTGGATGTTCTGACGTCGGCCGGTTCCGGGATGGCGGAAGAGCTCGGGAAGACCATCGCAGCGATCCATCAGCTCCCCCAACTGCTCGTCGAACAGGCAGATCTGCCGAGCTACGGAGCCAACGAGTTCCGACAGCGCAAGCTCAATGAACTGGACCAGGCGGCCACCACGGGCCGTATTCCTGCGGTTCTGCTGCGCCGTTGGGAGCATGCCCTCGAGGACGTGGCCCTGTGGCGGTTCAGCCCGTCAGTGGTCCACGGCGACCTGCACGAGGACCACCTGCTGATCTCGGCAGGCCGGGTAGCGGCCGTCACAGGTTGGACCGATCTTCGCATCGGCGACCCGGCGGACGATTTTGCATGGCTCGCCGCCGCGATGGACCACTCCTTCGTCGACCGTGTCTATGCGGCCTATGCCGGGGCTTCCGAAGCGCCGGTCGATCCGCACATCGCACGCAGGGCGTCGCTGGCGGCGGAGTTCGCCCTGGCACAGTGGCTGGTACGTGGGATTTCGCTCGAGGACCGTTCCATGGTGCTCGAGGCCGAGGAGATGCTGGCGACCCTGCAGGCCGATGTGGAAGCCACCGAACTGGCAGCGCCTTCCCCCGGGCGCGCTGCGTCGACGAGCGTCCTGACCATCGATTCCGATCGGCCCGAAGCGGACGCCGTGCGGGCGAGCGGTTCGAATGCCTCCGACGACGGCCTCGACAGCCGGCACCGACACGAGGACGACCCGGCACCGGCACCGGCCGAACACTCCACCACTGCAGAAGACCTCGAGGACGACGCCGGCTTCGCCGACACTTCAGTCGACGCTGCCGCCGAAACTGCAGTGCCGGCCGTGGCCCCTGAAGGAGACGCAGGCTCCGCCGACACTGCGGCACCGGCCGAGGACTCCGAGAACGACGCCGGTTCCGCGGACACTGCGAATCCTGTTGTCGAGCCCGCCGGGCGCCCTCAATACTCTCCAGCAAACGGTAGTTCCGCATACCCGGGGAACCGGTCCGGTCAATTCCACAGCGATGCGCATTCGGAGAATGACCCCCACGGGCGTGCTCGGATGAACCATCACCCGGGCGCGGCGCCTGCGAAGGTCACGCGGCTGTGGCCGGACAGTGGTTCCACGGTCTCGATGAACATCAACGACGTCGAGACCTCGGCTCTGCCCATCATTTCCTCCCGCCGCTAGGCGCCTCCACCGAGGACACGATCTTCTCGAGCTCTGCCTCGCCGGCGAGGTCGTGCGGACGCACCAGCCTGTTGTCCGCGATGTAGAAAAAGGCCGCACGGACCTGCTCCAGCGGCACCTCGTTCAGCCGTGACCACGCCAGCCTGTAAAGCGCGAGCTGCACCGCCTTCGTGCCCCGGCGTGTCCCGCTCGGTGGACGCCCGGTTTTCCAGTCGATGAGGTCCCAGCCCCCGTCCGCGTCCCGGAAGACCGCGTCGATCCGGCCGCGCACCACCACTCCGCCCACCCTCGTTTCGATCGGCACCTCGATCCCGGCCGGCGTCCGGGCTGACCATTCGGAGCGCTTGAAGATGTCCGCCATCTCGGAAAGTCCCAGCGCCTGGTCGATATGCTCATCTGCGGCACCGGGGTATTCGCCGAGGTCGAGCATGCCGCTGGTTCCGTAGAACTCCTCGATCCAGGCATGAAAGGCCGTCCCTTTTCGTGCTGCGGAGCCCGGCTTGCGCGGTACGGGCCGACGGAGTTGGGTCATCACCGCTGCCGGATCCTCGACGAGTTCCACAAGGGTCGAAGCTGAGATGTGGGCAGGCAGTTTCACTGGAAGCGGACGAAGGTCCTCGGACTGGCGGGCGAGCGCGAGATCCACCTCCCGCACCCATCGTCCTTCGGTGAGCGGAGCATGCTCCGCTCCGGCTCCGGACTCTTCGGCGATTTTCGCGACCGACGCCGCTGCCGACTCGAGGGCCGGCCTTCGCGGCCCGAGCGGGTCAAAGGGCCAGAGCGCCCTCTGCGGCACGGCATTGGCAGGATTGCTGGTTCCCTCGTCCTCCTCGGGGAGCCACTGGATCAACGAGAAGCCGGACTCGTCCTTCCTCGCAAGTTCCAACAGGTCCAGGACGTAGCCGGACGGAGGGGAAGCGTTGGTCCGGCCTCCACCCCAGGCGGACGAGGTGCAGACAAGGACATGTTTGGCGCGGGTGAAGGCAACATAGGCGAGGCGCCTCTCCTCACGTTCCGTGTGCGCCTTGGCCTCACCGGCGAAACTCTTCTCGCTCTCGAGCCACCCCTTCTGGTCCGGCTGCTCCCAATCCCACTGCGGAAGCTCCGTCGCGTCACCACGAAGGCCCCAGGGGATGGCGGAGTCACCTGAACTCCACCGCGAATCCGTGCCGCTGGGGAAAGCACCTCCGTTCAGACCAGGAACCATCACGATGTCCCATTCGAGTCCCTTGGAGGCGTGAACCGTCAGGAGCTGGACGGCGTCCCTGCTGGCCTCGAGCTGTGTCACAGGAAGGCCGTCCTCCTCTGCGTCGGCGGCCTCGAGCCACGCCAGGAAAGCGGGGAGGTCCACGCGCTCAGCCGAGGCAGTAAAACTGGCGACGGCTTCCGAGAACGCATCGAGGTTCCGGCGTGCGTCGTGGATGCCTACGCCGGGCTTTGCCGCCACCTCGATGTCCAGCAGGATGGTCCGCTCCACCTCTCCGACGATGGTACCTAGATCATCCCCGACGAAATGCCTCAGGGCGCGGAGCTCGTTTCTCAACACCTCAAGGCGGGTGCGCCCTTCGACGCTGAGCTCCCTGCCCGAAACCGATACCCAGCCCGGCGGCGGCAGGTGGTCGACCGCCTCGACCAGGCTTCCGGCCTCAGCGAGGTCATGCTGCACGACGGTTTCCGAACCCGTCCCACCGGCAGGCGCCTCGGCGTCGGTGCCGAACTTCGGGCGTCCTCCTGCCTCGCGGGACCGCGCCAGCTGCCGCGACCAGTCGCCCAACCCCATGAGATCCGCCGGACCGATGCGCCACCGGGCGCCGGAGAGCAGCCGAAGCATGGAATCGGAGCGGTCCGGATCGCCGAGGACCCGGAGTACAGCCAACATCTCGACGATCTCCGGCGTCCGGAGCAGCCCGCCGAGACCCACGATCTGCACGGGAATGCCCTGACGCTCCAGCTCGCCGCGGATGGGTTCGAACTGTTTCCGGCTGCGGCAGAGCACTGCGAGCGTCGGGCGGAGCCGTATTCCCTGTTCGTCCCGTTCGAAGGTCCGCCGGGAGTGGTGGATGATCTGCGCCGCAAGGGCTTCGGCTTCACTCGGTCCGGTGGTCCTGCCCTCCGGGCCGCCGCCGGGCAGCGGATCCTGTGCACGGCCCGGAGCGACACGCGCGTCCGAAAGGAACCGCCCGAGGATGACCTCCCCCACCGGAGCCCCCGGTTTCGACTCGAGGTCGGGCACCGAAAGGGGCCGGGGGGTCCGCAGCCAGGGCGCCGGCACTCCAAGGGGTGAGGACACCGTATTCGCGGCAGCGAGGATCGCGGTCGAGTTCCGCCACGCGACCGACAGGTTGGCAACGGGAGAAGGTGCCCAGCCGGCGCCCGGAACAGCGATCGGAAAAGCGGTGCGGAACGTACCGAGCTGGCCTGCGGAGGCGCCGCGGAAGCCGTAGATCGACTGGTGGGGATCTCCGACGGCCGTCACCGCCCGGCCGTCGGCGAAGAGCCTCGAAAACAGGACCATCTGGGCGTGCGAGGTGTCCTGGAATTCATCGAGCAGGACAACCTTGTACTTCTCCCGTTCGAGAGCAACAGCTTCGGGGATCTCCTCGGCGATACGTGCCGCCAGGGCAACCAGGTCGCCGAAGTCGAGTTGCCTGCGTGCCAGCTTCGCCTCCGCATACTGCTCGACCAGCTCAGTGACGCTTCCGCGGGTGCGCAGCTTGTTGAGGAGCGACTCGACGCCCTGCGCCGGTCTGCGGGGTGTCCCTGCGACATACTCCCAATGTTGCACGGCGTCGATCTGGTGGCGCAGCTCAGCCCGCGCCTGGGACGGTGCCACCAGATGCTCGGCGCATTCGCCCGCCATGTCGATGACGCCCTTGACGAGCGTGGATTTGGCCGCTGTGAAGTGAGTCCACTCACCCTGGTACGCCTCGACGACGGAATGGGCGAGTTGCCAGGCCTGCGCAGTCCCCAGCAGGACGGAATCCCGTTCGACACCGATCCTCAGGCCGTAGTCCTGCACGATCGAGTTGGCGAAGGAGTGATAGGTGGACACGGCCGGGTCCAGGTCGCCCAGGCCTCCGGTGCCGCCGCCGTGCGGTTCCTGTCCCAGTGCCTCGTGAAGCGCCGCCAGCCGCTGTCGGATACGGGTACCGAGCTCCCCTGCCGCCTTGCGCGTGAACGTGACGCCCAGGATCTGCTCGGGCCGCACCAGGGAATTGGCGACGAGCCACACCACGCGATCGGCCATGGTCTTGGTCTTGCCGGAACCTGCGCCGGCGACGACCAGCTGCGGCTGCAGCGGCGCCTCGATGACCCGCACCTGGTCATCGGTGGGGTACTGCACGGGCGAGTTCGGATCGGAGTGAAGCAGTTCCGCGAGTTCGCGCGCCGAATAGCGCCGGGCGGTCTGCCTCGCGTCCCGCCCCGCGGCGGCTTTCGGTGCCGCCGGAGTCGTCACTGGGTCACCTGCCGGCCTTCTGCGCAGAGTGGACACACCTCGGGGAGGCGGCAACCGCTTCCTCCGAAGCCCGATCGACGCGGGTCGTGCACCGTCTCGAAGGACGCGGCCGACATCAGGCGCGCAGCTTCCTGGATCATGGCGCGCGCCCAATCCTCGGAAGGATCCAGGGGGTGCTGTTCCTGCACCGATGCCTCCTTGTTCTTCGTTCCCAGATGAACAAGCGCCGCCCCTCCCGATTCCCGGGCCGCTGCCCGGTCTGTAAGCCCTCCCTCGTTGACGGCAACCTGATAGGAGGCGAGCTGCGGATGCCCCTCGATTTCCTTCTTCGCGGGCGCGGACCTGCCTGTCTTGAGATCGACGATGACCGGCCGCCCTTTCGAATCCTCTTCGAGCCTGTCGATCTGGCCCCGCAGGCGCGCCGTCCGCTGCTGGCCTTCCTCCTCGAACGGAAGATCCACTTCGAAGTCCACCTCGGTCGCCAGGAGCCTGCGGCCGGATTGCCGTGCCAGGATGACGTAGGCGGCGAGCTTCCTGACCATGCCCTCCGCCCTGCGGAGGTCCGCCTTTCCTTCCCAGGTGTCCTTCATCCCGAGCGTGGGCCAGCGCCGCTCGAGTTCGGCGACATACTCGTTGCCGGTCGCTTCGGGCAGATCCTGTGCTATCGAGTGAACGAGGGTACCGAGTGAGCGGGCGAAGTCGGTGGTCTTCTCGCCTCCGGCCGCGGACACGAACCAGCTCAGCGGGGACGTCAGGACGGAGTCGACTTTCGAGGGTGACACCGGGACAGGTGCCTCAAGGGGCAGGACGGGCCGCGTGGTGCTGAGGTCCAGCAACCCCCACCACTGTGCGGGGTCGGCCCCCGGTATTTCCGGTGACCTGGCCGCCATCCTCCCCAGATGCGCCACTGCTTCGGTCGCCAGGGCCGGGTTGCCCGGATCCTGCGCGAATTTCCTCAGCTCAGCGACGAGCGCGCGAAGCGTGAGCGGCCGCAGCACTTCCGTTCTCGGGCGTTCGGTGGTGCCCGGGGGCAATGGGTCAACGAGGTCGAGGAACTGCGACGGCTGATCGTCCTGCGAGGACACGGCGCAGCAGACCAGTTCTTCACTTGCGCGGGAAACAGCTGTCGAGAACGTTCTCAGCTCATCGAACCTGATGTCCTGGAGGAGGCTGAGGGGCTGGCGGTGTTGCCGGAACGATGCTCCGTGGTCGAGGAGCGCCTGGAGTTCGCCCGATCCGAGGAGTTCACCGCGCAGGCGCAGGTTCGGCCAGATGCCCTCCTGGAGTCCGGCGACGATCACGAACGGCCAGTGGCGGCCCGCGGCACTGGCCGGGGTGAGGACCGAGACCGATGCGCGCCGTCGTGCCCGTGCTGCGAGTGTATCCATGGGGAGTTCCTGGCTCAGCAGATACTCGAGGAACAATCGCGGCGCAGCCCCCGGCATCTGGTCGACGAAGCGTTCAGCGGTCTGGAAGAGAGCCAGCATGGCGTCGAGGTCGCGGTCGGCCCGCACCGAGCCCTGCCCTTCGCTCAGCGCCGCGGCGGACCATTTGTCCGAGAGTCCGCTGACCGACCAAAGCTCCCACAGGACGGTTTCCGGATCGGCCGAAGCAGCGGTGAGAGCGTCCTTGCCGGCCCGGATCATCCTTTCGATGCGGCGTGCAGGACCGGCTTCACTGCCGAGTCCCTCGTTGGCCAGGGGCGAGGTCAGCAGGTCCACCAGCAGCTCATCGCTCGTGCGCCCGCCGCCTTCCTGCAGCTCCCGCCGACGAAGCACCTGGCGGAGCCTGCGCAGCTCCAGGGTTCCGGCGCCCCCGATGCGGGAGGTCAGCAGCGATACACACAGCTCAGGGTCGATGCCGCGATCTCCCACCACCACGGAGAAGATGTTTAGCAGCGGCCGGACGGCCGGTTCGTCCCGGAGCGCTGTCTCGGAAGCGGGCACGTTGACGGGAATCCCCTGGGCAGCGAGGAAACGCTGGACCGTGGCGACCTGGGCCCCGTTGCGGACGATCACGGCAACGTCATCGAAGGTCCGGCCGCCGAACAGGTGCGCCTCGAGGATCCGCTGCACGATGTAGCGCTGCTCGTGGAAGACCGAATCGACAAGGTGGGAAGCAACGGAAGGCCTGGCTTCCGAGGAAGTCGACGGCGTTGCAGGGTCGCCGGGACCGGGCCGGCTCTGCGACGTTTCTACCGCAGGCCCA
>NZ_KI914777.1:16756-18668 GCF_000520535.1 Arthrobacter sp. H41
GCCAGCGCCCTGTAGCCGGCGGGCACCCCGGCGGTGGAGATACGGGATGCGACGTTGCGCCAGGCCTCGGCCAGCGGTGCCGTCAGCGTCCGGGACTCCGCCAGCACGACCGTGGTGAGTGCGCCCTCCGACGACAGCAGCTGTTCGAGCTGCCCGGTGAGTTCGGGCCGTGCGCCACGGAAACCCTGCACCGCAGTATCCGGGCAGGAAGCGACGACGGTGTCCCTGCCGCCGGCGAGAAGGCCGAGGAGCGCATGGATCGCCGGGTTGGCTTCCTGATAGTCATCCACCAGGACCAGTTTCACGCGCTGGCGTTCCTGCGCGAGGAACTCCTCATCCAGTTCCAGGAGGGAACGGGCTGCAGTGAGTATTCCGGCGGGGTCGAACGCCTCCGGCATCCGGAGGTCCAGGACGTCCCGGTACTCGCCGTACAGCGCTGCAGCGGCAACCCAGTCAGGGCGGTCGAAGCGGTAGCCCCACTCGTGGAGCTGCCCGGCCGAGGCCCCGTATTCGCTGACGCGATCGAAGAGCTGACGGATCTCCTGCCGGAATCCCCGCGTGGGCAGGGCGAGTGTGAGGTTCTGCGGCCAGTCGATGGCAGGCGCGCCGTCCTCGCCGTGGCCGGCGAGCAGCTCCTTGATGATCAGGTCCTGCTCGGCACCTGAAAGGAGCCGCGGCGCGCGGCGGAGTTCAGGCATCCGTCCCTCCGCCTTCGCGCGCCGAATCAGGTCGAACGCATAGGCGGCCCAGGTCCTTGCCGGTGCTGTGCTGAGGCTCCGGTCGAGCTTTTCCGTCAGCTCGTCGCGAAGGCGCGACGCCGCTGCCCGGGTGGGCGCGAGAAGGAGCACCTCGGAGGCCTCGATCACGCCTGCGCGAATTCGGCGAACGGCGACGTCGACCAGGAGCGTCGACTTGCCGGTACCCGGGCCGCCAAGGACAAGCCGGCGGCCAGGGGGGCCAGCGCCCTGTAGCCGGCGGGCACCCCGGCGGTGGAGATACGGGATGCGACGTTGCGCCAGGCCTCGGCCAGCGGTGCCGTCAGCGTCCGGGACTCCGCCAGCACGACCGTGGTGAGTGCGCCCTCCGACGACAGCAGCTGTTCGAGCTGCCCGGTGAGTTCGGGCCGTGCGCCACGGAAACCCTGCACCGCAGTATCCGGGCAGGAAGCGACGACGGTGTCCCTGCCGCCGGCGAGAAGGCCGAGGAGCGCATGGATCGCCGGGTTGGCTTCCTGATAGTCATCCACCAGGACCAGTTTCACGCGCTGGCGTTCCTGCGCGAGGAACTCCTCATCCAGTTCCAGGAGGGAACGGGCTGCAGTGAGTATTCCGGCGGGGTCGAACGCCTCCGGCATCCGGAGGTCCAGGACGTCCCGGTACTCGCCGTACAGCGCTGCAGCGGCAACCCAGTCAGGGCGGTCGAAGCGGTAGCCCCACTCGTGGAGCTGCCCGGCCGAGGCCCCGTATTCGCTGACGCGATCGAAGAGCTGACGGATCTCCTGCCGGAATCCCCGCGTGGGCAGGGCGAGTGTGAGGTTCTGCGGCCAGTCGATGGCAGGCGCGCCGTCCTCGCCGTGGCCGGCGAGCAGCTCCTTGATGATCAGGTCCTGCTCGGCACCTGAAAGGAGCCGCGGCGCGCGGCGGAGTTCAGGCATCCGTCCCTCCGCCTTCGCGCGCCGAATCAGGTCGAACGCATAGGCGGCCCAGGTCCTTGCCGGTGCTGTGCTGAGGCTCCGGTCGAGCTTTTCCGTCAGCTCGTCGCGAAGGCGCGACGCCGCTGCCCGGGTGGGCGCGAGAAGGAGCACCTCGGAGGCCTCGATCACGCCTGCGCGAATTCGGCGAACGGCGACGTCGACCAGGAGCGTCGACTTGCCGGTACCCGGGCCGCCAAGGACAAGCACGGGACCGGACAG
>NZ_KI914777.1:18768-25489 GCF_000520535.1 Arthrobacter sp. H41
TCAGCCGTTGCGGGAGCGCCAGCCGCTCCGGCCGGTCCGCGGGTGCCCCGATCGGCCCGCAGCGGGCCCAGCGTGTCAGCACCGTCGGAGATTTCAGCACCGTCAAGGGTCGTGGTCATGATTCAAGCCCATCACTTCGCACTGACATTTCCGTTCCGATCACCGAGGAGTCCGGCATCGTGGCCGGCCGAAGACACGCACGTACACCCTCCACCGCCTCGAACTCGCGTTCTCCCGGTACCCATCGGGCGATTTCCAGGTCCACGATGAACGTCCCGCCCGGCTGTTCCGGGTTCCGGGGTGCGTACCGGGGCGGAGGCCGGACCGCGTTCCGGAGCGGCGTCCTCTCCTGCAGGTAGTGTTCCAGTGCCCGTTCCGCGAGCCCGCGCGGAGGGAGCCCGCCCGCCCGCAGGACGCGCCACCAGGGGATGTCGTCGCCGCCGCGGCTCATTGCTGCCCCGACCTGGCGCGGCCCGCCTGCTTCGAGGAGCTCCGCGACATCTCCGTAGGTCACGACACGGCCGGCAGGTACCAACCGCGCCACCTCAAGGACGGCTTCGCTGTAGTCGAGGCGCCGGCAGTTCCGGCGACAGCCGAAGTTCCGCTGCTCGGCATCATCGCAGGAAGAAGTACCGGCGGTTTCCCTACTCATGATCTCCAGCCTAACCGCGGCGGCCTGCCCGGAAATGTCGGTGCACCGCGCTAGCCTTGGCGCATGACCAGCTGGCAGGAACTACCACGGGCAGCCTTCGATCTCGAGACCACGGGACGGGACCCCCGGAACGCCCGCATCGTCACGGCGTCGATTCTCCTGGTGGACAGCGACGGCTCGCCGCTGGAGCACCACGAGTGGTTGGCAGACCCGGGAATTCCCATTCCCGAGGAGGCCGCGGCCATCCACGGAGTGTCCACCGAACACGCCCGCACCTATGGACAGCCCGCGGCGAAGGTGGTGATGGAAGTGGCTGCTGTGCTGGCCCGCCTGTTCGACGCCGGAGTTCCAGTGCTCGCCTTCAACGCCCGGTACGATTTCACCGTTCTGGAGCGCGAGGGCCAACGGCACGGCGTCTCCATACCGACCCCGCGCCCGGTCCTGGACCCGTTCATCATGGACAAGCAGGCCGATCGGTACCGCAGGGGTAAGCGGACCCTCACCGCGATGTGCGCCCACTACGGGATCGACTTCGAGCACGCGCACACCTCGGCGGCGGACGTCCTTGCCACACTCCGCGTGGGTGCGGTTCTTGCGCACCGCTTCCCGCTGCTGGCCCGTCCTGCCGAGGAGCTTCACAGTGCCCAGCTCGTCTGGGCCGAACGACAGGCCTCAAGTTTCCAGGAATACCTGAGGCGTACCGATCCGGCCGCCGTGATCGAATGCGCCTGGCCCGTTCTTCCGGCCGGATCACCGAAGGAGGCGGAAGTGCAGTCGGTACCCGTCGCCGCAGCGCCGGCACTCCTCGAAGCCTGAATCCGGTGGGCACGTGCGTTGCCGCACGTGCCCACCGGGCTCGACCAACGCCGCAGGGGCGAGGGCGTCAGACCGGCTGGGCCCCGGCAGCAGCGGCCGCCGCGGCAGGAAGTGCCGCGAAGATCTTCTCCATGGCGGCGTCGTCATGGGCCGCGGAAAGGAACCAGGCCTCGAAGACCGACGGCGGGAGGTAGACGCCTGAATCCAGCATCGAATGGAAGAAGGGCCCGTAGCGGAACGCTTCCTGCCCTTGCGCATCCGCGTAATTGTGCACGCCCTTGGCGGAGGTACCGAACGCTACGCTGAAGAGGCTGCCGGCGCGCTGGATGGAGTGGTCCACCCCTGCGCGCCCGAGCTCGTCGGAAAGAGCAGTGGAAAGCTCAAGGGAGCGGGCGTCCACGTGGCGGTACACGTCGTCGGTGGCGGCGGTGAGCGTCGCCACGCCGGCCGCCATCGCGAGCGGGTTGCCGGAGAGGGTGCCGGCCTGGTAGACGGGCCCGATCGGGGCAAGGTAGTTCATCACATCCGCGCGGCCGCCCAGTGCCGCAGCGGGAATACCGCCGCCGATCACCTTCCCGAACGTGAGGAGGTCGGGAGTCCACGGATCCGCTGCGTCCGGAGCCCCTCCGGTCAGGCCCCAGTAGCCTCCCGGAGCCGTCCGGAACCCCGTCATGACCTCGTCCACGATGAAGAGCGCACCATGATCGGCCGTCACGCGGGACAGGAAGGCGTTGAAGCCCTCCTGCGGCGTAACCACACCCATGTTGGCCGGCGCTGCCTCGGTGATGACTGCCGCGATGCGCGGGCCGTGCTCCGCGAAGGCCTGCTGGACCGCTTCGACGTCGTTGTACGGCAGCACGAGGGTCTCCGCCGTCGTCGCCTCGGTCACTCCTGCGGATCCGGGAAGTGCCAGCGTCGCGACGCCCGAGCCGGCGGCTGCCAGGAGGCTGTCCACGTGACCGTGGTAGCAGCCCGCGAATTTGATGATCAGGTTGCGGTTGGTGAAGCCGCGGGCCAGCCGGACCGCGGTCATGGTGGCCTCGGTGCCGGTCGACACCATCCTCAGGAGGTCCACGGCGGGAACCCGCTCCTTGACGATCTCGGCGAGGTCGGCTTCCGCCGGCGTCGACGCTCCGAACGTCAGCCCATGGTCGACGGCACGGTGCACCGCCGCGAGAACGTCCGGATGCGAGTGGCCCAGCAGCGCCGGCCCCCACGATCCCACGAGGTCGACATAGGTCGTGCCGTCGGCATCGGTCACATACGCGCCCTGGGCATCGACGAGGAATCTGGGGGTGCCGCCGACCGAGCCGAAGGCCCGGACGGGCGAATTCACCCCGCCGGGCATCAGGGAACGTGCGCGCTCGTACAGGTCTTCGGAAGTGGCCATGGTGTCCTCAGTTGGAGTTGTCGTCGAGCCAGAGCGCAAGCTCCGAGGCCCAGTAGGTCAGGATCATCTGCGCACCGGCCCGCTTGATGCTGAGGACCGATTCCTCGATCGCCCGGCGACGGTCGATCCAGCCGTTCGCCGCCGCGGCCTCGATCATCGCGTACTCCCCCGAGACCTGGTACGCAGCCACCGGGACGGGGGACATCGCCGCGACGTCGGCGAGGATATCGAGATAGCTCATGGCCGGCTTCACCATGACGAGGTCGGCGCCCTCCTCGATGTCGAGTTCCACCTCGAGCAGCGCCTCACGGCGATTCGCCGCGTCCATCTGGTACGTGCGGCGGTCCCCCTTCAGCTGCGAATCGACGGCCTCCCGGAACGGTCCGTAGAAAGCCGAGGCATACTTCGCGGCGTAGGCGAGCACTACGGTGTCCTGGTGGCCGGCGTCGTCGAGCGCCTGCCGGATCACGGCGACCTGCCCGTCCATCATGCCCGACGGGCCCAGCACGTGGGCCCCCGCTTTCGCCTGCTCGACGGCCATCTGCGCGTAGAGCGCCAGCGTGGTGTCGTTGTCGACGCTGCCGTCCTCGGCAAGCACTCCGCAGTGGCCGTGATCGGTGAACTCATCGAGGCACACATCGCTCATCACGACGAGCGCGTCCCCCACTTCGGAGCGCACATCGGCGATGGCCCGGTTCAGCACCCCGTCGGGATCGATGCCGGCGCTGCCCGTCGCATCCCTGGACAGGGGAATCCCGAACAGCATGATCCCGCCGACGCCCCGCTCCGCGGCTTCGGCCGCAGCCCTCTTGAGTGACTCGGTACTGTGCTGGACCACTCCAGGCATCGAGTGAATGGGCGAGGGCTCGGTCAGCCCCTCCCGGATGAAGGCGGGCAGGACCAGTTCCGAAGGGCTCACGCGGTATTCGGCCGTCAGCCGCCGGAGGGCGGGTGTGGACCTCAGGCGGCGGGGCCGGTGCTGGGGGAAACTCATTGGAACACTCCATTTCTCGGTGCTGTGGATCCGCCGGTGACTGCGCGGACGGCGGCCTCCGCGATTCCCTCAGGGGTGGGCCGGGACGCGACGGCGTCGACGCGAAGGCCCGCGCCTGCCGCGGCGGTTGCGGTGCTGGGTCCGATCGCGATGACCAACGGCGCGGCGCCGACGCCCAGCGGTGCCTCCTTCTCCAGCATGGCATGGAACCGGAGCGCGCTGCTCGGGGAAGTGAGGACCGCCACCACCGGGGCTTTCCCGGCGGTGAGCCGGCGGAATTGCCGGGAATCGATCGGCACGGGAATCCCGCCGTCGCCGGCGGGCACCGGAACCACGAGGCGGTGCGCGGCAGCTGCCGGATAGTCGACAGTGCGGTACACCGTCACGCGGTCGACGGCCCATCCCGCGGCGGTGAGACCCTCGGCAAGGGCGGGGTCGGCGATGTCCGCCTGCGGCAGGAGAACCGCTCCCGGCCCGGCGGGCATCTCATCGAGGAGGCCCCGCGCGGACTGGCTGCCTTCCGGAACCAGGTGGGCCACCACACCGGCACTCGCCAGATACTCCCCGGTGACGCTGCCCGCCGCTGCGATGCGCGGTCCGGCGCGGAGCATTCCCGTCAGCTCCTCGCCGGCTGCGCCGGCGTGCAGCTGGAGCGAAGCCACTGCGGTGACGCTCGTGAACACGACCCACTGGTAGCGGCCCTCGGCCAGGCGGGCCAGCGCTTCCTCCAGCTCCCTGGATCCGGGCACCTGCTCGAAGTCGATGAGGGGCATCACGACGGGCTGTCCACCGAACAGCCGCACCTCGCGGGCCATGGCGGCGGACCGTTCGGGGCTGCGCAGGAGCACGACGCACACGCCTGCCAGCGGAAGGGGAACAGCCTTCATGAGAGCGCGTCCGTCAGCTCTTCAGGGGAGCTATCCCAGCAGCTCCCGCGGTGAGGAGTTCCTCGGCGAGCGCCATGCCCAGTTCGGCAGCGCCGACATTGTCGGCGGCACCGGTGGACCGCGTCCTGCGGATCATCGTCCGACCGTCGAGGCTGCAGACCACCGCCTCGAGGGTCAGGCTCCCCCCCACCACGGAAGCGTGCGCTCCGATGGGGGCTGCGCAGCCGGCCTCGAGCTGGAGCAGGACGGCGCGTTCCGCTGTCACGGCCAGCCGCGTCTCCGCGTGGTCGTAGGAGTCGAGGGCTTCGCGGAGGGAGGTGTCGGCGTCGTCGATCCGGCATTCCACCGCGAGGGCGCCCTGCCCGGGCGCGGGCAGCATGACCGCGGGATCGATGTACTCGGTGATTGCGGCCTGGCGTCCGAGCCGGAGCAGCCCTGCCGCGGCGAGGACGACGGCGTCGAGGTCGCCCGGCGCCCCGTCCACGAGTCCGGCGACCCGGCCGAGCCGCGTATCCACGTTGCCGCGGATATCCACGACGTTCAGGCCAGGACGGGCAGACCGCAGTTGCGCCGCGCGGCGCGGCGATCCGGTGCCAACGGTCGCGCCGTCGGGCAGTGTCGCGAGGGTGAGCCCGTCCCGGGCACACAGCGCGTCTCGGACGTCGGCCCGGGCCGGCACCGAAGCGACGGTCAGGCCGGGCGCCGGGAGCGTCGGGAGGTCCTTGAGGGAGTGCACCGCAAGGTCGCATCGGGTGTCCAGCAGCGCATCGCGCAGGGCGGCCACGAAGACTCCGGTGCCACCGATTTGTGACAGCGATCCCTTCAGGATGTCTCCCTCGGTCCGGACGCGCACCAGATCGTATGGCCGCCCTGCGAGCTCGGCGATGCTCTCGGCGACGGTGGTGGTCTGGGTGAGGGCGAGGGCGCTGCCCCGGGTGCCGACGCGGATCGCCTGCGACATCAGGACCCGGGATTCGGGAGCGACGTCCCCACGGTGGCGTCCACCGCCGCGATGGTGGGTTTCTCGCCCCGCCGGTTGGCGCAGCAGTTGGACCGGCAGACGTCGTACCAGGGACCGAGGTCGGTGGCGGACGGCCGCTCTGCGATGTTGTTCTCGATGGTGCGCTCGGAGATGAGGTCCACCAACCCCGCCACGAATTTCCCGTGGGTGGCCGGGGTGGGTACGCGGCTCGCGACGACGTCCAGCTCGGCGCAGGTCTCGAGGGCCTCCGTGTCGAGGTCCCAGACGACTTCCATGTGGTCGCTCACGAAGCCGAGCGGGACGATCACCACTCCCCGGATTCCTGTACCGGCTCGCTCCCTCAGGGCATCGCTGATATCGGGCTCGAGCCAGGGGATGTGCGGCGCACCCGAGCGGGACTGGTAGACCAGCGACCACTCGACGCCCGCGGCCTCCGGCACGCGGTCCAGCACGGCCTGTGCGGTGGCGAGGTGCTGTGCGACGTAGGCCCCCTGTTCGTGGGCCGGCCCGCCCTCGGCGTTGCGGGGGCCGGAGGCCTCGGCGTCACCGATGGGAATGGAATGGGTGGCGAACATGATGTGCACCGGGGCGCCGTCCTCCCCGCGCTCCTTCAGGCCGGCCCGTACGGCGGCGAGCCCGTCGGTGACCCCGTCGACGAAGGGCTCCACGAACCCGGGGTGGTCGAAGTACTGCCGCACCTTGTCGACCTCGAGCTTGCCTTCGAGCCCGGTCCTGACCAGGGCCATCCCGAGGTCCTCGCGGTACTGCCGGCAGCTCGAGTAGCTCGAGTACGCGCTGGTGGTCACGGCAAGGATGCGCCGGTGTCCGGCGTCGTAGGCCTCCTGCAGCGTGTCGGCGATGAACGGTGCCCAGTTCCGGTTGCCCCAGTACACCGGGAGGTCGACGTCGCGGCGCCGGAGCTCGGCCTCGAGAGCTGCACGGAGCGCGCGGTTCTGGCCGTTGATGGGGCTGACGCCGCCGAAGGCACGGTAGTGGTGGG
>NZ_KI914777.1:25589-27414 GCF_000520535.1 Arthrobacter sp. H41
GGACGAGCCGCTCGTCGGGGATGCCCCGGCCGCGCGTCACGTTGCGCAGGAAGGGGATGACGTCGTCCTGCCCCTCGGGGCCGCCGAAGGACGCGAGGACCACGGCGTCGTAGTTCTTGGGCGCCATGCGCCCTGCGTCGTCGACCCCGTCGAGGGGGTCGAAGGCCTGAATGCTCACTGGAGCACCTCTGCGATTTCGTCGGAGCTGATCCTGCGGCCTGTGTAGAACGGTATCTCCTCGCGCACGTGGCGCCTCGCTTCGGTCTCCCGGAGGTGCCGCATGAGGTCGACGAGGTCCACCAGTTGCGGGGCTTCGAGGGCGAGGATCCATTCCCAGTCGCCGAGCGCGAAGGAGGACACGGTGTTGGAGAGGACCTGCGGATACTCGCGGCCCTTCATCCCGTGGTCGTACAGCATCCCACGGCGTTCCTCGCTGGGAAGGATGTACCACTCGTAGGAGCGCACGAAGGGGTAGACGCACACCCATTCTGCTGGGGCGAGACCCCGGGAGAACGCCGGGCTGTGGCTCTTGGAGAACTCGGCATCGCGGTGCACACCCATGGCGGACCAGGCGATGCCGGTCCCGGAGAACGTGGCGGTGCGCCGGATGCGCCGGATCGTCGCCTGGAGGTCCTCGGCACGCGGCCCATGGAGCCAGACCATCACGTCGGCGTCCTCGCGCAGTGCCGAGACATCGTAGAAACCCCGGACGACGACGCCGGTCCCCTCGAGCGAATCCAGCACCTCCCCGAGGCCGTCGGCTGAACTCGCGGATCCCGTGGATCCCGCGTCGCGCTTGAAGACGGTCCACAGCGTGAAGAACAGCTCTCCCCCGCCGTCGGCAGCGACGTCGGTGGAGTGTTCGGTGGAGGGCTCGGTGGAGGGCTCGGTGGAAGGATCGTGGGAAGCGTTCGTGCCGGTTAGCTCACTCATGGTATTAGTTTGCCCCTCTCGCACGAGCAATCCGAAATCCTGTTCTTCTACAACTCGTAGAAGTAATTAACGTCACGCTGGAGCAGTTCCTAACGCACCGCGTCGAGCCGATCGGCGAGTGCAGTGGCGCGCACCCGTGCGTCGTCGATCACCGCGACGAGTCCCGTTCCGGCGAGCCACGCCCCCGTGATGTCGAGTGTTCCGGCAGCCGACGCGACGGCCCGGATCCTCGCCACCCTGTCGCGATGCCCCACCGCGGCATGCGGCAGGGCGCCGGCCCAGCGGACAACATCCCAGCTCCGCACGGCGCCGGCATCGATGTGCACCCCGAGCAGAGCCGACGCGTCGGCGAGCGCGACAGCGAACAGCGTGTCGTCCCCCGTCGATGGTCCGGGCTCCCGCGCGGTGTCCCCCACCCGTCCGTAGGACAACCGGAGGACGTGCACGCCCGGCCCGGCCTGGTCCCGCAGCCACTTCCATTTGGCGGTGGCGTGAGTCAGCGCCTTGGCCGACACCCCGTCGACTCCCCGGGCCACCAGCACGCCCGTCCCGCGCGGGTGGGCATCAAGACCCGGCACCTCGACCACGAGGGTGACGAGGGCGACTCCCGGCACCGGCGCGGGGCGGTCGGCTGCCAGTTCCGGGAGCACAGGGGCTAGGAGGTCGACGGCGGCGGGGCCTCCCGTCGCGACGAGGACGGCGCGCGCAGGTAGTCTCCGCTCGAGGGTCGAGCGCTCGGTCGCTACCCGCCAGCCATTCCCCGAACGATGGATCCCGCGAACCGTCTCACCGCTTCGCAGATCGACGCCCCCGGCTGCCAGTTCCGCCACGAGTGCATCCCGGAGCCGGGCCATGCCGCCGCGGAGCCCGCCGACGGCCGATCCGGCGGGGG
>NZ_KI914777.1:27514-33649 GCF_000520535.1 Arthrobacter sp. H41
GAACCGGCCGCGGCACCGAGCGAGCCCAGCCGGCCCATGGCCGCCCGCAGTCCGGGTGCCACCGCATCGACGTCGAGGGTATCCGGATCCGCTGAGAACACCCCTCCCGCAACGGGAGCGACAAGGCGGTCCAGGACCTCCTCCCCCATGCGTGTCCGGACGAGTTCGCCGAGGCTGACACCGGGACGGGTGGCGAGGGAGCCGGGTGGAAGCATCCTGTCCAGGGATGCCCGGAGCACACCCGCCCGGCCGATCGCCGCCGCGGTCCCGGCGTCGGTCGGGTCTGCCGGAATGCCGAGCACTCCCGAACTGGGCAGGGGCTGCGCACTGCGTTGCAGGTCCTTACCCGGAAGCTGGACCCACGCGCCCGCCGCTTCGGGAACCACCAGCTCGGCCTCGAGACCGAGCTCGGCGGCGAGCCCGGGAACCGTGGCGGAGCGAGTGGAGAAGGATTCGGCGCCGCTGTCGAGCCGGAACCCGCCGAGCTCGCGCGAATCCACACTGCCGCCGAAACGCGCCGACTCCTCGAGGACCGTCACCTGCAGCCCGCGCCGGGCAAGGGTCCGGGCCGCGACGAGTCCGGCCACCCCCCCACCCACGACGACGACCGGCACATGACCGCCTCTGCCTGACGAGCCGGGAGCCGGCGCGGTTCCGCTTCTGGCCGGTCCGCTCATGCCGGTGGGGATACCGAATGGATCAGTTCGACCACCCGGGTCAGTACTTCCGGGTCGGTCCCCGGCGGCACCCCGTGACCCAGGTTGACCACATGCCCGGGCGCCGCGGAACCCGAGTCGAGTACCTCCCGCACATGCTTCTCCAGTACCTCCCACGGAGCCTGGAGCAGTGCCGGATCGATATTGCCCTGCAATGGAACCCTGCCGCCCAACCGCCGGTTGGCCTCGGCCAGCGGAAGCCGATAGTCGACGCCCACCACGTCCACGCCGACGTCGTACATGGCCGCGAGCAGTTCCGAGGTGCCGGTGCCGAAGTGGATCAGCGGGGCGCCCAGACCGCGGACGTGGTCGAGCGCGAGGGAGGAGGCCGGCGCGACGTGCCGAACATAGTCGTCAAGGCCGAGCGAGCCCGCCCAGGAGTCGAAGAGCTGTGCGGCTGACGCTCCGGCCTCCAGCTGGGCCCGGAGGAAGCGGCCTGACGCGTCAGCGGCCCACTCGGTCAAGGCCCGCCACGTGTCGGGGTCGGCGTGCATCATCGTGCGGGGCCCGAGGTGGTCGCGGGACGGCTTGCCCTCGACCATGTAGGCCGCGAGGGTGAAGGGGGCGCCCGCGAACCCGATCAGCGGCGTCGAGCCCAGCTGCGCAACGGTTCGTGCGACGGCCTGCCGAATGGGCTCCAGGGCGGCGTCGGTGAGGACCGGCAGCGCGGCAACATCGGCGGCGCTGCGGATGGGCGTGCCCAGCACAGGCCCGACGCCGGGCACGATGTCGACGTCCACACCCGCCAGCTTGAGCGGAATGACGATGTCGGAGAAGAAAATAGCGGCATCGACGTCGTGCCGGCGCACCGGCTGGAGGGTGATCTCGGAGGCCATCTCCGGGTCGAGGCACGATTCGAGCATATTGGTTCCCTCGCGCAGCGCCCGGTACTCGGGCAGGGAACGTCCGGCCTGGCGCATGAACCACACCGGACGACGGTGTGGCGCAAGCCCGCGGTAGGCGGAGATGAGGGCTGATTCAGCCGTGCGGCCGTCCATCAGCGGATGTGCTGCTCCAAGGTTCATACCCTGATTCTGCCGTTGATCGTCAGAGATCGTTAACCCCCGCCCGGCGTCCGACGCCGCTGGTGTCCAATCTCACGTGCGCGCCGCGCCCCCATTTTCCGCGGAAGTACGCAAAAGGCAAGACCCGGGTAAGGCGAACCTATTACTGCCGGCGGGTGCCCGCTCGTTATGCTTGTCGGGTTGTGGTTCTACTATCCCTTGTTGCGACGCACTCGAATGTAGACCTGGAAACCGTTGCCCGGCTCAGCGTCGGGGCGCCCCAGGTCCCCTCGGCCGTGCTTGCCGATGGACGCGCAGTATCAGGCGCCGTGGTCCTGGCCACCTGCAACCGCTTCGAGATCTACGGCGAGGCCCCGTCCGAAGACGACGTCGAAGCTGCCCGTTCGGCCATCGTTTCCACCATCAGCGACTACTCCGGCATTCCCGCCGCCTCCGTATCGTCCTCCTTCGTCACCAATACCGGCGAAGCGGTAGCCGAGCATCTCTTCGCCGTCAGCGCAGGCCTGGACTCCGCCGTCGTGGGTGAGCGCGAGATCGCCGGGCAGGTCCGCCGGGCCCTGATCGACGCCCAGTCGACCGGAGCCGCCAGTCCCGGTCTGGTCCGCCTGTTCCAGACCGCCTCGCGCACCGCGAAGGACGTCGGCGCACAGACCGTCCTCGGCAGCCAGGGCCGCTCGATCGTCTCCGTCGCCCTCGAACTTGCCGGCGACGTGTCTGGGGACGCGGACTGGACCACCAAATCCGTGGTGCTCTTCGGAACGGGCGCCTACGCCGGCGCCACCATGGCATTGCTGAAGGAGAAGAAATGCAGCCGCATCTCGGTCTTCTCATCCTCCGGCCGTGCCCAGAGTTTCGTCTCGACGCGGGGAGGCACTGCGCTCACGGCGGAAAAGCTGCCCGCCGCCCTTCGGGAGGCCGACGTCGTCATCGGCTGCAGCGGAAGCGACGCGAGGATCGAAGCGGCTGACCTCGAGCGGGTCCGGCGCGGTTCGGCGCGGCCGCTCGTCATCATCGACCTCGCCCTGAGCCATGACTTCGATCCAGCGGTGGCAAACCTCGACGACGTCGAGCTCATCACCCTCGAGTCGGTCCGGCTCGCCGCGCCCGAGGAGCAGGCCGATGCCCTCCAGCAGGCGGGACGCCTGGTGAAGGACGCCGCGCGCAGCTTCGAGGAGCAGCAGAACAGCCGTGCCATGAACACCGCCATCGTCGCCCTCCGGAAACACACCCAGGAAGCGCTGGACTCGGAGATGGAACGCGTCCGCGCGCAGCACGGCTGTACCGCAGCGGCCGAAGAGGTGGAATTCGCCCTCCGCCGCATGGTGCGGCAGTTGCTCCATGTTCCCACTGTCCGCGCACGTGAGCTTGCAGCCGAAGGCCGCCAGGACGACTATCTGGCTGCGCTGGAGGCGCTGTACGGGATCGACGTAGCACCTTCGGCCAGCACGACGGCGCGGGCTGCCGGAGCGGGCGCCGACAACGCCGCCACCGCATCGGACGCCGCCGAACTGAGTGCAGCCCGCTGCCCGGTACACCAGCCTCCTGCGGCGGAGTCGGCGTAAGCACCGGTTCCACCACCGCGTGGCCGTGCGTCTCAGTACACCGCCTTGTGCGGCTCGATCCGTTCGACCCACTCGAGGATGCCGCCTTCCACCGAATACACCCGCTCATAGCCCTGCTGTGCAAGGTATCGGGCCACGTCGGCTGAACGGCTGCCGGCCTTGCAGTGCACATACACCGGGCGGTCGCCCTCCGGGAGGTACTCCCCGCCGAGGATGCGGTCCTTCGGAACCAGCTCCGCTCCGTCGATCCGCACGACGTCGTACTCACCCGGCTCGCGGACGTCCAGCAGGCTGAAGTCCGCCTTCCCGGCTGCGCGCTGCCCGAGCAGCACGGCGAGCTCTTCCACGGTGACCGTCGGTACCGCCGCTGCTGTTCCATCCGCGGCGGGCAGCCCGCAAAACGCCTCGTAGTCCACCAGTTCGGTGGTGGGCAGGGCGTTCGGATCCCGCCGCACCCGGACCTCGCGCCACGACATCTCGAGCGCGTTGAACACCAGCACCCGGCCCAGCAGGGTGCGTCCGATTCCCGTGATGAGCTTGATGGCCTCGTTGGCCATCACCGACCCTATCTGCGCGCACAGCACCCCCAGCACGCCGCCTTCAGCGCATGAGGGGACCGAGCCGGGAGGCGGGGCTTCCGGATACAGATCGCGGTAGCCCGGCCCATACTTCTCCCAGAACACGCTGACCTGGCCGTCGAAGCGCAGGATCGACCCCCAGACGTAGGGGATGCCAAGAATTGCAGCGGCGTCGTTGACGAGGTACCGCGTAGCGAAATTGTCGGTGCCATCCACCACGAGGTCGTATCCGGCGAAGATCTCCAGTGCGTTGTCGGCGGTCAGACGGGCAGGGAAAAGGTGCACCTGAACGAGCGGATTGACTTCCGCGACGCTCTGCCGCGCGGACTCCGCCTTTTCCTCGCCGACGTTTCCCACACCATGGATCACCTGGCGCTGCAGGTTGGACACCTCGACGACGTCGTCGTCGACGATTCCGAGCGTTCCTACTCCGGCTGCGGCCAGATACAGCAGGACCGGCGAGCCGAGCCCTCCCGCCCCGATCACGAGCACCCGGGCGTTCTTGAGGCGCTTCTGGGCCGTCAGCCCGAATTCGGGGATGATGAGGTGGCGGGAGTACCGGAGCGCTTCCTCCCGGGTGATTTCACCAGCCGGCTCGACCAGCGGGGGCAGGACGGGGCTTCGCTCGGAGGGGCTGAAAACGCTCATGCTCCAATCTATTCCTCCGGACGACTTCCGCCCACCGGGACGCGGCTGCTGCTGCCTGATGGGTAAACTGGGGCGGACAACTACTGCGAGCAAAGGGTGCGGCACGTGGGCGCAGAAGCAGCACCGGGAGGCAAGGCCCTCCGGCTCCCCAGGGACGAACGCAGGCGCCAGTTACTGGACGCAGCTCACGAGGTGTTCGTGGTGCATGGATACCACGGAGCGGCGATGGACGACATCGCCGAGGCGGCAAAGGTCAGCAAACCCGTTCTGTATCAGCATTTCCCCGGCAAACGCGAGCTCTACCTGGCACTTCTCGAAAGCCACCTCGCCGCCCTGACCGCCCTGCTCGTCGAGGCCATGCGCTCCACCGAGGACAACAAGCTGCGCGTGCATGCGACGATGCGCGCCTACTTCCAGTTCATCGCACAGGACAGCCAGGCGCACCGGCTCGTCTTCGAATCGGACGTCAGCAATGACCCCGACGTCAGCAGCAGGCTGGAGGAGTTCAACGCCCATTTCGCCAACTCGATAGCCGGGATCATCGCCGAGGATACCCAGCTGTCCCTGGTCGAGGCCACCCTCCTGGGGCGGGGCCTTGCCGGCATGGCGCAGGTCAGCGCACGCTACTGGCTCGAGACGGACGGCAGCCTCGACATCGACTCCGCCAGCGAACTTATCTACCGTTTAGCTTGGCGCGGAATTAGTCGTTTCCCCAAGGAAATCTAGAGTAGGTTTCCAAGAGGTCTATAGGTTCACTACACAGGAGGCACCCGCCGTGGAAGTAAAAATCGGTATCCAGAACGTCAACCGGGAAATCGTTCTGGAATCCTCGGAAACGGCAGAGGCACTCGCCGAGGTCGTGTCGAAGGCCATCACGGGGGGCACCGAGCTTCGGCTCACCGACAGCAAGGGACGGCAGGTCATCGTGCCGGCGTCGGTCCTCGGCTACGTGGAAATCGGAGCCGAGGAACAGCGCCGCGTCGGTTTCGGAGCCCTCTAGGTTCAGCGGCGGAAACGCCCTGTAGGTTCGCCCTCTAGGTTCAACGGGCGGATAGAGAGCGCGGATCCGCCCGCTACGCGGTGAGGCCCAGCGCGCCCATCCGCCGTGAATGGTTGCGCGTCAAGAGCGAGAACAGCGCCGTCGTGTGTTCCGCGTGGTCCGACGCGTCGGCGAACAGCAGGCCTCCGAGGAATTCCCGTTCAATGCCGATGCGCTGCGCCTGGGTCAGGGCCTCCCCCACGAGCCGCCTTCCCCACAGGGCCAGGCGCGAGGCCAGCCGGGGATCGTCGGCAAGCGCTTCCTTGAGCCGCCGGTACAGCAGCGGAGACCCTTCCCCGGACTCGATACTGCCGATCAGGGAGCGGGTGTCCGGGTCCAGCCGGTCGGCGAGCGCCCTGTAGAAGTCTCCCGAGATGGCGTCGATCACGTAGGCCTTCATGAGCGACTCATACCAGTCGCCCGGTCGGGTTCGTTCGTGGAACGAGTCCACTGACGCCTGGAACGGCGCCATCGCTTCCTCGACGTCGACGCCCAATCCGGAAAGATGGCTGCTGACCATCTCGAAGTGTTCGAACTCGAGGACCGCGAGCCGGCCGAGCCCCGCCC
>NZ_KI914777.1:33749-38253 GCF_000520535.1 Arthrobacter sp. H41
GAACCGTGCGTCGGAGGACAGCCGCTCGAAACCGGACAGCTCGCCGTAGGCGATGACGCCGAACAGGTCAACGATGAAGCGCAGATAGCGCGGGTCGCTGTGGCCCGGGGAAACGGGGAGCGGGTCGGTCCCGCCGGCGTCGGGCGTTTCTCCCACGGAACCCATCCGTTGCAGGTGGTCGTTCCTGGGTGGGACGCTGTCAGGCGGGCGGTTTTCCATTCTGCTAAGAGTACGCAATGCAGGGCGGCCGGCAACTTCCGCTGCGGCGCCCTGTGGTCCTATGCTTCTAGCCTTCAGGTCAGAACGCGGAAGACGAGGATGAGTCATGCGATCCGATGCGACGCTCGAGTTGGGCGACAGGACGGCCACGGGAATCGAGGTCCCGGAATCGGTTCTCGAGAAGCTTGGTGGAGGCAGGCGGCCAGCTGTCACCGGCACCGTCAACGGGTATGGGTACCGCACCATTGTCGGTCGAGGACCGCGAGCCGGCCGAGCCCCGCCCGGTCGGCAAGGCTCGGCGAGAACCGTGCGTCGGAGGACAGCCGCTCGAAACCGGACAGCTCGCCGTAGGCGATGACGCCGAACAGGTCAACGATGAAGCGCAGATAGCGCGGGTCGCTGTGGCCCGGGGAAACGGGGAGCGGGTCGGTCCCGCCGGCGTCGGGCGTTTCTCCCACGGAACCCATCCGTTGCAGGTGGTCGTTCCTGGGTGGGACGCTGTCAGGCGGGCGGTTTTCCATTCTGCTAAGAGTACGCAATGCAGGGCGGCCGGCAACTTCCGCTGCGGCGCCCTGTGGTCCTATGCTTCTAGCCTTCAGGTCAGAACGCGGAAGACGAGGATGAGTCATGCGATCCGATGCGACGCTCGAGTTGGGCGACAGGACGGCCACGGGAATCGAGGTCCCGGAATCGGTTCTCGAGAAGCTTGGTGGAGGCAGGCGGCCAGCTGTCACCGGCACCGTCAACGGGTATGGGTACCGCACCATTGTCGGCTCGATGAACGGACGAGCCATGCTGCCGGTGAGCGCCGAGCATCGGCAGGCAGGAGGACCCACCGCAGGCGCCGACGCCCGGGCCCGCCGGGTGCAGAAGGCGGTCCGGGAGCTGGCAGCCCTGGCACAGCGCTCCTGGGCATGCAGCAGAGATACCGGCCTTTCCGGAGGGCCCGGAGGAGGAACGCGTGTATTACGGTGGGCTTGTGCCGTCGAAGCAGCTGGATGTCAGGAACCTGGAGTCACAGGAGCTGCTCGCAGCGGCTCTGCACGCGCTCCGGGAAGAACTCGCTATCGCCGAATCGTTCCCCGCGGCTGTCCTTGCTGAAGCGGAGCAGGCGATCCATGCGCACGTCCCTCCGCAGGAAAGCCTCACACACCTCGACTTCCTCACCATCGACCCTCCCGACTCCACCGACCTCGACCAGGCCCTCTGCCTGGAGCATTGTGGATCCGGATACCGCGTGTGGTACGCGATCGCCGATGCTCCCGGCTTCGTCGAACCGGGTGGAGCGGTGGATACCGAAGCACGGCACAGGGGCCAGACCATCTACGCTCCGGACGGCCGGGTGTCCCTCTATCCCGAGTGCATCTCCGATGACGCCGCGAGCCTGCTCCCGGGCGTCGAACGCCCCGCGTTCGTCTGGGAATTCGCTCTCGCGCCCGATGCTTCGGTGAGCTCGGCCACCGTGCGGCGAGCCAGGATACGCAGCAGGATCCAGCTCACCTACCAGCAGGTCGAGGAGATCCTCGATGAGACAGAGCCGTCCGGCCTTCCCTGGCTGCACGAAAGCCTCGGCCTGCTCCGCGAGGTGGGGATCAAACGTGTCCGGCAGGAGGTGCTGCGCGGCGGATCGAGCCTTGACCTCCCGCGCCAGGAGATTTTCCATGATGGTCGGCAGTACGTCATCCAGACCGAGCCGTCGCTCCCCTCCGAGGACTGGAATGCCCAGATCTCGCTGATGACCGGGATGGCCGCCGGCCGGATGATGATCGATGGAGGCATCGGCATCCTGCGCACCATGCCGGGTCCGGATGACGGTGCGCTTGCCAAGTTCCGCCACCAGGCGAAGGTCCTGGGGACGCCCTGGCCGGACAACCTCTCCTACGGTGCGTTCCTTCGGACGCTCGACACGGCGTCGCCCCGCCACCTCGCCCTGATGCACGCTGCCGCGTCCCTGTTCCGCGGGGCGGGGTATACGGCGTTCGACGGCGAGGTCCCCGACGACGTCGAGCAGTCAGCCATCGCGGCTCCCTACGCCCACACGACCGCGCCGCTGCGCCGGTTGGTCGACCGCTTCGTCCTGGTCATCTGCGAGGCGCTCTGTGCCGGCAACGACGTGCCGCAGTGGGCTCGTGATGCGTTGCCCGCGTTGAACGGACTGATGAACGCCTCGAACCAGATTGCCTCCCGGATGGAGTCCGGAGCCCTGGAGGCAGTGCAGGCCGCCGTGTTGAGCAGCCGCGTGGGCGAGGAATTCGAGGCTGTCGTCCTCCAGGGCTCCCCCCGGAGCAACGGCTCCGAACCCAGGCAGCGGCTCTCGGGGACGGTGCAGGTTCTCGACCCGCCGGTCGAAGCCCAGTGCGACGGCGAACTCGTGGCCGGCGCAACAGTGACGGTCATGCTCGTCCAAGCCGACATCGAGCAGCGCAAAGTACGTTTCCAGGTACTCCCCACCGCGGATCCCGACCCCCGCCACTCCAGGCCGGCGGATGCCGGAACCCCAGGCGCGGCAGGGTAGACTTGAGTGGTAGTAATGGATGCCCGGTCGTTATCGACAATCCCGATGACCCGCAGTACTTACTCGATCCCGAGTTCTTCGCGCTGAACTCCTAGGTTTCAGCCTCCGCAGTTGCAAGCCCGCGATCGGCTTCCACTGGACGCTTTGCGCCTCCGATGTGCTCCGAGCTGGATTTCTCCCCAGCCACCCGTTGAGCCTCGGCGGCCGCCTTGCCTAACTGAACGGTACTTAATTGAACACTGAGAATACGACACCAGACCTGCACCACTTGAAGGCGGACAACAGCGACGACGCCATCGACGTCGAGACGACCCTCGTCACCACCGAAGAGCCCCACGCCGAGGTACCCGAGACGTTCGCCGATTTCAAGGTACGGCCCGACATCGTCGAGTCCCTGGCCGATGCCGGCATCATCCATCCCTTCCCCATCCAGGCCATGACGCTGTCCATCGCCCTTGGAGGGCACGACATCATCGGCCAGGCGAAAACCGGTACCGGCAAGACCCTGGGGTTCGGTATCCCCGCCATCCAGCGCGTGGTGGGTCCCGACGATGAGGGGTATGACAAGCTGCCCGTCCCCGGAGCTCCCCAGGCCCTCGTCGTCGTACCGACCCGCGAGCTCGCCGTCCAGGTTGCCGGCGACCTCACGACGGCGGCCAAGAAGCGCAACGCCCGGATCGTCACCATCTACGGTGGACGGGCCTACGAGCCGCAGATCGAGGCACTGCAGCGGGGCGTCGAGATCGTGGTCGGCACTCCCGGACGCCTCATCGACCTGCACCGCCAGAAGCTCCTCGTCCTCAAGAACGTCAAGATCGTGGTCCTCGACGAGGCTGATGAGATGCTCGACCTCGGGTTCCTCCCCGATGTCGAAACCCTGATCGCGGCAACTCCCCCGGTCCGCCAGACGCTCCTGTTCTCCGCCACCATGCCCGGCCCGGTCATCGCCATGGCGCGGCGCTACATGACGCAGCCCACCCACATCCGTGCCGCGGATCCCGAGGACGAGGGCATCACCAAGAAAGACATCCGCCAGGTGATCTACCGTGCCCACAACCTCGACAAGGCCGAGGTCGTGGCGCGGATCCTGCAGTCGAGGAACCGCGGCCGCACCATCATCTTCTGCAAGACCAAGCGCACTGCCGCGAAGCTGTCGGAGGAACTCATCGACCGTGGTTTCGCTGCTGGAGCGATCCACGGCGACCTCGGCCAGGGTGCCCGCGAGCAGGCGCTGCGCGCCTTCCGCGGTGACAAGATCGACGTCCTCGTTGCGACGGAGGTCGCAGCGCGCGGCATCGACGTCGTTGACATCACGCACGTGATCAACTACCAGTGCCCCGAGGACGAAAAAGCGTACCTGCACCGCGTGGGCCGCACCGGCCGTGCCGGCAAGAAGGGTACCGCCGTCACGTTCGTGGACTGGGATGACATGCCGCGCTGGGGGCTCATCAACAAGGCTCTCGGCCTCGACTCCCCTGAGCCGGTGGAAACGTACTCCTCGTCACCCCACCTGTTCACGGAACTCGACATTCCCGAGGGCACCAAGGGCCGCCTGCCCCGCAATGCACGCAAACTCGCGGGAATCGGCGCGGAAACCCTCGAGGACCTCGGCGAAACCGGCAAGAAGGGCCGCAGCGGCTCCGACGACGCCGGGCGGGGCCGCGGCGGTTCGGGTGACTCCACGCGCGGCCGCGAGGCCGGGGCGCGGAACCAGGGTGGCCGCTCGAGTGGTGGCCGGAGCAGCCGGGGGGCTCGGTCGGACAGGCCGGC
>NZ_KI914778.1:0-1668 GCF_000520535.1 Arthrobacter sp. H41
GGCACCCACACACCAGCCACCCAAGCCCCAACTACCCAAGCCCCACCTACCCCCGCCACCCCGGCGACCGACACGACGAATCTGGTCTCCGCCGCCCTTCGCGCTGAGCGCGGAGCGGAATATGCCTACGAGGTTGCCGCTGCACGGCTCCCCGACCCGGCGGCAGCGCTTGACCTGTCGAGCCGGCATGCAGATGCGGCCCGTTCCGCCGCGGCACTCCTGGCACGACTGTGTGGAACAGTGCCCCCCGCTCCTCCCGCCTTCCACCTCGACCCCGTTCTGCTTGCCGATCCCGCCCGCGGAACCGCAGCCCTCGAGCAGGAACTGTCCGGGATGTACGGGGACCTGGTGGGATTGAGTGAGGGCTCCACTCGCGCGTGGGCCATCGCCCAGCTCAACACAGCGGTGCAACGCAGCCACGCCGCGGACGGACTGGCCGAAGCCTTCCCCGGGCTGACCATCGATCCGGTTCCCGACGGGACAGGGCTCCCCCAGGACGGTTCGACAGCCCTCCCCCGAAATCAACCGACCACATTGCCCGAGGACACTCCATGAACTCCAGCGAGACCTTCCACCACGACGAACCCCATCGAGGCGACTTCGCCCAGCGGCTGAACTGGCTCCGTGCGGCCGTACTAGGAGCCAATGACGGCATCGTGTCGGTTGCCGCGATCGTCGTGGGCGTGGCAGGCGTGACCACCCTGCAGGGTCCGATCCTCACCGCCGGCGCTGCCGCACTGGTGGGCGGCGCAGTATCGATGGCCCTGGGCGAGTATGTGTCGGTCAGCAGCCAGAGCGACAGCTGCTACCGCCCCCCACACACAGGCCACCCCCGGCACCCACACACCAGCCACCCAAGCCCCAACTACCCAAGCCCCACCTACCCCCGCCACCCCGGCGACCGACACGACGAATCTGGTCTCCGCCGCCCTTCGCGCTGAGCGCGGAGCGGAATATGCCTACGAGGTTGCCGCTGCACGGCTCCCCGACCCGGCGGCAGCGCTTGACCTGTCGAGCCGGCATGCAGATGCGGCCCGTTCCGCCGCGGCACTCCTGGCACGACTGTGTGGAACAGTGCCCCCCGCTCCTCCCGCCTTCCACCTCGACCCCGTTCTGCTTGCCGATCCCGCCCGCGGAACCGCAGCCCTCGAGCAGGAACTGTCCGGGATGTACGGGGACCTGGTGGGATTGAGTGAGGGCTCCACTCGCGCGTGGGCCATCGCCCAGCTCAACACAGCGGTGCAACGCAGCCACGCCGCGGACGGACTGGCCGAAGCCTTCCCCGGGCTGACCATCGATCCGGTTCCCGACGGGACAGGGCTCCCCCAGGACGGTTCGACAGCCCTCCCCCGAAATCAACCGACCACATTGCCCGAGGACACTCCATGAACTCCAGCGAGACCTTCCACCACGACGAACCCCATCGAGGCGACTTCGCCCAGCGGCTGAACTGGCTCCGTGCGGCCGTACTAGGAGCCAATGACGGCATCGTGTCGGTTGCCGCGATCGTCGTGGGCGTGGCAGGCGTGACCACCCTGCAGGGTCCGATCCTCACCGCCGGCGCTGCCGCACTGGTGGGCGGCGCAGTATCGATGGCCCTGGGCGAGTATGTGTCGGTCAGCAGCCAGAGCGACAGCCAGCGGGCCCTGATCGAGAAGGAACGGCAGG
>NZ_KI914778.1:1768-18730 GCF_000520535.1 Arthrobacter sp. H41
AGGAACTGCTGGACGAGCCGGAGGAGGAACTGCGGGAGCTCGCCGGCCTGTACGAGGCGAAGGGACTGAGCGCCGAGACGGCGATGACCGTGGCGGTGGAGCTCACCCGCAACGACGCCCTCGGTGCCCACCTCGATGTGGAGCTGGGAATCACCGAGGACGACGTCGTCAGCCCGTGGCATGCCGCGTTCGCGTCGGCCGCCGCTTTCACCGTCGGCGGCATCCTCCCGCTCCTTGCCATCCTGCTGCCGCCCCCCGGAGCCCGGGTCCCTGTGACCTTCGTTGCAGTACTGCTGGCCCTCGCCCTCACCGGAAGCGTAGGTGCCCGGATAGGTGGCAGCCCGAAGCGCCGCGCGGCGGCGCGCGTCGTCGTGGGTGGGTTCGTCGCGCTCCTCGCAACCTTCCTCATCGGCAACCTGCTCGGCGCGACAGGAGTGGTGTAGCCATCGATTCCTCGGGCCTCGAGCTTCCTTCCGCACTGATCCGCTCGGCGCTCACGCTTCCCGGCGGACGGAAGTGGCTTGAGGACTGGAGCTCCATCCTCACCGGGTACCTCGCGCTGTGGGACCTCGCGCTCGACCTCCCGCCCGGCGAACAGCCGTGGGCGGGGCAGTGCGGCGTCGTCATTCCGGTGCTCGAGCATTCGGGCCGCAAGGCCGTCCTGAAGATCACACTGCCGCACGACGAGGCGCTGCCGGAGCCCGACGCACTCGAGCTGTGGGAAGGCCACGGTGCGGTGCGCCTACTGCGGGCGGACCGCTCGGCGTACGTCCTGCTGCTGGAGCGGCTCGACGGCAACACCTCACTTGCCTCCGTGCCGCTGGAGGAAACCACGGAAGTGTGGGGTGCGCTCGTGCGGCGCCTCGCCCTCGTTCCGGATGACCGGGCTTCCTGGGCTGCAGTGCCGCTGCTCGCAGCGGACGCCGAAACGTGGACCGATACCCTGCCCGCCGACTGGGAGTTGCTCGGCAGGCCCTTTCCGCGATGGCTGTTGGAACACGCGCTGATCACCTGCCAGCAGCGCGGCATCGTGGGCCGGCGGGCGGAGGCCGATGTGCTGGTCCACGCTGACCTCCACTACTTCAACATCCTTCGCTCGGATGCCGGGCAGGCGGCGTTCCAGCACGACGGCGGATGGAAGGCGATCGATCCGAAGCCCGTCCTCGGCGACGCCGAATACGGCGTCGCGCCCATGCTGGAGAACAGGATTCCTGACCTGGATGCCGCGCACCCCTCGGCGCACCTGCGGCGCAGGTGCACTGCCCTGGCCGGCGCCGCGGGGCTGGACCCGGAACTCGCGCGCGACTGGAGCGTGGTCCGCCAGGTGCGCAATGCGCTGCACTACCTGGGAGAGGGCGGCAAGGATCAGGCCGAACGGTCCCTCTGGGTGGCGAGTTCCCTGCTGGGACGCACCCTGCCCGGACTGCCGCCCGCGGCTGAGCTGGCGGGCTTCTGACCGGCCGCCAGGAACCTCCTACTGCGTGACCGGACGGATGTTCTCGATCCAGACGTCGTAGCCGAGTTTGAGGATCAACGCACCCACCACGCACAGGAACACGGTGCGGATGAAGCGGCTTCCTTGGGAGATCGCCATGCGGGAACCGAGGTAGCCGCCTCCCATGTTGGCGACACCCAGCACGAGTCCCAACCCCCACAGGAGCGCCCCGGAGGGAAGGAAGAACATCAGCGCGCCGAAATTGGTGGCCATGTTCACGATCTTCGCCTTCGCGCTTGCGCCGAGGAAACTGTAGCCGAGCATCGTCACCATCGCGATGATGAGGAAGGACCCGGTGCCCGGACCGATGAGGCCGTCGTAGAAACCGATGACCAGCCCGATGGCCCCGGCCGTGCCGTGGTGCCGGTGGCCGGTGTACTTCAGCCGGGTCAGGGTTCCCACCGTCGGCCGGAACGCCGTGAAGATGGCGACGGCGATGAGCGCGACGACGATGATGGGCTTGAAGACCGACGCCGGCAACGAGGACGCGACGATCGCCCCGGCGAAGCTCCCCGCAAGGGCGATCAGCGCCATGGGAACGGCAGTCCGGAGGTCCGGATGCGCGCGTCGATAGAAAGTGACTGCGCTGGTGGTCGTGCCGAAGATCGACCCCATCTTGTTGGTCGCCAGGGCCTCCACCGGGGTGATGCCGGGCACCAGCAGCATGGCCGGCAGCTGCAGCAGCCCACCGCCGCCCACCACGGCGTCGACCCAACCTGCGGCGAATCCGGCGACCACCACGAGGAGAATCGTGGCAAGCTGGATCTCCTCGAGGCCCGACGCCACCGACTTCAGCCCTGGACGAGAGCGCGGATGAACTCCGCAGCTTCTGCGACAGGGACGTTCTGCGCCTCCCCGGTGCGGCGGTCCTTGACCTCGACCACGCCGTCCGCCAGTCCCCGCCCGACGACGACGATCGTGGGAATGCCGATCAGCTCGGCGTCACCGAACTTGACCCCCGGTGAGACCTTCGGGCGGTCGTCGTACATCACGTCGAGGGCGGAATTCTCGAGTTGTTTCACCAGCTCCTCAGCCGCCTCGAACACCTCGGTCCCCTTGCCGGTGGCGATCAGGTGGACGTCGGCGGGAGCGACATTGCGGGGCCAGATAATGCCCTTCTCGTCGCGGTTCGACTCGGCGAGGGCGGCAATGGCGCGGGTGACTCCCACTCCGTACGAACCCATGGTCACGGTGGCGAGCTTGCCGTTCCGATCGAGCACCTTCAGCCCCAGTGCCTCCGCGTACTTGCGTCCCAGCTGGAAGATGTGGCCCATCTCGATCCCGCGTGCGGCGATGAGTGGTCCGGATCCGTCGGGTGCCTCGTCCCCCTCGCGCACCTCGACGGCCTCGATGACTCCGTCCCAGCCGAAGTCGCGTCCGGCCACCAGACCGAAGACGTGGGCGCCGGCGACATTGGCGCCCGTGATCCAGCTGGTACCCGTCACCACGCGGGGGTCGACGAGGTAACGGATGCCGGTGGAGCCCTCGGCGCCGAGTACCGGAGCGCTGAGCGAGATCCCGGGGCCGATGTACCCCTTGACCAGGCCGGGGTGCTTGCGAATGTCGTCCTCATTGGCCGGCTCGACGGCGACTTCTCCCCCGGCGTCGAGGTGTCCGGCGATGTTGGCCTCGATCCTCTTGAGGTCCACGGTGCGGTCTCCCGGCAGGCCGATCACCACGAGTTCACGGCCACCCGTCGGCAGGACCGCGGCGAGCACCACGTTCTTGAGGGTGTCGGCCGCCGTCCACTGCCGGTCCTCACGGGAAGCATCAGCATTGGCACGCTCCACCAGGGTGTCGATCGTCGGCGTGTTCGGTGTGTCGCGAACCTCGGCGGCGGGCGAACCGGTGTAGTCGATCGCGGCAGGGACCACCGTGGTGACGGCTTCGACGTTAGCCGTGTAGCCGCCCGCCGAGCGGACGAAGGTATCCTCGCCGATCTCCGTGGGATGGAGGAATTCCTCGCTCTTGGAGCCGCCCATGGCGCCGGCCGTCGCAGCGACGGGAATCACGTCGAGTCCGAGGCGCTCGAAGATGCGCAGGTACGCCGTGCGGTGGAGCTGGTAGCTGGTCTCGAGGCCGTCGTCGTCGACGTCGAAGGAGTAGGAGTCCTTCATGATGAACTCGCGTCCCCGCAGCAGGCCCGCGCGGGGGCGTGCCTCATCCCGGTACTTGTTCTGGATCTGGTACAGGCTCACGGGGAGGTCCTTGTACGAGTTGTAAAGGTCCTTGACCAGGAGGGTGAACATCTCCTCATGGGTGGGTGCGAGGAGGTAGTCGGCGCCCTTGCGGTCCTTGAGCCGGAAGATCCCGTCGCCGTATTCGGTCCAGCGGTTGGTGGCTTCGTAGGGTTCCTTGGGCAGCAGTGCCGGAAAATGCACTTCCTGCGCGCCGATGGCAGCCATCTCCTCGCGGATGATCGCCTCCACCTTTGCGAGGACGCGGAGCCCCAACGGGAGCCAGCTGTAGATCCCCGGCGCCGCCCGGCGGATGTAACCGGCGCGGACGAGGAGCCGGTGGCTTGCCACTTCTGCATCGGCGGGGTCTTCGCGCAGTGTGCGCAGGAACAGGGTGGAGAGTCGTAAGACCACGCAGGGCATCCGTTTCGTTCGAACCGTCCTGCCCGTCAGGGGCAGGAAACAAGCAGGGGCAGGAAACAACATCTACCAATCTAGCGGTTCGGATGTTGCCTGGCTGACAGGCGGAGCTTCGGGATTCCCCGCCGCGGGATGCCGCAACACCAGCGCGGAATAGCGGCGGACCCGCTGAACGACCCGGCGCGTACTCCCCGGGACATACCCGGACGTGCCTCTAGAACAGGACGGTCGAGAACGTTCCGGCCTGCGTGAAGCCCACACTCCGATAGGAGGCAAGTGCCCTCGCGTTGTAGGAGTTGACGTACAGGCTCACGGTCGGGGCGAGGGACCTCGCGGCAGCCACGACGCCGGCCATGTAGCCGGCGCTCAGGCCCTGCCCCCGCCGGTCGGGATCCAGCCAGACGCCTTGTACCTGGACGGCCTGCGAGGACACAGTGCCCAGCTCGGCCTTGAAGATCACCGAGCCGTCGTCGTCGAACGCTGCAAGCGAGTGCTTGCGCGTGATCAGTGAGGCGACCCGGCGCCGGTAGTGCTCGGACCCGCCGATGTAGGGCGAATAGCCGACCTCCTCCTCGAACATCGCAGCACAGGCCGGCAGCAGGGCGTCCAGTTCGCCCGGTCGAGTGAAGCGGAGATCGGCTGCCGGCGCAAGAAGCGGCTCGGTGTCGATGGTGAGCAGCGGCTGGTTGGGCCGGACATCGAAGGGCTCGGCGCTGTAGTCCTCGAAGGTGGACCAGATGCCCATTACCCCGGCCGAGGGACCGAAGATCGAGGAGAACGTCCTGCCTGCACGCCCCAGGTGATGACCGAAGACAGGAGCTGTTTCCTCGTTCACCCCGACGGGCACCAGATTGACGCCCGCCCAGCACGCGGCCACCAACTCGCCGCCGGAACCGTCACTGTCGGAATTGACACCGCCGGTGCTGTGACTGTCGGAACCGTCACCGCCGGAACCGTCACTGTCGGAACTGACACCGCCGGTGCTGTGGCTGTCGAACATGCCGACGATCTCTCCCCCGGAGAAGGAGGCGGCGGCACTGCCCATGGTCTCGAGGTGGGCCGCCACGAAGACATTGGCGACGGCGTCCCGGTTGACCAGTGCCCACAGCGCGGCGGTATCGTCCTTGCCGAGCACGCGGAAGGTCCACCGCCCGGGGAGATCCGCGGGCGCTTTAGCTAACGGTAACCATGGGGCCACCCGAGCCAGCAGCTTCGCCATCGGCCTCCCCCATCTCCTCTGCGAGCCTCATTGCTTCTTCGATGAGTGTCTCGACGATCTGATCCTCAGGAACAGTCTTGATGACTTCCCCCCGGACGAAAATCTGCCCCTTGCCGTTGCCGGACGCGACACCGAGGTCGGCTTCCCTCGCTTCACCGGGGCCGTTGACCACACAGCCCATCACTGCGACGCGCAGGGGGACCTCCATCCCTTCAAGGCCGGCGGTGACCTCTTCGGCGAGGGTGTACACGTCGACCTGGGCGCGGCCGCAGGACGGGCAGGACACGATCTCGAGCTTGCGTGGGCGCAGGTTCAATGACTGGAGGATCTGGTTGCCGACCTTGATCTCCTCGACCGGCGGTGCCGAGAGGGAAACGCGAATCGTGTCGCCGATTCCCTTTGACAGGAGAGCACCGAACGCGGTGGCCGATTTGATGGTGCCCTGGAAGGCCGGACCGGCTTCTGTCACGCCGAGGTGAAGGGGCCAGTCGCCCCGCTCGGCGAGCAGTTCGTAGGCCCGCACCATGATCACGGGGTCGTTGTGCTTGACCGAGATCTTGAAATCGTGGAAGTCATGCTCCTCGAACAGTGAGGCTTCCCAGACGGCGGATTCGACCAGGGCTTCCGGGGTGGCTTTGCCATACTTCTCCATGAGCCGCGGGTCGAGTGAACCGGCGTTGACGCCGATCCGGATCGAGGTTCCCGCAGCCTTTGCCGCTGCGGCGATCTGCTTGACCTGGTCGTCGAACTTGCGGATGTTCCCCGGGTTGACGCGGACGGCTGCACATCCGGCGTCGATCGCCGCGTAGACATATTTGGGCTGGAAGTGGATATCGGCGATCACCGGGATCTGCGACTTCTTCGCGATGATCGGGAGGGCCGCCGCGTCATCGGCCGAGGGGCATGCCACCCGCACGATATCGCAGCCGGTGGCCGTGAGTTCGGCGATCTGCTGGAGGGTCGCGTTGATGTCGGTGGTGGGCGTGGTGGTCATCGACTGGATGCTGACGGGGAAGTCGGATCCGACTCCCACCGAGCCGACCTTGATCTGGCGGGTCTTGCGCCGTGGTGCGAGCACGGGTGGCGGTGCGGCAGGCATTCCTAGGTTGACCGAAGTCAAAGCATCCTCCATGGTGGCGGCGCATGCCGCACGTCAGTACATCTACTCTTTTTCATTATCCACCAGCAGGCCAGGGGTTACACGAGGTGGTTGAAAGCTCCCATAACGGGCTTCCACTCGGTGGTCTTGACGGCCGAGATGACACCGGCGCGGGCGAAAGGGTCCTGGCTGACCAGGGAGTGGAGATCATTCTCGGTGTCCGCAGTGAAGATGAGGAGCGCTCCCGTTCCATCGCTGAACGGTCCTGAGGCAAGGACCCTGCCCTGCTCCACAAGGGTTCCCAGCCATTCGCGGTGCGAGGGGCGGTGCTCCTCCCGCACATCGTTCTGGTCGGGGCTGTACACGTATTCAACTGCGAAAACACTCATGGGGCCAGCCTACGTGATCAGAGCAGGTAAGTTGTCGCCACAATGGCCGTGCCCGCCCCCCAGAGCATTGAGGTAAGGGTGCCGATGATAAAACGTTCCGCCGCGGCGGGAGTCTCCTTCAACTCGGCGTAGCGCCCAAGGCCCTTGATGGCCACCACGTAGGCAATCGCCACCGGCTCACCCGTTAGGACGGCGGTAGCGACGGCGAGCCGTTCGAGGACACCGATCACCAGACCGCCCCGCAGGACACCGGCGGGCAGGGGCGGCACCAGCCGGGCGACGTCCTCCGGATCGGGAACGGGGAATTCGCGCTGGGGTTGGTCGGCTGGATCGAGCGGTTCCTCACGGAGTGCCTGCTGGGCGTCGACGGTGCGCGCAAGACGGAGGACGAAGGTGGTGACCGGCCACCCGGCTCCCCCTGCGACGACGAGGGTGAGGATGATCCAGAGCGGTTCCATCAATCCTCCTGGCGCGGTGCTGGTTCTCGGCCAGCCGGCGGTGAGTCGGCCGGCGGTGAGTCGGCCCAGGACAACAGTAGTGCGGCTGCCGGCCTCGCAGCCCATTCCTCCACCCACGCGGAACGCGCAACGGCCTTGCTGACGGCCTGGGGCGTGATGCCGAGCTCCCTGGCGACGGCGGTCTGGCTTCCACGTCTGCCGGGTTCCAGCCGGTCGAGGATGCGCCACTCCGCCGTCGAGCGGTTCAGGACGGAGCGTCCCAGCAGGGCAAGGACGGCCTCGGCTTCAGCCGACCCAGGGGGCCCCTCGACGGCCACGGGCGCGCGTTCCCCCGTCTTCTTCGCCCGCTCGACGGCAGTGCGGGCCGCCACGAAGGCGCTGCCCCGCGCCTCCCGGGGACTCACGGGATACGGCCGCTCGATATCACCGATGCCGACGCCGACGTACCAGTGCCCCTGCCGCAGACAGAGCAGGACGGCCTCCACGACGGCGTCGGGAGATTCGAGGACGCCCTGCGCCTCGTCTCCGACCGAGCGTTCGAAGCCCACAGTAGCGGGCACGTGTCGCAGGAGCCGCAGGAGTTCCGGAACGAGGTCGGGGTTACGTCGGCTCGCGGCCTGGTCGATAGTGAGAGCGAACATTCATCAACCGTAAACGGCTGATAACTAAATTTCAACCAATTCAGCTTTAGTTCTTGAATTCAACTAGCCGAACAGGTCCACCGGTTTGACGATGTCCGCATAGATCAGCAGGACACCCATCCCGAGCAGCAGCACCGCCACCGCATAGGTAAGGGGAAGCAGCTTGGCCATATCGAACGGGCCGGGATCCGGGCGCCTGAAGACGCGCGCCACGGTGCGGCGAAGCCCCTCCCAGAGGGCGCCGGCAATGTGGCCTCCGTCCAGGGGAAGAAGGGGGATCAGGTTGAAGACGAACAGCGCCAGGTTCACGCCGCCCACGAGCCCCACCAGGGTTGCCACCCGGGCATCGAACGGCACTTCCTCCATCGCGGACACCTCACCGGCGATGCGGCCCACGCCTACTACGCTGATGGGCCCTTCAGGGTCGCGGGGAGCATCCGAGAAGGCAGCCTGCCCCACCTCCACCACACGCTGCGGCAGGTTCACCACTACACCCGCGACCCTCACCAGGGAGTCCCACACCGCCGGCATCACCTCGCCGGCGGGCTGCGGAACCAACTCCTGGGTGGATCCGACTCCGATGAACCCCACCTCCTGAGTCACCTGGTTGCCGTCGGCGTCAAGCTGCGCGGCGCCGTCGTCCCCTGCGACCGGCCGCTCGGTCAGGAGCGGCGTGATGGTGGACTCAACCGAGGATCCGTTCCGCTCGTAGGTGATCGAAACCTCACGTCCTGCGGCTTCCCGGATCCAGCTGGACAGCTCCTCCCAACTGGTGACTTCCCTGCCGTCGAAGGAGGTGACGCGGTCACCCGGCTGGAGTCCGGCCTCGAAAGCAGGCGCGGCGGGATCGCCCTCGGAGCAGTCCGTCTGCCCGGTCTCAGCCTGCTGGCTCGCCGGGACAACGCACTTATAGACTTCGGAGACCGTGGTGGTTGCCTGCGCCGAACCGAACCCCATGATCAGCACCGCGAACAGCACGATCCCGATGAGCAGGTTCATGAGCGGTCCGCCCAGCATGATGATGATCCGCTTATGGATCGGCAGCTTATAGAACACCCGGTTCTCATCGCCCGGCCGGAGCTGCTCGGCGGCGGCCCGGCGTGCGTCATTGGTGAGCTGCTGGAACATGCCGGTGCTGGACTGCCGCACCGCGCCGTCGTCGCCCGTTCTCGCGGGAGGGAACATGCCGACCATGGAGACGTACCCGCCCAGCGGAATCGCTTTCAGGCCATACTCCGTCTCGCCCTTCCTACGGGAGAAGAACGTGGGGCCGAAACCCACCATGTACTGCGTCACGCGCACCTTGAACAGTTTGGCGGGCAGGAGGTGGCCTACCTCGTGGAGCGCTATCGACGCCGCGATACCCACGGCGACGAAGAATACCCCTCCGACAAAAAGCAGAATGGTCAAAGCGGTTCCTTCTATTCGGCGTACGTATCCAGCGGGTGTTCCTGCAGTCCACAACGAAGTCGTGCCGAGGCGCGTGCCCGCTGTTCGGCGTCGAGTACGTCGTGCAGTGTCGGCGTGCCCGGCTGGCCGTGCAGCGTCGGCGTGCCCGGCTGGAGTCCGGCTGGGCTGCCGGCCAGCTCCTCGACCACTGCGGCGACGGTGTCGACGATGTCATTGAATTTGATGATTCCGCTGTGAAAAGCCTCCACGGCCTCCTCATTGGCGGCGTTGTACACCGCCATGGCGGTGCCGCCGCTCAACGCCGCGGCCTTCGCCAGCCGGATGGCGGGGAAGGCGTCCTCATCGAGCGGTTCGAAGGTCCAGGACGACGCGGTCGACCAGTCGCAGGGTGCGGCCGAACCCGGCACCCGGAAGGGCCAGCCGATTCCGAGTGCGATCGGTAGCCGCATGTCCGGCGGCGATGCCTGGGCGATCGTGGATCCGTCGATGAACTGCACCATCGAGTGCACCACGGACTGCGGGTGGACGACGACATCGATGCGATTCAGCGGGATGTCGAACAACAGGTGCGCCTCGATGACTTCGAGGGCCTTGTTGACCATCGTTGCCGAGTTGGTGGTGACCACCCTGCCCATCGCCCAGGTGGGATGGGCAAGTGCCTGGGCGGAGGTCACGTTCACCAGTTCCTCCCGTGCCATTCCCCGGAAGGGGCCGCCCGATGCGGTGAGCACGAGTCGGTCCACCTCGTCTGCGCTGCCCGACCGCAGCGCCTGCGCGAGCGCGGAGTGCTCGGAATCCACCGGCACCAGCTGACCGGGTGCTGCTGCCTTGCGTACCAGTTCCCCGCCGGCGATGAGGGATTCCTTGTTGGCCAGGGCGAGCAGGTGCCCGGCGTCGAGGGCGGCCAGTGTCGGCGCCAGTCCGATCGAACCGGTGATGCCGTTGAGTACGACGTCGGCGTCCGGCCATGCGGCGAGACGTGACGCGGCGTCTGGCCCGGTAAGGACAGTGGGCGCGTAGCCCCGGACGCCGGCGTCGTCGGCCGCCGTCGCAATCGCCTGCTCGAGGTCCGTTTCAGTGCCGGTGGCGGCGCCGACTGCCGCAGCACGGCTAGACACGGCCTGCTTGGCGAGCAGGTGGAGGTTCCCGCCACCGGAGGCAAGGGCCACGACGCTGAACCGGTGGGGCGCCTGCGCGATGACGTCGAGTGCCTGGGTACCGATGGAGCCGGTGGACCCGAGGATGACGACGCGGCGGTGCTCTCGGGAAGGAGCGCTGAAGTCCATGGCCCAAGTATCCCGCACCGGTTGCGGGGGCAGAAACGCACTGTGGGGCGGGATGGAACTGCTGGCGAGGAGTTGTGGCTGTTGGTCCTGAATCGCGGCTCCTGCGCAGTGTCGCTGGGCGGTGCCGCCTCTGCCGGGGGAAACGTCCCTCACCGCACGATCAACTTCCTCCCTGGCCCACAAATTGAGGAAAAAATGTCAGTGGCAGGTGAAAGGGTGTCTGTATGACAAGTCGAGCAGGAGAGCCGATACCCGACTCCTCCGGTGCGTCCACTCCCGAGGTGAAGCCCGGGCTGAGCGGGGCCATCGCACTCCTCTCCGTCGAATCCCTCGATGCCCCGAGCCTGACCGCCGCGTTGGCCAGACTCGGCACCCTGGTCGCGTGGGCGCAGGCCGGACAGGCCGAGGTCATGCATCTGCTGGAGGAGCGCTTCCAGGAGGAGATGCGGCACAACGGTCTCGCGGCGAAGGCGGAACAGCGCGGTCGGCCGGAATCCGGATCATCGACCTCATCGGAGGATCCGGTGGCGGGCGCTGCTGCCGGCCCGTTCACGGAACCATCAGGTGGTGCGGCGGGTGAGGTAATACCTGATGAGTCAGGGCCAGGGGTGCGGATGTGCGATACAGCCTACCTGCGTCGACTGAGGCGGGCCGACGAGGAACTGGCCGAAAGCCTCACTGCTACCGAGATTGCATGTGCCCTCTCGCTTTCGGAGCGCACCGCCCTGACTCTTCTCCGCGAGAGCCATGCACTCTGCGGGGACTTTCCCGGTACCTTTCTGGCCCTGCGCAACGGTGTCATCACCTATCACCATGCCTCGGCGATCCTCGAACAAGCGGACGGCATTGTGCCTTCGGCACGCAAGGACTTCGAGGACTGTCTACTGGCCGCAGCACCAGGACGAACGCGGGCCCAGCTCGCGCGGCTCGGCCGGCGTGAACGGGAGCGGCACCATCCGGAATCGATTGTGGTGCGCCAGGGAAAGGCTGCTGCCGACCGTCGCGTCGAGCTGGCTCCTGAGAAGGACGGGATGTGTTGGCTCTCGGCCTTCCTTCCCGCTGAAACGGCTCTCGGAGTCTTCGGGATGGTGACAGGTCTGGCGAAGTCGGTGCAGGGCCCTGATGAACCGCGCACCCTCACCCAGTTGCGGGCTGACGTCCTGGTGGATCTGCTGACCGGCTTTGAACCAAAAGCCCAGGCGGGTTGCGAATCCCGCTCGGAGGGAGTTTCGGACGTGCCTCCGCTGCCGTCCGGTCAGAAGATCGCGACCACTGACGTCCTCGTGACGATGGACGTGCAGACTCTCCTGGGACTCGCCGAGAACCCCGCGCAGTTGGAAGGCTACGGCCCTATCAGCCCGGTCTCTGCGAGGGAACTTACCGCTGTCAGCAAGCACTTCATTCCCCTGCTCGTGGACAAGAACCAGAATGTGCTGGCCATGGGACGGAACGCGCGGCTACCGTCCACGCTCCTCAGGCGCTGGGTACGTTTCCGCGACGAGACCTGCAGATTCCCCGGTTGCAGCCGCGCCGCTCCGCGTTGCGAAGTGGATCACAGTGTTCCCTGGTCACAGGGTGGCGCCACGGACCACCGGAACCTGTCCTCTTTGTGCGCCAAACACCACCGGTTCAAGTCCATCACCTCATGGAACCTCACCGACAATGCGTCGGGCGTTCTCTCCTGGACGTCACCGGCCCACCGCACCTATGTCACGTACCCCGCCCATTCACTGAAGCATGGTGCAACGGCACCCTTGACGACCACTCCGCTGAACAGTCCGGTTCCGCCAAACAGTCCGGTGAAAGGCGCGAGCAAGGATGCGGCCGAAGCACTCGCTGCCGATCCCGCGCCGTTCTAGGAAGGGACCTGCTCGGAACGCTTCTGCGGTTCGCCCGGCCCGTAGCCAACCTGGTCGGCGCCTGTCCCGGCCACCGGTTCACCGGTTCACCGCATCACCGCATCACCGCATCACCGCATCACCGCATCACCGGTCGACAATGCTATTTTTCGACCCGCTCCACCATCCGCCGCGCATGCCGCAGTATCGGCTCGTCGATCATCCGGCCCCGGAACTGGAATACACCACCCTGGCTTTCGGCCTCCTGCAGAAGTTCGCGGGCATATTCAGCATCGACGTCACTCGGGGCATAGGCCCTCCGGACCACATCGGCCTGGCTCGGATGGATACACGCCTTCGCGCTGAATCCTGACGCTGCGGCATCGTCAGCCTCGTTGGCGAGGCCGGCGAGGTCACCGATGGCGACATAGACAGCATCAATCGATCCAATTCCGGCCGCACCGGCGGCGAGGAGCACCTGCGATCGCGCATGCATGGCAACGGCACGGTACCCACCGGCCTCATCCCGGCTCGAGGTACCGCCCAGGGAAGCAACCAGGTCCTCTGCCCCCCACATCAGCCCGAGCACACCGCGCTCACGGGCAATATCAACAGCATTGACCACGCCTGCTGCAGTTTCACAGAGCGCGATCACCGAACACCCGTCAATTTGGGCTACCACCTGCTGCACGTCGTACGGTGACTCCACCTTGGCGAGCATCACTGTCCGGTAGCGGGTACGGTTCACGGCGTCGCAATCGGCAACGAAATCGGGACTGCCCGCCGGGTTGATCCGAACCACAGTTTGGGCCGGATCGAGACTGCTGGCCACGAGCGCTGCTCGCGCCGCAGCTTTCTGCACAGGCGCGACGGCGTCCTCGAGATCGATGATGACGGAGTCGGCCCGCTGCTCAGCCTTGCTGAAGCGCTCCGGCCGATCCCCGGGACAGAACAGCAGGGAAGGTCCCAGCAGGAATTCATGCATCAGTTGGCTCTTTCTCCTGGGCCGCATGGCCCTCCTTCGACCACATGAGCACCGTCCGGCTTGCCCGCGCAACGACGTCGCCGTGCTGGTTCCGGCCGATATGCATCATCTTCACGACACCCTGGCCCGGTCTCGACGCCGAGGCACGGACCTCGAGGATCTCTGTTTCGGTGTACAAAGTGTCGCCGTGGAACAGCGGCTGAGGAAAAGCGACGTCGGTCAGGCCGAGTTGCGCCACGATCGTCCCCTGCGTCAGCTGTGACACCGACTGCCCCACCAGAACGGCGAGCGTCATCATCGAGTTGATCAGCCGCTGGCCGAATGGCTGTCTGGACGCCCAAGCGGCGTCGAGGTGAAGGGCCTGCGTGTTCATGGTCAGCGTGGTGAACAGAACGTTGTCGGCTTCGGTCAGCGTCCTGCCCGGTCGATGCGCATAGACCGTTCCGGCCTCGAGCTCACCGAAGTATCTGCCACGCTGTTCAATGACCGGCCGACCAGGGCCGTCGCGGAAACCTGCAGGGCCGTCGGAGGACCGCGCAGGTCCGTCGATTGAACCCGAAGTTTCGGAGAAGGACTGTGAACGCCGTGCAGCCTGTGCAGCCGTGCCTGCTGCCCGCTCACCCGGTCCGCCTGGCACTGCACCCGCCTCCTCAGGAACCAAGCTTCACCTCGAGCTGTGCATCGGACTGCCCGTCAAGCTGCACCTCGAGCCGCGCCCCCGTTGCGGCGAGAACTTCCTCAACGCTCACGCCCGGTGCCGTCTCCCGGAGGATCAACACGCCGCCGTCGCGCGAGGAATCGACGTCGATGACCGCGAGGTCGGTGATGATCCTGTCAACACACCCCTTGCCCGTCAGTGGCAGTGAGCACCGCTCCACGATTTTGGGCTTCCCCGACCGATCAGCGTGTTCCATCATGACGATCACGCGCTTCGCCCCGAACACCAGGTCCATGGCCCCGCCCATGCCCTTCACCATTTTGCCCGGAATCATCCAGTTGGCCAGATCGCCGTTGGCAGCGACCTCCATGGCTCCGAGCACCGCGACGTCCACGTGTCCGCCACGAATCATCCCGAAGGATGCTGCCGAGTCGAAGTAGGAGGCCCCCTTGTTCGCGGTGACGGTTTCCTTGCCGGCGTTGATCAGGTCCGGGTCGAGCTGGTCCTCAGTGGGGTACGGTCCGACGCCGAGGATCCCGTTCTCGGAGTGGAGCACCACCTCCACGGAGTCGGCGATGAAGTTGGGAATCAGGGTCGGCATCCCGATGCCGAGGTTGACGTACTGGCCGTTCTCCAGCTCGCGCGCTACGCGTGCCGCAAGTTCATTCCGCGTAAGTGCCATGATCTAGACCGCCTTCGCAGCGAGAGTTGATTCGGTTGAAGTGGACGTACGCCCGGAGGCCGAGGCTTCCGAAGTGGACGCACCGTCCGCGGCCGACAGCGCCACAGTACGCTTTTCAATCCGCTTCTCGATCGACGGCGCCAGCACCACCCGCTGGACAAAGATTCCCGGAATGTGGACGTGCTCGGGATCTAGCTCCCCCGGCTCCACCAATTCCTCCACTTCCGCAATCGTCACCCTGCCGGCCTGCGCACACAGCGGGTTGAAGTTCATGGCCGTCGCGTGAAAGACGAGGTTGCCATGGCGGTCACCCTTCCACGCGTGCACCAGCGCGAAATCGGGGGTCACCGATTCCTCAAGGACATAGTCGACGCCGTCGAAGTTCCGGACTTCCTTCGGCCGGGAGGCGAGTACCACGTTGCCGCCCTCGTCGTACCTCTGGGGCAGCCCGCCCTCACTCACCTGGGTGCCGACCCCCGCCGTCGTGAAGAACGCGGGGATTCCAGCGCCGCCCGCCCGCAGCTTCTCGGCAAGTGTCCCCTGGGGCGTCAGTTCCACCTCGAGCTCCCCCGACAGATACTGCCGCGCGAACTCCTTGTTCTCACCCACGTAGGAACTGATGGTCCGGCGGATGCGCCCCGCAGAGAGCAGCACTCCCAGTCCCCAGCCGTCCACCCCGCAGTTGTTGCTGATCGTCTCGAGCCCTGACGTGCCCTGCTCGTGGAGCGCTTCGATGAGTGCAGCCGGAACGCCGCACAGTCCAAAGCCTCCGACGGCGAGTGACGCCCCGTCCGGGATATCGGCAACGGCCTCGGCCGCGCTGTCAACAACTTTGTTGATCACTGCTTCTCCTTCTAGCTCGGGTAAATCTTCTGCGTCAGCTGTACCGGCCCTACAAGCCCAGTTCGCGGGCGATCAGCATCAGTTGCACCTCGGTGGTGCCTTCGCCGATTTCCAAGATCTTCGAGTCTCGGTAGTGCCGTGCCACTGCGAATTCGTTGATGAAGCCGTATCCACCGAAAATCTGCGTCGCGTCCCGCGCATTGTCCATGGCCGCCTCACCTGCGACCAGCTTAGCGATGGATGCCTCGGTCTTGAACGGCTTGCCGGCAAGCATGCGCGATGCGGCGTCGTAGTAGGCAAGCCGGGCGGTGTGGGCACGGGCCTGCATACGCGCGATCTTGAACTGGATGGACTGGTAGGTCCCGATGCTGTTGCCGAAGGCCTGGCGTTCCTTTGCATACTTCAGCGACTGCTCGACACAGCCCTGCGCCGCTCCCGTTGCGAGGGCGGCAATCGCTATGCGGCCCTCGTCGAGGATCTGGAGGAAGTTGGCATAACCGCGGCCCCGGACGCCCAGCAGGTTGGCCTCCGGCACCCGGACATCCTTGAGCGTGAGGGGATGGGTATCCGAGGCGTTCCAGCCCACCTTGTTGTACGCCTTTTCCGCCCGGAATCCGGGAGTGTCCGAGGGAACGAGGATCGTCGAGATTTCCTTTCTGACGCTTCCGTCCGGGCGCTCCGATGTCCCGGTCACAGCGGTGACCGTGACGAGGGAGGTGATGTCGGTGCCTGAGTTGGTGATGAATTCCTTGGTTCCGTTGAGAACCCACTCACTTCCACCGCCGCCGTCCTGGAGCACCGCGGTGGTCTTGGTGCCCGAGGCGTCGGATCCCGCTTCGGACTCGGTGAGCCCGAAGGCACCCAGCGCTGTGCCTGCAGCCAGGGACGGAAGCCACTGAAGCTTCTGGGCTTCGGTACCGAAGCGGTACACGGGCATCGCCCCGAGCGACACTCCCGCCTCCAGCGTGATCGCGACCGACTGGTCCACGCGGGCCAGCTGTTCGAGCGCGAGGCACAGCGCGAAGTAGTCTCCGCCCATTCCACCGTATTCCTCCGGAAACGGCAGTCCGAACAGCCCCATGGAGGCCATTTGCTTGACCACTTCGTAGGGAAAGCTGTGTTCTTCATCGTGGCGTGCCGAGACCGGGGCCACCACCTCATCCGCGAACTCGCGGACAGTGTCCACCAGGTCCTGGTATTCCTCGCTGAGTTCGAAATTCATGATGCAGGCACTTCCTTAGCTGTTGAGGTTGACATATCTGGTCCATTCACCGGCAGGGCATCCGGAACGTGGATGGTGGCGACCACCTGGTCGGCTTTGACGAGGTCGCCGGGCTTGAGGTTGAGATGAACGACGCCGGC
>NZ_KI914778.1:18830-19844 GCF_000520535.1 Arthrobacter sp. H41
GAGATGAACGACGCCGGCTACGGCGGCGGCGAGCTGGTGCTCCATCTTCATCGCTTCGACGGCGAGGAGAACCGTTCCTGCCTCGACGGTGTCGCCGTCCTGCACCGACACCGACACCACGGTGCCCGGCATCGGGCTGCGGACCTGCGGATCCACGGTGCCGTCGGCCCGCGCGATGAGGGCGAGCTGGGCGTCGAGCCGTTCCCGGCGGCTCTGCTTCCTCACCGGAACGGACCAGCCGTCGGCGCCGAGCCACACCGTGTCGCCGTGTCGAACCAGGGTCACCGGCATACGCACACCGTCGACGACGGCGCCGCCCCTGCCGTCGAGGCTCACCTGGTATTCCTGTCCCCCCTCCAGCGTCACTCCGTAGGCGGATTGCCCGTTCAGGGAGACACCGTTCGAGGAGAGGTTGAGATGCCCCTTCCCTGCGGGGCCGGATTCGACCAGCTGGAGTGCGATCTCCCGAACATCACCCGCGGACACCTCAAGGCTCAGCGTCCTCGGGCGGTTCACTCCGGCACGGAATCCGTCGCGGCGTTGCCAGGGGGACACCTCGAAAGCGCGGGCTGCCCCGCTGCCGCCGTCGACAGCACGGGTAGCAAAGCCCTGCAGCCTGCTCCCCCGGGAGGCGCTCGCATCGATCGGGCCCTGATCGGCAGCACCCTGGCCGGTGAAGTCGTCGTCGGTGAAATCATCCTCGGCAAGGACAACGGCTACCACGGCCAGTTCGGCGTCGGTGATTCCCCGGAACGAGAGGCTGGGCATCTTGCGCTCGATCAGGGTGGTGTCCAGCCGTCCTGCCCGTACATCCGGATCATTGACGAGCAGGCGGAGGTACTCGATGTTGGTGCTCACTCCCAGCACTACGGATCCGGCGAGCGCAGCGTCGAGCCGGTTGAGCGCCTCGGTCCGATCCGATCCCCAGGCTATGACCTTGGCGACCATGGGATCATAGGCCGCCGGTACCACGAATCCCTCGACCAATGCGCTGTCGACGCGGATGCCCTCCCC
>NZ_KI914778.1:19944-31449 GCF_000520535.1 Arthrobacter sp. H41
CCGGCTCGGCCAGCCGGTGCACGGTCCCGGTGGACGGCAGGAACCCGGCCTCCGGGCTCTCCGCATACACCCGCGCCTCGACGGCATGGCCGCTGAGCACCACGTCCTCCTGCCGGAGGGCGAGTTCCTCCCCCGCGGCGATGCGGATCTGCCATTCGACAAGGTCCACCCCGGTCACCATCTCGGTCACAGGATGTTCCACCTGAAGCCGAGTGTTCATCTCCATGAAGAAGAATTCGTCGGGCGCGGTATCCGAGACCAGGAATTCGACGGTTCCCGCACCCACGTAATCGACGCTACGTGCAGCATTGCAGGCAGCTTCACCGATGCGGTTCCGCGTGGCATCGTCGAGAAGGACGGACGGCGCCTCCTCGATGACTTTCTGGTGGCGCCGCTGCAGTGAACACTCGCGTTCGCCGAGGTGGATGACGTTGCCGGCGGTATCCGCCAGGACCTGCACCTCGATGTGGCGCGGTGTCAGGACGAGGCGTTCGAGGAACAGCGTGTCATCCCCGAAGGCGGAAGCTGCGACACGCCGCGCGGTAACGAGCGCTCCGGGCAGCTCCTCAGGAGCATGCACGGCATGCATTCCCTTGCCGCCGCCCCCTGCGGACGGTTTGATCAGCAGCGGAAATCCGACCTGCGCGGCCTGGCGGATGAGCTGCTCGTCGGTCTGTCCGGGCTCGGCGATGCCCGGCACCACGGGGACGCCGTGGCCGGCGACGTGGTTCTTCGATCGGATCTTGTCGCCCATCACGTTCAGGGCGTGCACCGGCGGGCCGATGAAGATGATTCCTGCGGCGGCGAGGCGCTCAGCGAAGGCCGCGTTCTCGCTGAGGAAGCCGTAGCCGGGATGCACCGCCGTCGCGCCGGTCCTGTGGCAGGCGCGGAGAATGGCCTCGCCGTTGAGATAGCTTTCCGAGGGGGCCGCAGGCCCGATGCGGACAGCGATGTCCGCCTCGATGACATGGCGTGCCCCGGCGTCGGCGTCGCTGTAGACCGCGACCGACCGGATGCCGAGGCTCCGCAGGGTGCGGATGATCCGGCAGGCGATCTCGCCACGGTTCGCCACCAGGACCGTGTCGAAGAGGGCGGACGGCGTCATCAGCTGTGCAAAGGGCGAGCCGGAAATCGTCGCACCGGGCACCGGCGGGCTTGGCTGCGTCGCACCGGACACGGGTGAGTTGGACGTCGTCGTGGTGGTAGGAATACTGGACGGGATGCTGGCAGGAACGCTGCCGGTCATTGATTCAGGGTGCATGGGGGTCACATTCGAAAGAGGCCGAAGGAGGTTTCGGGCAGGGGTGAATTGGCGCAGACATCGAGCGCCAGCCCGAGCACCGTGCGGGTGTCCGCCGGATCGATGATGCCGTCGTCCCAAAGGCGGGCCGTCGAGTAGTAGGGGCTTCCCTGTGCTTCGTACTGGTCGCGGATCGGTGCTTTGAACGCTTCCTCGTCGTCGGCGCTCCATGCCTCGCCCCGGGCCTCGAGCTGGTCCCGCTTGACGGTGCCAAGCACCGCGGAGGCCTGGTTCCCGCCCATCACCGAGATCCTGCTCGCCGGCCACATCCAGAGGAACCGCGGCGAGTAGGCGCGTCCACACATCGAATAGTTACCGGCCCCGAATGAACCACCGATCACGACGGTCAGCTTGGGCACCCTGCATGTTGCCACTGCAGTGACCATTTTGGCGCCGTTCTTGGCGATGCCTCCGGCCTCGTAGTCCTTGCCCACCATGAAGCCGGACAGGTTCTGGAGGAAGATCAGCGGGATCCCGCGCTGGTCGCACAGCTCCACGAAGTGGGCGCCCTTGAGCGCCGATTCGCTGAACAGGACTCCGTTGTTCGCGACGATCCCGACCTGGTGACCGTGGAGTGTCGCGAAGCCCGTGACGAGGGTGGTGCCGTATTCCCGCTTGAACTCGTGGAAGAGGCTCCCGTCCACCAAGCGGGCGATGACCTCGCGGACGTCGTAGGAGGCGTTGACATCAACCGGAACAGCACCGTACAGCTCGGCGGGATCCTGGGCCGGCGCCACCGAGGCCACGGGCCGCCAGGCAGGATCGGGGGCCGGCAGGGTGGAGACGATGTCCCGGATGATCTCCAGCGCGTGCTGGTCGCTCTCCGCGAGGTGGTCCGTCACACCCGAAACCCGGGAGTGGACGTCGCCGCCCCCGAGCTCCTCGGCGGTCACGATTTCCCCGATGGCCGCCTTCACCAGCGGCGGCCCCCCGAGGAAGATGGTGCCCTGGTTCCGGACGATCACCGTCTCATCGCTCATGGCAGGCACGTAGGCTCCACCGGCGGTGCAGGATCCCATCACGGCGGCGAGCTGAGGAATCTTTCGTGCGGAAAGCTGCGCCTGATTGAAGAAGATGCGGCCGAAGTGGTCCCGATCGGGAAACACCTCGTCCTGTTTCGGAAGGTAGGCGCCGCCCGAGTCCACCAGGTAGATACACGGCAGATTGTTCTCCAGCGCGATCTCCTGTGCCCGGAGGTGCTTCTTCACCGTCAGCGGATAGTAGGTGCCGCCCTTGACCGTGGCGTCATTCGAGATCACGAGGACATGCCGGTTGTGGACCAGGCCGATTCCCGCGATGACTCCGGCGCCGGGGCACTCGCCGTCGTACAGTTCGTGTGCGGCGAGCGGCGCGATCTCGAGGAACGGGCTGCCGTCGTCGAGCAGTTGGTCGATCCGCTCGCGCGGCAGCAGCTTCCCGCGGGCGACGTGGCGCTCCCGCGAGCGCTCGGGGCCGCCAAGCGCCGCCTCCGCCAGCCGTCCGCGCAGCTCACCGACCAGGGCCTGCTGGGCCTGATCGTTCTCCACGAACTCCGGGGAGGTGGTATTGACCTTGGACGCCAGTGTCTCCATCGACCAATATCCTCGCGATAGCTTCAGTTAGCAGACGCTAACCGAATTTAGGTTAGTGGCTATTAACCGTGGTGTCCACCACAATGGGAGCATTCCCGTGCAAGAAGCGAAGGATCCCATGGAAGTTCTGCCCGTTGAAGACCGCCTGACCGGCCGGAGCATCGCCAAGGCCTCCCGTCGTGCGGCTCTGCTCGACGCAGCGGCGCAGCTGTTCGCCGAGCGCGGATACAACGGGGTCTCCATCGAAGACCTCGGTTCGGCCGCCGGGGTGAGCGGACCCGCCGTCTACCGGCACTTCAGCGGCAAACCCGCTGTGCTGTCCGCGCTCCTGACCGGCGTCAGCGAGGACCTCCTGGAAGGCAGCCTCGCAGTGGTCGCGGCATCGACGGATCCCGAAGCGGCACTCATGGACCTGATTCGGTTCCAGGTGGACTTCGCCCTTTCGAAAGCCAACGTGATCCGGGTCCAGGACCGCGATCTCAGCAGTCTTCCGCGTGAGGACGAGCAGCTGGTGCGGTCCCTCCAGCGCCGTTACCTCGAGGTCTGGGTGGACATCCTCGCCGAGCTGTTCCCGGACGCCGATCGCGTCCGGTTGCGGCGGAAGGCACACGCCGTGTTCGGGCTCATCAACTCGACTCCCCACACCACCCATGCCGGCAGGGCAATCCCCGACCTCTCCGGACTGCGCGGGCTGCTGGAAGACATGGCGTGGGCCGCCGTGGGGGTCTGACGATGATGAGGTCCCTGCCCTGTCGTGCCGACCCAACTGCACTCAGTACACCTAGTAGGCTGTTTCCCTAGACCGTGACCATTACCGAATTGAGTTCCGCCGTGATTGAGCTTCGCCCCGTCGAATCTGCCGACCTTGATGAATTCTTCTCCCACCAGCTGGATCCCAGCGCAAACCACATGGCCGCATTCGCTGCAAAGAACCCGGCCGACCGCGGTGTCTTCGACCACCATTGGCAGGACATCCTGAACGACCGGAAGATCACGGTCCGCACCATCCTCTCCGACGGCCGCGTAGTGGGCAGCATCCTTGCCTACCACGACGGCGACGTCCCGGAGATCAGCTACTGGATCGACAAGGCTTGCTGGGGACAGGGCATCACGACAGCGGCGGTGGGGCAGTTTTTGGAGGAAGTGACCGAGCGACCCCTGCGTGCCCGCGCGGTCGTGGACAACGTGAACTCGATCCGCATCCTCGAGCGGTGGGGCTTCAAGCACGTGGGCGAGACGCAGGGCTTCGCAAGCGCCCGCGGCGCCGTCGTTCGGGAACTGATCCTCGAACTGCAGTAGGACAAGCAGCGAAAAAGGAAAGAATCCCGGGTGCGACGAAGGAGCAGCCAGCTACAGGCCGGAGCGGAGCGCAGGACCACTGTGCCGGGTTGGAGCGCCAGCGAAAATCAGGGGAAGCCCGAAAACCCACACCCACCAGCAACCGCGGGCATGGTGATTAGAAAGGTGGGAGTGGGAGCTACGCTACCGGCTCTCACTCCCGTTTTCTTGTGTCTCCCTGCAACAAGGAAATCTATAGGGCCGGATCCTCTTTTCCTCGAGAGTCCGTCGGCCTGGGCGGAGGCCTCCGGTGCTACCGATCCCCACTTCCTGCCCCGATTGTGCTTGCGCTGGAGGCGCTTCACCCCGCGCATTAGAGTTGCTCCGATCAACTCTTTCACAGACCGATACATGGGCGACACCCGGGGCATTGGCGCCATCAGCCTGTGAAGCGTTGTGCGCCCTATTACCCACACAGCACGAAGGAGCCCGGTCGTATGGCCGGGCTCCTTGCATTGTGGCTGTTGTTAGGGGCGTTACTTCAGTTTGAAGTGGGCACTGATGGTGGTGCCGTCGGCCGCTTTCATAGTGAGGGCGTAGCAGGTGCCGGCGCCAGTCGGGGTCTTCCAGTTGTAGATGAAGTGACCGGCGGTAGCGTCATACCGCAAGGATGTGCTGCCGGCCGCCGCAAGGGTCTCGATGTCGTCGCTAGGGGCAGTTGGCGAGCACGCCGTCTTGCCCATTGAGAATGACATCTGGCTGGGGTCGGTAAGCTCTGTCGATCCTGCAAACAACTCGAACTTGATGGGTACCGTGCTGCCACCCTTGACGGTGTTCAACATGCCGCCCATATCCACAGGTTGATAGAAGCCCTTGGCTTCCCAGGAGTGCACGGTGTACTCCTGTGTGGCAGTTTTGGTGTTACCTGCCATGTCGGTGGCGGTGGCGGTGAGAGTGTGCGTACCAACGGCTTTACTGTAGCCGGTGACAACGCAACTTGCTGGGCCGGAGAGTGCGTCTGTTGCCGTGCAGGTGGGCTGCGCAGCAATCGAACCGAAGTAGCCAGTGGCCACTGTGGAGTTGAAGGTGGCGGTGGGGTCCGTTTTGTCGATCTTATAGGTGGCCGAAGCTGCGCCGGCTGCGGTGATATTGCCCGCCACGTCCCTGAATTCAGGGCTATCCACCTGGACTGCAGCACCCTCGCCTTCCGAAAGCTTCGTCTGCGTGGCCGGGGCCGGGCCGGACGTCGCGTCCGTCGCCGTAAACGTTGCTGTCACATCGGAGGTGTACCAGCCGTTGCTGCCGAGTGTTCCTGCGGGGCTGGTGTAGCTGACGGTGGGCGCTGTCCCGTCCTTCTTCACGGACACGGTGACCGGGCCCGCGCTGCCGCCCCCACTTGTTGCTGAGCAGGTGTACTCCTGCGCCTGCTGATCCGCGCTTATGGTCGCGTCTACGCAGCCCTGCTTGGAAAGCGTGGTTGGCGAGTCCGGTTCCGTGACGGTCCAGGTGAGTGCCACATTGTTCTTGTACCAGCCTGCAAGCCCGTCCGCAGCAGCGGGGTTTAGGGTGTAGGTGATTGCCGGGGGCGTCGGATCGGTGATGGTGTAGGTCACGTCGCTGACGGCGGTAAGCCCTCCCTTGTCCGTGTAGCTGCAACTTGCAGTCTGGGAGCCGATCCCAGTGCCGCTGTCAGGTCCGGTGATGGGGCCGAGCGTAGCCGGCTTGGTGCTGGGCCCGTCTTCCGCGTCGGTTATCTCACAGACCGCGGCCGGGACTGCCCCCTTGTTGTAGGAGTCTGTGGGTTCAACGCCGGTGATCCTCAGGGTAGGGGCGGTGTTCGCCGGGGCGGCGGGTGCTACCTTGACCGCGAATGCCGCCGGCGCGAGGTTGAACGTACCTTCCGTCGTGTTGCCTCCCGGCGCCACAGTTGCGGTGACAGTGGTGTCTCCGGCACCCACTGGGGTAACGGTCAGGGTTTTCAGATCCCCGCACGAAGTGAAAGTGACGCTGCCTGGCGAGACAGTTGCCACCGACGGGTTGCTGGAAACGAGGTTCAACTGGAGAGTACGAGAGCCGGTGAGATTGCACCCGTTCTTACCGTCGTCGTTTGCCGTAATTACCACCAGTGTGGTGGTTCCAGCCGGTCCACCAGCATTGAGGGGCATGACTTTGGCGACCGCGTCCACACTGTCCGTATGTTTAATGATGTCCGGGTGAACTACGCCCGCACTTGCCAGAAGCAGGCTTCCGGTGGCGGCAAAGGCGGCCGCGGCCTTGAAAACTGAACGCCGAAGGGGCTTCCTACCGGTCGAACGGCTCGTTTGCGTCGTCATTGGCGCGGTGGGCCCGGCTGCGACGCGAGCCCAAACTTTCTTGCTCATGGTGTTCCCTCGTTCAGGCCCGTTGGGGCGTGCTGTTTGGAGTAGAGGCTTGAAAAGTCCGCGCAACGATGGTCATTCAACGCGAGTAACCCTGCCGTGCAAGCAGATCAGCAGTGACGGAAGCATTCCTGCAGGTGTGCTGCAGTGGTCTGGGTTCTAGTCCCCTGTGTGGCAGCCGGCACACCGTAATGAGTTAAGGCTACGGCGAAACGGGACGGTGAAACCGTCTGCGTGCGTTCAAATGCCTAAACGCCGATTGCGGCCAGGAATAGACAGGAAGCCTGCAATCGCGGGGGCAGGCAGGACAGGCCCGACAGCATGGAGCACCCGAAAGTGGGTAACACCCAGTACAAGAACCAGACGATGCATCAACGCGAACTGACCACGACAACCAGCACGACCAGCGTCGTATCTGCCGTTCTCCGGGGTAGCAAAAAGCAATTAACCGGATTCAACTTTCCGGGATATGCGGGGGATGTTACAAAGACCTCGACCACGAGGGGAATATGCTGAGCTCTTGCCCCACTAACTGGGATCTCACGACGCCCGGTGACCCCGTGACCGTGTCCTGCACGTCGGCATTGACGGCCACGCAGAATAACGTGCCAGTCGCTCAGAGGTAGTTGTTCTGATGTGTGAGTGAACGACCGGCGGGTGAGGGATGCCGTAGCCGGTGGCTGCGGCACCCCTCACTACTCCTTCAGCACGTGGAAAGCGCTCTTTCTGTCCTTTACCCGAAGTTTGCGCAGGACCGTCGAGACATGGACACGGACCGTGGTCGGGGAGACGAAGAGCTTGTGGGCGACATCTTCGGTAGACAACCCCTGGGCGAGGAGTTCCATGACCTCCCCCTCGCGCGGACTCAACTTGGCGGCAGCCGCCGACTTACGAGGCAAGACTTTTCGGCTGGGCGCTCTAAACTCCTGCAGGATGCGCGTGACGAGCGCGGGGGACATCGCCGCCTCTCCGGAGAGTACCCCGCGCAGCACATCGGCGAGGGTTGCGGGGTCCGTGCTCTTGAGCAGGTACCCAGAGGCTCCCGCCCGCAGGGAGTCGAAGAGATCCTCGTCGTCAGCGGACTGGGTGAGCATCACTACGGCGGCCTCGGGCAACATTCTGCTGATCTGCTGAGCGGCGTGAATTCCGTTGCCGGGCATGTTGATGTCGAGCAACAGCACGTCGGGACGATGCTCCATAGCGAGCTGAATTGCTTCCTCGGCGGAGGCGCCCTCCCCGCACACGTCCCAGCCATCCGCTTCCAGCGTCTGGCGAACTCTCGCGCGGATCCAGGCATGGTCATCGGCCATCACAACCCGAAGCCGGTGCTGATCTACCACATCACCGTCACCACGCTTCCTTCTCCCGAGCGCGATGTTACGTCAAGGGATCCGGGCAAGGCCCGGGCGCGCTCCCGCATGCTGATCAAACCATAGCCCGCGGCGACGCCCGTGGCACTAGCGACGTCGAAACCCGTTCCGTCGTCCTGAACGATCAGGCACCGCCGGTCCCCGTCCCTGCTCAAACGAACGCGCAGCTGATCGGCCCGGCCATGGTGAACTGCGTTGGCCACCGCTTCGCGAGTGATCCGAACCAGCGCGTGCTGCTGCTCGACGCTGGATTCGACGGAGTCATCAACCTCAACCTCCAAGCGGACTCGGTACCTCTGGGACAGCTCCCGCGCCGTCCGGTGCAGGACAAGCCCCAGAGTCTCGTCCCCGCCACGATCGAGGGCCTGAACCGCAGAACGAGCCTCATCCAGCGCCCGATCGCAGCTTGCGAGGATCTGGCCCCTCGCCTGTAGTCCGGGAGGAAGAGAAGAGCCTTCCATCCGCAGCAGCGCGAGCTCCTGGATAACCCCATCGTGCAACTCTCGCGCGAGCCGCCGCCGATCCTCAAGCACGGCCACCCGGGAGTAGGCGTCCCAGTACTGCTTGATCTCACGGCTGGCCCCCATCAGGAGCAGCAGGTAGAAGCCGGTCCGCAACAAGTCACCGGTGTAGAACCAGTCTGTATACAGCGAGGGGAACAGAGCGTAGTTGACGCGGGCGAAGGCACCCAGGGCGCAAGCCGGGCCTATCCAACACAGCAGCGGGTCAGAGTGATCAGCCGCGCGCTTGGTAAAGACAATCGACGCGACCAAGAAGCACAGCGCCGCGGCCCCTTGGGCGATCAGAAACAGGGGATGGACAGCAAGCAGAGTAGGTTGCGTGGCCGCGTCCAGAGACTGGCCGAAAGCTAGGGGCAGTAGAAATCGTCCTCCCCACATCACCGAGGACGTCACGACGACGACCACCACGGGCACGGCCAGCACCCACCACCCCGATTTTAAGGACACTTGGCGGGCCGGGCTTACCAGCGCGGCGGACGTGATAAGGACCGCACCGATAAGCCTTAGCGTCAGGGGCAACCAGACATCGAAGGTTCCGTCGCGATCTTCGCTCAAGGACTGACTCATCCATGACAGACCAGCCCCGGCGACCGCCAAGAGCACGAGGCTTTGAGCGAGCAACAGGTCCTGCAGCCTACGGCGTCGCACAAACCGCCCGTACAGTAAATACGCCACCAGCAAGGCCACACACGAATCAACCGAGTCCACCACCAGGTGCAGAGACGGACTCCGGTACCCGAAGAGCACGACGGGGCTCCACAGCACGAGGCCGGTCACGACGAGCCCCACCGCCCATCCGGCCAACGTCAGCCAGACGGCACGCCCATAAATTCCCGCATCGAGGCGGTCGTCCACCAGCCTCGGTCTCCTCACCACACCAAAAGACGAAGAGCCTACTTTCCGGGACTCACTTCACCCCGAATCATCCAGCTCTGGGACATATGTTATACACCTGCAGACACTTGGGCACCAGGTATTTTCCACCTCCACACCTGACGGGTAAGCGATGCACGTTTTCGATGTTCCACCTAACGAAGATTTGGGCAGAGCAGTCTCCCGCGCCAAGGATGACCCCTTCCGCCGCGCCGAGTCTGCTTGTCAGGCTCCCAGCGGTGGTGCCGACGCGGGGAGCGGGATGTAGGTGGCGTCGTCGCCGAGCATTGCCAAAAGGACCTTGAGGCGGCGCCGAGCGAGACAGATGATGGCCGGGGTAAGGGAGTTGCCCTTCAGCGCTGTCGAACGCTGTCATGTCCCACCCGCCGTGGCTGCGGATCCCTGCGCATCCGCGCCTGATCAGCGATCGCCATCGCGTCCTTCGCGTCGGTCTTCCCATCACCGCCGTACGTCTTGGATGCGTGATGAACAGTAGGACCCGGAATGTAAAGCAGGCGCTGACCATGGGCGGCCAGCAGGGCAATCAGCAACGCCGCTCCCCCATGGTCCAAATCCACCGCCCACACCACCCCTCGCCCAATCCCCTGGTGAGGCCAGCGACATTCGCGATGAGATCCAGCAGCGCACCCTCATCGTTGGCAACCCGTTGCGAATACAAACGGGTACCGTCCGTGTCGATCACCACGCAATGGTGATGTGTTTTACCAGCATCTACACCAGCCCACAGCTGCGCCATTACAGCCTCCAATCATCTCGTCATCTCCAGTAAGAGCCCAGCAGATAACCGCGCCGTCGTGTCCTTATCCAGCGAGAATCAACGCGTCTCTCAATCAGCGGTCGGGTCATCACGGGAACGGCAAACGGCCAATCCTACGAAGCCGTGTCGACAAGCGCCCGGCACAGCAGCAACAGCCATACCCACCACCCCTGGGTAGCCAAGACACTACAACTGCCCGGAACCACCCACTCAACAACATAAGAACAGCAGCAGAAAGGAAACATCAACCGGGTTCGGTGGGTAAGCGCTCGAGCGCCTCCCCATTTATTCCTGCGAGGCTGGACACAGCCCGGGAATGAGCTTGTCAGGTGCCCGGAGGGCGACCGCATCCAGCAGCCAGTCATTAGACCATCGTCAGGACCATCCCCGGGTCCGACAGGATGGTGCCGATGTCCGCGAGGAACCGCGAGCCCTGTTCCCCGTCGACCAGGCGATGGTCGAAGGACAGGCTCAGCGTCATCACCGACCTCAGGGCAACCTGGTCCTCGTACTCCCACGGCGCACGACGCACCGCACCCACCGCGAGAATTGCCGCTTCACCGGGGTTGAGGATCGGCGTACCAGCATCGATGCCGAAGACTCCGATGTTCGTGATGGACAGCGTGCCGCCGGTCAGGTCGGCCGGGCTGGTCCTTCCCGAGCGGGCGGTCTCGGTGAGTGCCTTCAGTGCGACAGACAGTTCGAGGAGGGACAGTTCCCCGGCGTCCTTGATGTTGGGAACCAGCAGCCCACGGGGTGTGGCTGCCGCGATGCCAAGGTTCACTGCGGAGTACTGCACAATCTCGTTGGCGGCACCATCCCAGAACGAATTGAGCGACGGTTGACGGCGGACGGCGATACACACAGCCTTGGCAACGATTGTGAGCGGTGTGATCCGGGCATCTGCGAAGGCGCGTAATGCCTTCAGCCTGCCGATCAACTCCATGGTGGGCGTGACGTCCACGGTCAGGAACTCCGTCACATGCGGGGCGGTGAAGGCACTCGCCACCATCGCGGCCGCCGTGTGCTTGCGGACACCCTTGATCGGAATCCGCGTCTCGCCGCGCACCTGCACCGGATTCCTTCCGGCCGGCGCGTCGCTTTCGACGACACCTTCCGATGCACGCGGTCCGGAGTCGACGGTTCCTGCTGCAGAGCCGTCCCGTGCCGCAAGGGCGTCGAGGACATCCTCACGGGTGATCAGTCGACCAGGGCCTGTACCGTCCACCGAATCAAGCACAATCCCGAGATCGCGCGCGAGCTTCCGCACGGGAGGTGTCGATCGGGGCCGTTCACCCGGTGCTTCAACCGACGGCGCGGTAGGCGCTGCTTGAGCCGGAACCGATGGCGTTGATGCCGATGGCGCTGATACCGGGACCACGGCCGCGGCAGGCGGCACCGCTACCGGCGCGGCTTGCGCGGGCACAGGAGCCGGT
>NZ_KI914778.1:31549-50491 GCF_000520535.1 Arthrobacter sp. H41
GGCACAGGAGCCGGTCGCCCGCCCTCCTGCTCCGCCGGCCACTCCGCCGACGCCGGCTGCACCACTGACGCCGGCCGCTCCACCGCGGGACTGCTGCTTTCCGGAGCGAACTCCCTCACCCTGCGCTGCGGCCTGCCGCCCTTCTCGACGGCTGCACCATAACCCACCAGGTTCGGTTCACGACGCTCGGGGGGATCGGCGGTTTCCCCGTCAGCCGGGATGTCGAAGGACACAATGGTGGACCCCACTTCCACCACCGTGCCCGGTTGCTCGTGAAGCCGTGCGATAACACCGGCATAGGGCGATGGCAGTTCCACCACGGCCTTGGCGGTTTCGACGTCGGCGATCACCTGGTTCAGTTCGACGGTGTCGCCGACAGCCACATGCCAGCTGACGATCTCCGACTCGGTGAGGCCCTCGCCGAGGTCGGGAAGGCGGAACTCCTTGATCATGCCCGGCACTACCTTTCAAGTCCGCTCAGTGAGTTGCGCCGGCCCAGCGCGCGGTCCACGCCGTCGAGGATCCGGTCGAGGTCGGGCAGATGGTGGAATTCGAGCTTCGAATACGGGTAGGGGATGTCGAACCCCGTCACGCGCACCGGCGCATGCTCAAGATGGTAGAAGCAGCGCTCGGTGATGCTCGCGGCGATCTCCGCGCCCAGCCCGCCGGACTGCGCAGCCTCATGCGTGATCACCAGGCGTCCGGTCTTCCGGACGGAGGCCTCCACTGTGGCGAAGTCGATCGGCGCGAGTGAGCGCAGGTCGATGACTTCCACCGAGACGCCGTCGTCGGACGCCGCGATCGCCGCGTCCCGCGCCGTCGGCACCAGGGGTCCATAGGTGACCAGCGTGACATCGCTCCCCTCGGTCACCACGCGGGCCGCACCCATGTCCGACGACGACGGGTCCACGCCCTCGTCCACCTCGCCCTTGGTGTGGTAGCGGCGCTTCGGCTCGAAGTACAGCACCGGATCATCGCTCGCAATGGCCTGCTGGATCACGGTGTAGGCATCCTGCGGATTCGAGACACTGACCACCCGGAGTCCCGACGTGTGGGTGAAGTAGGCCTCCGGTGATTCCGAGTGGTGCTCGGGGGACCCGATGCCGCCCCCGAAGGGCACCCGGATGGTGATGGGCATCTTGACGGCACCCTGCGTGCGGTAGTGGATCTTCGCGACCTGGCAGACTATCTGGTCGAAAGCCGGGTAGATGAAGCCGTCGAACTGGATCTCGACCACGGGACGATAGCCCCGGTACGCCATGCCCACTGCGGTGCCCATGATGCCGGCTTCCGCCAGGGGGCTGTCGAGCACTCGGTGCGGACCGAAGTCCTTCTGGAGTCCGTCGGTGATCCGGAAGACACCTCCCAGCTTCCCGATGTCCTCCCCCATCAGGATGACCTTGGGATCGTTGTCCATGGCGCGGCGCAGCCCCGCGTTGATCGCGCGGCCGAAAGTCATCGTGGACATCAGGAGGCCCCTTCCGTGGTGGTTCCGTTGCCGAATGAGAGGAGGTACCGCTCATAGTGGTCCTGCTGCCGGTCGAGCCAGGAGTTCGGTGCGCTGTAGACATGTTGGAAGACATCGGTGGGCGCCGGCTCCGCCATGCCGAGGCACCCCGCCCGCAGCTCCGCGGCGACGCCGTCGGCCTTCGCCTTCACCGTGTCGGCGTAGGCGGCGTCCAGGAGGTCCATCGAATCGAGCAGCGCCGCGATCCGTGCCAGGGGATCCTTCGCCGCCCAGTCCTCGAGCTCGTTCGGATCCCGGTAGCGGGACGGATCGTCGGCTGTGGTGTGCGGACCCATCCGGTAGGTGACGGCCTCGATGAAGGTGGGCCCCCCACCCGAGCGCGCCCGGATCAGTGCTTCACGGGTGACGGCGAGGCACGCCAGGACGTCGTTGCCGTCCACCCTGACGGAAGGGATGCCGAAGCCGGGGGCCCGATTGGCGATGGGAACGTGGGCCTGGAGGCCCACCGGCTCGGAGATAGCCCAGTGGTTGTTCTGGCAGAAGAACACCACAGGGGCCTGGTAACTGGCGGCGAAGACCAGGGCTTCATTAACATCGCCCTGGCTCGTGGCCCCGTCACCGAAGTAGGTGACGGCCACCGAATCGGCGCCGTCGTTCAGGATGCCCATCGCATAGCCGGTCGCATGCAGCGTCTGGGCTCCGATGATCACCTGGGGTGTGGCCATGTTGATGGCATAGGGGTCCCAGCCCGACGACGCATTGCCCCGCCATACCCGGAGCAGATCGGTGAGGTCCACTCCTCTGCAATACGCCACCGCATTCTCGCGGTAGCTCGAGAAAACGAAATCGTCCTGGCGCAGCGCCCGGCCGGAACCGATCTGCGCGGCTTCCTGACCGAGGAGCGGCGGCCACAGGGCCAACTCGCCCTGACGCTGCAGGGCGGTGGCCTCGGCATCGATGCGCCGCACCACCACCATGTCCTCATACAGCGCCTGCAGTGCCGCGCCGTCGATGTCGGCCACCAGGGGATCGTAATGGGGGTTCGGGTGCCGGGTTCCCAGGGCGTCGATGAGCTGGATCAGATCGGTGCCGTCTACACTGTCCGCGGCGCCCTGCCGGGCACTGGTATCACTCGTTTCACTCAGGGCCACAATCGCACGCACCTTCCACTGCAGCTTCTCTTCCGGCCAGCACGACGCGTCCGGAAAGAACGTCAGGCACCTTTACCTGAAGTTAGTGTGACCCTACTCACAGAAGACAGTCAGCACAACCGTTTCTTCATTCACTGAGCAATATGCCCTATTTCGCGGGTCCAGCCCGTGCTAACGTTGTGCAGTATGCAACCCCTCGACGGCACTGACACCCGCCTGCTTCTGGCCCTGGCCAAAGACCCGCGGCGGACGGTGGTCGCCCTTGCCGAGAAGCTCGGGCTTTCCCGCAACACAGTGCAGGCGCGCATGGCGCAGCTCGAGAAGAAGTCGGTGTTCCTCTCCTTCGAGCGGCGGATCAACACGGCATCACTCGGTTATCCCCTGACGGCCTTCATCCACGTGCATGTCCAGCAGCAGAAACTCGCTGCCATCACGCAGAACATCAGCGAGATCCCGGAAGTCATCGAAGCTTTCGGCATCACCGGCCAGGCCGACATCCTGGTGCGCGTGGTGTCTGCGGACGCTGAGGACCTCTTCCGGATCAATGGAAAAATCCTTGCCTGCGACGGCGTGGAACGGTGCGACACCTCCCTTGCCATGGGCGAACTGGTCCCCTTCCGTGTGGAGCCGTTGCTGGCCCGGGGTCCCCGCCCGGCGTTGTGAAGCGCAGTGCAGCCGAGCGCGGAGCGCAGTGCCGCCAGGCGTCAAGGAGGCGGTACAGCGTTACGGCCGCGCGCCGCACGCGGTGTGTCGCTACGGCCGTTCTCTGCTCGACCGGAGAGCTGCTCCGCAGAAGACAGTTCCGCAACAGTCATGCTGCAACAGCGAATAGCCCGGCCCCCGAAGTCGGGAGCCGGGCTATTCGTGCTGCAGTGTGCCTGAAGTACGCGGCCTAGTGGTCGGTGGCCTTCTCGGCACCGACTCCGGTCAGCGACCGCACTTCCATCTCTGCCTGCTTCATCGGGTCCTCGGTGGTCTTCGACAGAACGGTGCCGAGCCAGCCGAGGAAGAAGGCCAACGGAATCGATACGATACCGGGGTTGGCGAGCGGGAAGATCGAGAAATCCGCGCCCTGGATCATCGATTTCTCGCCGCCGGACACCACCGGTGAAAGCGCGATGAGCAGGATCGCCGAGCCGAGTCCCCCGTACATGCTCCACACGGCGCCCTGGGTGTTGAACTTCTTCCAGAACAGTGAGTAGAGGATGGTGGGCAGGTTGGCACTGGCCGCAACGGCGAACGCAAGCGCCACCAGGAAGGCAACGTTCTGCCCCTGCGCACCGATGCCGCCGAGGATCGACAGCAGGCCGATCACGACGACGGTGCGGCGCGCGACCTTGACCTCGCCGTCGGGGTCCACCTTGCCGCGGCGGATGACATTGGCGTAGATGTCGTGGGCGAAGGATGCGGCAGCCGTGATGGTCAGACCCGCCACCACCGCGAGGATGGTCGCGAAGGCAACTGCCGAGATCAGTCCGAGGAGCAGCGAACCACCCAGTTCAAAGGCGAGTAGCGGTGCTGCGGAGTTGACGCCGCCCGGAGCCGCAGCGATGCGGTCTGCACCGATCAGCGCGCTGGCACCGTAACCAAGAACCAGGGTGAAGAGGTAGAACGCGCCGATGAGCCAGATGGCCCATACAACTGAACGCCGTGCTTCCTTCGCCGTGGGAACCGTGTAGAAGCGCATGAGTACGTGCGGGAGGGCGGCGGTTCCGAGGACCAGCGCGAGGGCGAGGGACAGGAAGTCGAGCCTCGTGATGGCATTGACGCCGTACTGCAGGCCAGGGCTGGTGATGGCTGCGTTACCGGAGGTTTCGATTGCGGCCCCCAGCAGGGTGGAGAGATTGAAGTTGTGAAGAGCCAGCACCCAGATGGTCATGATGAAGGCGCCGGCAATGAGCAGGCAGGCCTTGATGATCTGCACCCAGGTGGTGCCCTTCATTCCGCCGATGAGTACGTACATGATCATCAGCACGCCCACCACCGTAATCACGACGGACTGACCTACGCGGTCATTGATGCCGAGCAGGAGCGAGACGAGTCCGCCCGCACCGGCCATCTGCGCAAGAAGGTAGAAGAAGCAGACGGCAAGCGTGGTGATGGCGGCCGCGATCCGCACTGGACGCTGCTTCAGGCGGAAGGAGAGTACATCCGCCATCGTGAACTTACCGGTGTTCCTCAGGAGTTCGGCGACCAGCAGGAGGGCTACCAGCCAGGCCACCAGGAACCCGATGGAGTAGAGGAAGCCGTCGTAGCCGTTGATGGCGATCGCGCCGACGATTCCGAGGAAGGAAGCCGCCGAAAGATAATCGCCGGCAATTGCCGTGCCGTTCTGCGGTCCGGTGAAGGAGCGCCCCGCGGCGTAGTAGTCGGCTGCCGTCTTGTTGTTGCGGCTTGCCCGAAGCACGATCACCAGCGTGATCGCCACGAACAGGCCGAAGATGGTGATGTTCAGCCACGGCTCGCCCACCTGGGTCGACTCGGCGGTCTGCATCGGCAGACGGATGCCCGCACTTACTGTATTGATCATTTCTTCCCGCCTGTTGGATCACTGAAAGCTTCGGGGGCTGCTTCTTCGAGTTCATGCCGGATGTTCGCCGCGATCGGGTCGAGCCGCTTGTTGGCATAGCTGACGTACCACATGGTGATACCGAAGGTGCTGACGAACTGCAGCAGACCCAGGATGATCCCGATATTGATGTTGCCCCACACGGGCGTGGCCATGAACTCATGCGCGTAATCGGCAAGGAGCACGTAGGCGAAGTACCAGAGCAGGAAAACCACTGCCATGGGAAACACGAAGCTCCGGTGGCGCTTGCGCAGCTCCTGGAACTGCTCGGTCTGCTGGACTTCCGTGAAGTCCACGGCCTCTGGTGATCCAGCAGCCGGTTCAACTGGGTGCGAACCCATTGTTCCTCCTCCAATTAGGGCCATCACCCTCACCGCAGCCGGCTTTCGTCGCCAGGCAGGTGTCGGCACGTTGGTGTGACTCCCATCACTGTGCTGCTTCAGGGGCGCGTTTCCCAGTTCCGCCGCAGGGCGGATCGCCGAATGCGTCCCGAAGTGCGGTGAACGGTAGCGGCGTGCGGTGAACGGGGCGGCACTCGATGCCCGTGACGAACTGCAGGGCATTCCTCCCGGGCGACGACGGCACTCCGGACATGCAGCCCCGGCACCCGATGCCGGTCACGAACAGCGAGGCATTCCTCCCGGGCGACGACGGCACTCCGGACATGTAGCCCCTGCACATGCAGCCTCGGCGCCCGGCAGGATCGCCCTTCGCGATCCGTTCCGAGCCGTGCCGGCCTGCGGTCCCGCGCCCGGCCGCTAGTCTTGGGGCATGTTCAGCGCCGCCGTCGATACCGCCCTGGTCTGCGCCGTCGTCGTCATCACCATCGCCGTCGTTGCCGCCCTCGGGTTCCGCTTGTCACGCTCCTCGCGTGACCTCGGCTCGGACGCCGACCGCGCCACCTATGCCACGCTCCACACCGCGGCGCTTGCTTCCGAACATCTGAGGGAGGGTCTTACTGCGTCCGGCGCCGCAAAGGCCAGCCGTCATCTGCGGGGCCTGCTGCGATGCGACACGCTGGTCATGACCGACGACGCCGCCGTACTCGCCTCCGACGGGAACCGCTCCCTGCCGCCCACCGTCATGCTGCTGATCCAGCGGGTGCTGGACAGCGGACGCACCCAGATTTTCCGCAGCGCACAGCTCGACGAGGCGGGCGTTCCCGGCGGCGGCGAGCTCGTCGTCGCTCCGGTGCGCGTGGACCAGCGCATCATCGGGACGGTCGGTGCTTTTGCTCCGGACGTCAACGCCGGCCTGGTCCGGGCCACCAACGAACTTGCCGGCTGGGTGTCCACCCAGGTGGAACTGGCCGAGCTCGCCTCATCAAGGCGCCTCCTCGCCGAAGCCGAGGTTCGTGCCCTGCGCGCACAGATCAGCCCGCACTTCATCTACAACTCGCTGAACGCCATCGCCTCGTTCATCAACACCGACCCCGCGCGGGCCCGGGAACTCGTTGTCGAATTCGCCGACTTCACGCGCTACTCGTTCCGCAGGCACGGCGACTTCACCACCGTTGCCGAGGAACTGAAGAGCATCGACCGCTACCTGCTGCTCGAGCGGGCCCGCTTCGGCGAGCGGCTCAAGGTGAAACTCGAGATCGGCCCCGAAGTGCTGAGTACGGTGATCCCGTTCCTCAGCCTCCAGCCCCTGGTCGAGAACGCGGTGCGCCACGGGCTCGATTCGACGGACGGCACCGGGCACATCACGATCACCGCGCATGACGCCGGCGCCTTCGCCGAGGTGACCATCGAGGACGACGGCGTCGGCATCGACCCCGACCACCTCCGCCTGGTGCTGGCGGGCCATACCGAGGGCGTCCATGTGGGCCTGCGGAACGTCGATTCGCGATTGCGCCAGGTCTACGGCGACGACCACGGGCTGATCATCGACACAGCGCCCGGGGCCGGAACGCTGATCACCATGCGGGTGCCCAAGTCGCAGCCGGATCACCAGGCCTGAGGGACGTAACCTAGTAACCATGGTCAATGTTGTCATCGCCGATGATGAGCTCCCCGCAGTGGAGGAACTGGCTTTCCTGCTCTCCCGGGATCCCCGGATCCGAACCATCCACCGTGCCTCGAGCGGTGCTGAAGCATTGCGGGCGCTCGAGATGCATGACGTCGACGCCCTGTTCCTCGATATCCACATGCCGTCCCTTTCCGGTCTTGACATCGCCCGGGTAATCTCACGCTTCAGCCGGCCACCCGCCGTCGTCTTCGTCACCGCCGATGAGGACCGCGCGCTGGAGGCATTCGAGCTGCGGGCGGTGGACTACCTCCTCAAACCGGTGCGGGTGGAGCGGCTCGCCGAATCCGTGCGGCGCATCTGTGAGCTGATGGAGGGTGTCACCGCCGCTCCGGAGGTCATCACCGTGGACCAGGGTGGTATCAGCCGAATGATCCGCCGCGACGAGATCCGCTACGTCCAGGCCCAGGGTGATTACGCACGGCTCCATACCGCGGAGGCGAGCTACCTGATCCGTATCCCACTCAACGACCTCGAACGCCAGTGGGCCGACGCCGGATTCCTCCGCACCCACCGCTCCTACCTCGTCGCCATGGACCAGGTCCGGCAGGTCCGCATCAGTGCCGGCCGGGCCAGCCTGCTGGTGGGCGACGCAGAACTGCCCGTCAGCCGCCGACACCTTCCCGACGTCCGGGAAAAGCTCGAAGCCACCCGCCTCCGGCCCGGCCAGTAAGGGCGCGGATGTGCCTTCCAGGGGAGTTTCCGAGCCCGAAGTCCACGCCGAGATTTGTCCGACGTAACCCGGCCGACGGCGCGTCGGATGCCCCGCCAACTCCTCTGTCGGATGACGGGACGGATGATCGGACAAATCCCACGCCGGACACTCCACCCCCGCGCGTCCGCGTCACCGCTCCGCGCACCAGCGCGCGGCCCAGCAGCAGCTCCTACCCCGTGATGAGGGAAGTAGCAGAGGAATCCGAGGTGGGCCAGCTCTTCGTCACCTCGCTGATCCGGTCCCAGCTGCGCCTTGCCCTCGTGGTCGCGGGCGGGTTCCTCATCATCCTCATCGGCATCCCGGTGCTGTTGACCCTCTTTCCCTCGATCAGCGGAGTGACGGTGTTCACCGTTCCCGTGCCGTGGCTCCTGCTGGGGTTCTGCATCTATCCACTGGTGATCGGCTGTGCAGCTCTCTATGTCCGCAGCGCCTCGCGCAACGAGAAGCGTTTCCAGGACCTGATCGATGAATTCTGAGCTCCTCCCGTCGAGCGGTATCGGCATGAACCCCGTGGTGGGCTATGCGGCCCTGGTGCTGGTGGCGCTGAGCACGGTACTGATCGGGATCTACGGACTTCGTATCTCACGCACCACGGGGGACTTCTACGTCGCTTCCCGTACCGTACGGCCCTGGTGGAACGCTTCCGCCATCGGCGGTGAGTACCTATCGGCTGCAAGCTTCCTCGGCGTGGCCGGTCTGATCCTCATTTCCGGAGTCGACGCACTCTGGTTCCCGATCGGCTATACGGCCGGCTACCTGATGCTGCTATTGTTCGTCGCTGCTCCCCTGCGCCGCTCCGGGGCCTACACCATCCCCGACTTCGCCCAGGCGCGGCTCGATTCGCTGCTGGTGCGTCGCGTCACGAGTCTGCTGGTGATCGTGGTGGGATGGCTGTACATCGTTCCGCAGCTGCACGGCGCGGCCCTCACGGTCCGGATCACCACGGGCCTACCCTCCTGGGTTGGGCCGGTCGCCGTCGTCGTGGTGGTGGCCCTCAGCGTGGTGACCGGTGGAATGCGGTCCATCACCTTCGTCCAGGCGTTCCAGTACTGGCTCAAGCTCACGGCTCTCGCGGTTCCGCTGGTGTTCATCCTCCTGCGTCTCGGATCGACCGGCATGCCCCTCACCGCGCAGGGCGCCGCGTTCACCGCTGACTTGGACATCACGGGCCAGGCATCCCTCTACAGCACCATCTCCCTGGTGATCGCCCTGCTGTTCGGGACGCTGGGCCTGCCCCACATCCTCGTGAGGTTCTATACGAATCCCGACGGTGCGTCCGCCCGGCGCACCACGCTGATCGTGTTGGGGCTGCTCTCGGTGTTCTATCTCCTCCCCACTGCGTACGGCATCCTGGGCCGGATCTACACCCCTGAACTCGCCACGGGCGGCGGCGCGGACTCCACGGTGCTCCTGCTGCCCGGCCGGATCTTCGACGGCGTCGCCGGGGATCTGCTCTCGGCCCTGGTGACGGCAGGAGCGTTTGCCGCCTTTCTGTCGACGACAAGCGGACTGGTGGTCTCCCTGGCCGGCGTGGTGAGCCAGGAATTCTTCTCCGGGAGTGTTCGGGGGTTCCGTCGTGCGGCGGTTATTTCTGCAGCGATTCCCCTGGTGTTCGCGCTGCTGACCGACACTCAGGCCCTGGCGGGGAGCGTGGGGTCCGTCTTCGCCTTCACCGCCTCGACGATCTGCCCGCTCCTGCTGCTCGGCATCTGGTGGACCGGGCTCACCGACGTCGGCGCGGTGGCGGGCATGCTGACCGGGGCAGTGCTGTGCGGCGGGGCGATCCTCTCCGCTGCACTTCTCGGGTCCGAAGCGGCAGCGGAATTCGCCTGGCTGCAGCAACCGGCGCTCTGGACGGTCCCTGCCGCGTTCCTGGTGACCGTCCTCGCCTCGAAGGCCACCCGGAACCGCAGGCCCCCGGGTACGTCCCGCGTCCTTGCGCGGCTGCACAGTCCGGAGACGCCGTAAGCGCGCCAGTCGGTAGTCCGTCCAGCGGGCAACGAGCCCGCCGCACAGACCCGGCTGCACAGACTTGTCCTGCAGACCCCGCCGCACAGACCCGGCTGCGCAAGCCCGCCGCGCAGATTCGGCTACACTAACCCGGCCACACCGACCCCGCCGCCGTGGGCCGCTAGTCGATCGCCGCCATCAGCTCGATCACCCGGTCGAGGAAAGCATCGACCTGCGCTTCCTCGTATCCTTCTGCACCGACAGTTTCGCGGAAAACTGCACGACGCACCACGTCGACGCTCAGCGGCAGGGAGTTTTCGAGATAGCCGAGGAGCGTGCCGCAGAGGGCGTCGACGTCCTCCACGTTGTAACCCGGCGTCTTTCTGCCCGCCGGACGACGGAACCGCTCCCCGGGGGCTCGGTTCAGGCGGCCTTTGAGTACTGCCGCCCGGCGGCCGATCTGCCGAAGCCAGGCATCCTGTCCCTTCGACTCGATCAGGTCATCCCGCTCGCGGACGGCGAAGGCGTCCTCCAGGCGGTCCAGCGCCGCGTCGACGGCTCGCGGCTCGTAACCTCCCCTGGCCGGGGCGAAGATCGTGGAGCGGACCGCCGTGCTCGTGACGGAGTCGCCCTCCGAACGCTCGAGCTGGTGGTTCTGCCCCGCGCGAGCCAGGAAGCGGTCCACCTGGCGAATGTTGTAGCCGTACGCGTGGCGTGCAACACGGGCGAAGGGGGCGCCCTGACGAGCAGAATCCATGATGTGTCCTTTGGCTGAGACCGGACTGCCGGGATCCGGGATCGGGAGGTACGCCCGGCGGTTACAGCAGACCCGGAACCAATGTAGCTGACAGGAGGTACGCCATCGGTGAGGCGAACACGATCGAGTCGAGCCTGTCCATGACGCCCCCGTGGCCAGGGAGGATCGTTCCCATGTCCTTCACCCCGAGCTCCCGCTTGATCATCGACTCGGCGAGGTCTCCGGCCGTTGCCGCGGCCACTGTCGCGACAGCTAGGAGCAGCCCCACCCACACGGGCTCACCCAGCAGGAAGACCGAACAAAGCACACCCACGAGGACTGCCCCGCCGATGGATCCGCCGAAGCCCTCCCACGACTTCTTCGGACTGATCTTCGGAGCCATGGCGTGCTTCCCGAAAGTGGCCCCGACGATGTAACCGAACGTGTCGTTGGCGACTACCAGGAGAAGCAGCGTCGCGATGACGAGCTGACCGCCGTCGGCTCTCACCAGCAGCATGGCGAAACTGAGCAGGAAGGGAACCCACAGCAGTGTGAAGGTACCCGCCATGATGCTGCGCGTCGCGTCGGGCGCCGGGTCGAGGCATCGCCACACCAGGAGCGCGAACATCGACGCCACTGACGCAAAGGCCAGGCTTTCCGCTCCTCCGAAGTAGGCAGCGAGTGGCATGGCGATGCTTGAGGCGAGGGACGGTGCCAGCGGAACGCGGATGCGCCGCACCTCGAGGGCACGGGAGGTTTCCCAGACACCGACAGCACCGAGCACGGCAACGGTGAACACGAACGCGACGGGCAGGAACAGGAGGCCGGCGAGCACCGGGATCAACAGGGCAGCGCCCACGCCGATCGCCGCCGGAAGATTACGGCCGGCCCGGGACTGCTGCCCGGAAGTTCTGGTCTTCGTGCGCGGAAAGAGGAAAAATCCTCGCTTTTGCGGTCGTCCTGCGCGGACGGCCCGCCGACTCACCGGACACCACCCCCGCCGCTACCCGGGAGTGCGCCCGTGCGCTCGGGAGGCTTGAGGTGGGTCATCAGACTTCGAGGAGCTCGGTTTCCTTGCGCTTCAGCAGCTCATCGATGGTGTCGGTGTGCGACTTGGTGCGGGAGTCCAGTTCCTTCTCCGCCCGTGAGCCCTCGTCCTCGCCGGCATCGCCGTCCTTGACGGCCTTGTCGATGCCGTCCTTCGCTTTCCGCCGGATGTTGCGGATCGAGATCTTGGCATCCTCTGCTTTGGTGCGCACGAGCTTGACATACTCCTTGCGCCGCTCCTGCGTCAGTTCGGGAAGCACCACCCGGATCACGTTGCCGTCGTTGGAAGGGTTCGCGCCCAGGTCCGAGTCGCGCAGCGCGCGTTCAATGTCATTGAGCGAGGACCTGTCGAACGGCGTGATCAGCAGCGTGCGCGCCTCGGGGTTCTGGAAGGAGGCCAGTTGCTGCAGGGGCGTCGGCGAGCCGTAATACAACACCGTGATCTTGGAGAACATCGCAGCATTCGCACGTCCGGTGCGGACCGTCGCGAAATCGTCCTTTGCCACGTCCACGGCCTTGTCCATCTTTTCACTGGCCTCTAGCAATGTCTCTTCGATCACGACGTCTCCTTTGCTCTGCGTTCAGTTGCACGGCAACCGGTCCGGTTTTCAATCCTAGTTCACACGCCCCGCTACGCGGCCCACAACCCATCGGGCCGACCGGCGGAAGTGCTATGTGGTCACTACTGTTCCGAGTGCCTCACCGCGGATGGCGCGGGTCACGTTCCCCTCGCCCTCCATGCCGAAGACCACCATGGTCAGGTTGTTGTCCTTGCACATGGTCATCGCCGTCTGATCCATGACCCGGATGTCCCGCCGCAGTGCCTCGTCGTAGGAAAGGGTGTCGAGCTTCCTGGCTGTGGGATCCTTGTGGGGATCGGCTGTGTAGACACCATCCACGCCGCTCTTCGCCATCAGTACCTCGTCGGCATGGACCTCGAGCGCGCGCTGGGCCGCAACGGTGTCGGTGGAGAAGTAGGGCAATCCCGCACCGGCACCGAATATGACCACGCGGCCCTTCTCGAGGTGACGGATGGCCCTCCGCGGAATGTAGGCCTCGGCGACCTGTCCCATGGTGATGGCACTCTGGACCCGTGTCTCCACCCCCGCCTGCTCAAGGAAGTCCTGCAGCGCCAAACAGTTCATGACAGTACCGAGCATGCCCATGTAGTCAGCCCTCGACCGGTCCATGCCGCTCTGCGAGAGTTCCGCCCCCCGAAAGAAGTTTCCCCCGCCGACGACGATAGCAACCTCCACCTCGTCGATGGTGGCAGCGATCTGTTTGGCGACGGACCTCACCGTCTCGGGATCCACACCAAGTTTTCCGCCGCCGAAAACCTCACCGGAGAGCTTGAGCAGCACCCGCCGTCGGCCATTTGTCCCGCTGTGTGTCGCCGTTTCAAGGATGTTCATGGTGCCTCCCGGGCATCGAGCGGGTGAATCTTGACCTGCAAAAGAAAACCTGTAAAAGAATACGGTGCGCCCACCGGGCGCGAAAAAGGGTGGCCGCCTGTTGCGGCCACCCTCTCATCGGTTCAACGGCCTGTCGCCTCGAACTCGCTATGCTCCTACGCGGAAGCGGGCGAAGGCGGTTGCCTTGACCCCGGCTTCGCTGAGCACCTGGGCAACGGACTTCTTGGCATCCTTCGCGAAGGCCTGGTCCACCAGGACCCCCTCCTTGAAGAATCCGCTCAGGCGGCCTTCCACGATCTTGGTGAGGGCCTGCTCCGGCTTGCCCTCGGCGCGTGCCGTCTCGTCAGCGATACGCCGCTCCGACTCGACGAGCTCGGCAGGAACCTCATCGCGCGTCAGGTAGGTCGGCGAGTAGGCGGCAATATGGACGGCGACGTCGTGAGCAGCGACAGCGGCGGAGTCGCCCTCACCCTCGACGGCGAAGAGGACGCCGACCTGCGCGGGCAGGTCCTTCGACGTCTTGTGCATGTAGGCATCTACAATGTTGCCTTCGATGCGGGCAACGCGGCGGATGTCGACCTTCTCGCCGAGCAGCGCGCCGGCTTCGATGACGTGCTCCGAAACGGGCTTGCCGTCCAGGTCGGAAGCCAGGAGGGTCTCGACGTCGGCAGCGCCGGACTCGATCGCGGCTTTCAGCACTTTCTGGGAGAAGTCGATGAACGGTCCGGCCTTGGCGACGAAGTCAGTTTCGCAGTTGACCTCGACCATGACGCCGACATTACCCTCGACGCGCGCGGCGACGAGGCCCTCCGCCGTGGAGCGGCCTTCGCGCTTCGTGGCGCCCTTGAGTCCCTTGATTCGGATCAGCTCCATGGCTTTCTCGGCGTTGCCATCGGCCTCGTCGAGTGCCTTCTTCACGTCCATCATGCCGGCGCCGGTGCGCTCGCGGAGGGCTTTGATGTCAGCGGCAGTGTAGTTTGCCATACGAACTCCTAGGTTGGGATTGATCTGCTGAAGAAAGAGCGGAGCGCCGGCCCACCTTCACGAAGGAAGACCGGCGGAGCATGCGGAAGGGGCGCGGAATTACCCGCACCCCTTCCACAGCTGGAACTACTTGGTGTCGTCGGCTGCGGCTTCCGTGGCGGGAGCGACTGCTTCGGGGACTTCCTCGGCGATGGGAGCCTGCAGACCGGCAGGAGCCTCGTCGGCAGCGGGGGCAGCGTCAGCTGCGGGCTCGGGAGCGGCGACCTCAGCAGCTGCGGGGGCTTCTGCTGCAGGTGCTTCAACGGCGGGGGCTTCTGCTGCTTCAGCGGCAGGAGCCTCGGAGTTGCCCTGGAGAAGCTCGCGCTCCCATTCGGCCATGGGCTCATCGGCTGCTGCCGAATCGTTGTTGCCCGAGCGGTTGTGGCGTGCGATCAGGCCCTCGGCGACGGCGTCGGCGACAACGCGGGTCAGCAGGTCCACTGCACGGATGGCGTCGTCGTTGCCCGGGATCGGGAAGTCGACCTCGTCGGGATCGCAGTTGGTGTCGAGGATCGCGACAACGGGGATGTTGAGCTTCTTCGCCTCGTCGATGGCGAGGTGCTCCTTCTTGGTATCGACGATCCAGACCACGGACGGAGCCTTGGTCAGGTTGCGGATACCGCCGAGGTTGCTCTGGAGCTTGGTGAGCTCACGACGAAGGAGCAGGAGCTCCTTCTTGGTGTGGCCGGAGCCGGCGACGTCGTCGAAGTCGATCTCTTCGAGTTCCTTCATGCGCTGGATCCGCTTGGAAACAGTCTGGAAGTTGGTGAGCATGCCACCGAGCCAGCGCTGGTTTACGTAGGGCTGGCCCACGCGGGTGGCTTGGTCGGCGATAGCTTCCTGGGCCTGCTTCTTGGTACCCACGAAGAGTACGGTGCCGCCGTGGGCAACGGTGGCCTTGACGAACTCGTAGGCGCGGTCGATGTAGGATAGCGACTGCTGGAGGTCGATGATGTAGATGCCGTTGCGCTCGGTGAAGATGAAGCGCTTCATCTTCGGGTTCCAGCGGCGCGTCTGGTGGCCGAAGTGGACGCCGCTGTCGAGGAGCTGGCGCATTGTTACTACTGGCATGTTCTGCCTTTCTTTCAGCAGGGCTCCTGCGCGACTCAGCGCGCTGCCTCTGCTTGTTGACGGTTATCAGCGTTACACCCAGGGTGGGCGGAACTCCTGGTGCCTGTCCGTTGGACAACGCATCCGCCCTACCCGGCTTTCCCGGACCGTTGGACGAACACCCCGGCAGCTCCCTGAAGGAGGCGGGTCGCAGGCACGCGTAGTCAGCTTGACTCAAACCGACCCGGTGAGCCTTGCGGCTGGAGGGATGGGAATGCAGCAAACTGCTCTGCCCAGTGTACTACAGGGCGTAGGGGTGGATGACGTGCCGGCCGCTGATGTCCACATAGGAACAATGGCCTGCGTCCGAGCCGGCCGAATTGGGAAAAGTGGCGTCATGACGGGAAACCTCTTTCAGCGACTTCGCCTGCTGGTCAGGGTCAGCACCCACCTGGGGCAGCCGCACCTGCTGGGAGATGCTATCCATCCGAGGCAGCCGCGCATGCTACGGGTCGCCGTCCTCGTGACGGCACTTGCTTTCGGTGGCACCGCACAGCCCGCGATTTTGGGCGTCGACGAGGCCGGCGCACTTCCAGTGCCGTCCGTGGCCCTGTCCGCCACGCCGTTCACCACGTCGGGTTCCGGCTCGTTCGCTGCTCCCTGGTCCTGGCCGCTCGCCCCCGAACCGAGTGTCCTCAGGCATTTCCAACCCCCGCCCGAACGGTGGAACGCGGGCCACCGGGGCGTGGACCTCTCGGCCGCGCAGTCAGCTGGAGCCGGCACGGCAGCGCCGGTCCATAGTCCCGCCGACGGCGTCGTCTCCTTCGCCGGTACCGTGGTGAACCGCCCGGTGCTCTCGATCGACCACGGCGACGGCCTTGTCAGCAGTTTCGAGCCCGTTGCGACAACCCTGAGGAAAGGCGACCGGGTTGCCGCAGGGGACGCCGTCGGGACCATCGAGGGACCCGCCCACTGCCCGGTCCTGTGCGTTCACTGGGGCGTTCGTCTCCATGGAGAATATGTCGACCCGCTTGACTACGTCTCGGACCGCCGCCCTTCGGTCCTGCTTCCGCTCCGCCGCTGAAACACTCGGACGACCGGCGACCGGCACTTGGACGACCGACGACCGGCAGCCGGCAGCCGGCCCTCGGCGATTGGCGACCGACGACCGGCAGTTGGTGACCGGCAACCGACCTCGGCCTGACCTAGACGAAAGCCGAGATACCCGTGACTGCCCTGCCGGTCACGAGCGTGTTGATCTCCTGGGTGCCCTCATAGCTGTAGATGGCCTCAGCATCGGAGAAGATTTTCGCCATCTCGTAGTCAGTGACAATGCCATTGCCGCCAAGGATGTTGCGCCCGGCAGCAACACTTTCGCGCATCCGTGCCGTCGTGAACGCCTTCGCGAGGGCTGACTGCTCATCCTTGGCGGTTCCAGCGTCCTCGAGCTGGGCCAGGCGAACCATCATTCCCATCGAACTCATGGCGTTGCCCAGGATCTGCACGAGTTGCTGCTGCACGAGCTGGAAGGAGGCGATGGGCCTGCCGAACTGCTGGCGTTCCACCGCGTAGCGGCGGGCGACGTCGAAGGCCGCCAACTGCTGCCCCACCGCCTGCCAACCCACTGAGAGCCGCGTAACCTTCAGCACCTTGTTCGTATCGCGGAAGCTGTTGGCACCCTTGAGGTGGAAGTCATCGGCGACCACCACGTTCTCGAGGGTGATGTCGGCGTTCTCCACCGTGCGCAGGGCGATCTTGTGCTCGATCTTGGTGGCCGAGTATCCCGGCAGCGAGGTATCCACCAGGAAGCCCTTGACCTGGTTGTCCTCAACGTCGCGGGCGTAGATGATGATCCAATCCGAGAACGTGGCATTGCCGATCCACCGCTTTGCACCGTTCAGGATCCAGTTGGCGCCGTCGCGCCGGGCAGTGGTCCGCGTGCCGCCGGCAACATCGGATCCGCCGAGGGGCTCGGTCAGCCCGAATGCGCCGATTTTCCGGAACGAGTAGATGTCGGGCAACCACTCCTCCTGCTGCTCCTTCGAGGCAAGGGCCTCGATCGAACCCGTGAACAGGCCGTCATGGACGCCGATGAACGTGGCGATCGAGGTGTCCGCCCTGGTGAACTCGGCATGCATAATCCCCGCGAAAAGGTTCGAGTAGCCCTGCCGGTAGACGGGGCTCATCGAGTCGAGCTCCGCGAGACGGGGAATGAGGCTCTGGGGAAAGGAACCCTCGTTCCACCACGACACCGCGTTGGGCCGCACTTCCGCTGTCAGCCAGGCTCGCACCTCAGCGAGCCGCGAGCGCTCCTTGTCGGAAAGGAGTTCTTCGAACGAGAAGAAGTCGCCGTCCGCATAGGGCAGGTTGTCGAGGTCAATGGCTGGCTTGCTCATGAATAGTCCTTCACTCTGATCAGCGGCGACCAGTACTTCACCTGGCGCGGATTGGAGATTCTTGGGCACCCTGATGGCCGACACCCATGAGCAACATGTTACCCGTCGGTAACTTAGCCCGCCAGTGTAAAGGCCAGTGCAGAGTCGGGGAAAAGGAAGGCCCCGGAATCCCGAAGGTCGATCGTCCGGATTCCGGGGCTTCCCGGGGGTAGGGCTGCTGGGGCTTGAACCCAGGACAAACGGATTATGAGTCCGCTGCTCTAACCAGCTGAGCTACAGCCCCCTGCCGCAGCTGCGCCTGCCTCCGATGAGGCAGGACCGCCCGACTGCACGTTCAGTGTAGCCGTTGGCAAGGGCCGCGACGCGCTAGATCGCCGTGCCGACGGTCGGTTCCCCGTAGTACAGGGCCTCGAACGTGGCGAGTGAGGTGTTGATGTCGTGCTTCTCCGCCATGGCGCGGCTTGCCTTGCCCATACGCTCACGATCGGCGGAAGGGAGGCTGACCAGTTCCGTGATGCGGGACGCGAGCTGATCGCTGTTCCTGGGTGGGAAGAGGTAGCCGTTCTCGCCGTCGTCCACCAGATGCGGCAGCGCCATGGCGTCGGCCAGCAACACCGGGGTGTAGGCCGACATCGCCTCCAGGCTGACGAGCGACTGCAGTTCAGCCGTACCCGGCTGGCAGAACACGGTGGCCCGCAGGTAGGCGATCCGCAACTCCTCGTCGCTGGCAAGACCCAGGAATTTCACCCGTTCGCCGAGGCCCAGCCGCGCGGCCTGCGCCTGGAGGGCGGGCTTGACTTCTCCCCCACCCACGATCTCGCAGTGCACATCGAGTTCCACCGGTGTCTTCGCTATCGCGTCGATGAGGACGTCGATGTGCTTCTCCTCCGCGAGCCTGCCCACGAACAGCACCGTGGGATGCGGGTGAGGCTCGATCTCCTCGCCGGGCTTCAACTCGTATGCCGAGGAATCGATGCCATTGGACACGGGCAGGACCTTCCGGAGGAACGCGTGATCGTGCATCGCCTTCGCCGCGAGCGGCGTGGGCGTGGTCACCGCGTCCGCCTTCCCCATGACCCTGCCCATGTCCCGCCACGAGTTCTTCGCGACGATCTCCTTGAACCATGCAGGGAAGGGGAGGAACGGGTTGAGGTTCTCGGGCATGAAGTGATTCGTCGCCACCACGCGGATGCCGCGCTTCACAGCCTCATACAGTGTGTACTCCCCCACCATGTAGTGGCACTGAATATGCACCACGTCCGGCTGGATCCGGTCGAACAGCATGCTCACGTCGCGCCGGATCTCCCACGGCAGGCAGATCCGCCAGTACTCATGGGTCGGTGTGCTGTGGGAGCGCAGGCGGTGAACGGTCCACTCACCGCCTGGTTCGGTGTGGCTCC
>NZ_KI914778.1:50591-68564 GCF_000520535.1 Arthrobacter sp. H41
TCCACTCACCGCCTGGTTCGGTGTGGCTCCTGCCGTTTTCGGTATTCGGAGCAAGTACGTGCACCTCATGGCCGCGCCCCGTCATACCCTTGGCCAACCGGTAGCCGAACTGCGCTGCCCCGTTGACGTTCGGCGGATAGGTGTCCGCAGCGATCAGGATGGTCAGTGGCTTGTTTCCAGCCGGGTGATTCACTCGGGGATCCCCTACATAGGTCTGTCGAAAGTGGCGGGCAGGTGCCGGCGTCGGTGTTCCTAGCGCTGCCGTCTCACCACGTCCGGGTGGTGGCGCGACAACGCGATGACTCCAACGATAGCAATCAACGCCGCCGAGGCCATGCCCACAGCGGCAATCGTCTCCACGTCGGGCTGCAGTTCGCCCAGGATGGTGATTCCCACGGCAATGCCGACGAGCGGGTCGATGACCGTGAGTCCGGCGATCACCAGGTCGGGCGGGCCTGTGGCGTAGGAGCTCTGGACGAACCAGATCCCGAGGCCCACGGCGGCGAGGAACGCGATCGCCGTGTACAGCGGGACATTCAGCAGGAACCGGCCGTTCGGATCCAGCAGGTGCGTCGTGATGATCTTGGTGAGGACCGCCACGAATCCGAAGAGCACGCCCGCTCCGAGAATGTAGGCGAAGGCGTTGAGCCTGCGCTTTCCGAGCACGGCAAGGGTGCCGAAAAGGACGACGGCGAGCACCAGCAGCAGGACCACGACAAGTTCCTGACCGACTGCGACCGAATGGTTCTGCTGCGTGACGTTGACCGCGAGGAGAACGAACAGGGCACTGCCGAAGACACAGGCCGTGATGGCGGCGATCGTTGCCCGGTTGATCCGGATACCCTGGTCCTTCGAATTCACGACAGTGGTGATCACCAGCGCGATCGCGCCGATGGGCTGCACCACCGTCAGCGGCGCCAGCGCCAGCGCCACCACGTTGAGCGCCGTGCCTGTGCCCAACAGGACGAGACCGAGAACCCACCGGGGGTGGCGCAGGAGCCGCAGGAAGCCGGCCGCGTTGAGGTCCAGGCCGCCCGTGTGCGCCCGGACGGCGCTTCCTTGCCGCTGGGCGCCGAAGGCGAGGAAAACCGCACCCGCCAGTGCCAGCACGATCGCCAGGAAGGCCATTCAGCCGGCGGTACCGTCGATGCGCCCCTGGCGACGCTTCTGACGGCGGTATTGCCTATGGGCCGCCGTGAAATAGCCGTAGAAGGCGAGGAGGTGCCCAACACATCCCAGAATGAGAAGGGCATGCGCGGAGAGGAAGATCCAGGATTGTTCGTACCCCGGCACGCGGTGCAGGAGGAGCAGGGGCAAACCCACGAGCAGCAGCGCGGTGCGGATCTTGCCGATGTTCGATACCGGCAGGTGATTCGGGCCCCGGAAGAGGATGAGCATGTTCAGGATCAGGATCACGTCGGGAACGACGATGAGCCAGACAAGCCACGCGGGGGCAATCCCGTTCACCACGAAGGTGACGGCCACAACGATCAGTGCCGTCCGGTCCGCTACGGGATCCAGCCACTTCCCCACAGTCGAGACCTGGTCGAACCGGCGGGCCAGGTACCCGTCGATCCAGTCGGTGGAGCCGAGAATCACCAGTGTTCCCACGGCAGGGCCGTACTCCTGGCGCACGACGAACCACACGAACAGCGGCACACCGAGAAAGCGGACGATCGTCACGATGTTCGGCAGGGTCCACGCTGTTGCCAGTACCCTGTTCTGCGCTCCAGGCCGCGTTCCCGCGCCGATAAATCGAATCACCAATGCCTCCCCTTCCCATTATGCAGGCACGGGGCCGGTCGCTATTTGGAGAGCAGGCGCCTCAGCAGGACCACCAGGGTGGCCACCGAGCCGGCGAGCACGCTCAGCGGCTTCCAGCGGTCGGCGAGCGAGATGTTGTGGGGAACTTCCTTCTCCACGGCGACGGCGGCAACCCTTCCGCTGCCGGCGTGGCCGCCCTGGCTCGCAGCTCGGGCCGCCTTTGCTTCCTTCTTGGCCTTCGCATCGTTCTTGGCCTTTTCGAAGCGGGCCTTGACGTCCACCCGGCTTCCGAGGGAGTCCCGGGCTTCCGCGATGTGGGTCCGACGCTCGCCGGAACGTCCACGCAGCTCTTCGTACGACGGCGTGGGTTCCTTCGGCGCGGAGTCCCGGGCGTCGTCGTCGTTCTTGTCCTGCTTCGGCTTCTTGACGTCGAGAACCGCCGGATCGAAGCTCCGGCCTTCCTTCAGAACGCCGAGGTCGTAGCGGACGCCGCGGATCGCCTCTTCCGGAAGCAGAGGCAGCGCCTTCTTGAACCGCGAAACACCGATGAGGCCGAGAATGGCGGCGCTGAGGAGGAAGACGGCAGCAACCACGAGCGCGGCAAGCCACGGCGGCAGGACCTCCGCGAGCCCCAGGATCGCCGCCACGATGAGTGCGACGGCGAAGAAGAGGACGAAGATCAGCGCTATGACGAGGAACGCGGCTGCGACTCCCGCTTTGATCCCCTTCTGCTTCATCTGCTCCAGGGCCAGCGAGAACTCGTCGCTGACCTGCCGCGGGGTGAGCCGCGCGAGGATTTTGATGATCCCAAAGAGGGAAAGCGATCCCGTGGACCGCCTGCCGCGTGTGCTAGCCGAGCTGCTCATGCGCCCCGCCTCCATTCCTGTTCGAAGTAACCATTACGACCTTGACCCTAAAATTACCACCGGAGCGCCAATCGCCCATTGCCGGTGTTTTTCCCGCGAAGTTCGTCGGTATCTAGGCTATGGGGCCATTTCGCAGTGACTCCCCAGCCGAATTGCATATCCTCAGCGGGCGATGAGATCGGTATTGTCCTCGAGGTCGTGCCCGCTGTACTCCTTGAGCTTCCCTTTCACGAAGAAGAAGGACAGGACGGCGAAGACGGTGAAAGCCGCATACATGGTCCAGAGCCCCAGGTTGACACTGACCCAGGGGAAAGTCAGCGTCACGATGAAGTTGAAGACCCAGTTCACCATCGTGGCGACACCGAGCGCGATGGAACGGATCCGGTTGGGGAACATCTCACCGAGCGTCACCCACATCACCGGCCCCCAGGTCGCAGCGAAGAAGATGACGAAGAGGTTCGCGCCCACGAGGGCCGTGGGGCCCCAGACGCCCGAGAGTGAAATGTTGTCGCCCGAACCGCTCGCCTGGGAAAAGGCGATCGTCGCCGCCAGCAAACCCACGGTCATGCCGACCGAGCCCGTCAGGAGGAGCTTGCGGCGACCGATCCGGTCCACGAAGAAGATGGCCACGAAGGTCATGGCGACGTTGATGATCGAGGTGATGACCGACGTCGTGAAGGAATCGCTCTCACTGAATCCCACCGACTGCCAGAGGGTTGTCGAGTAGTAGAAGATCGCATTGATCCCGACGAGCTGCTGGAGCGCGGCGATTGCCATCCCGACCCACAGGATGGGCTGGAGTCCGAGAACCGGCCCCCGCAGGTCCCGGTAACCCGCCTTGTTCTCCTGCTCGAAGCTGTCCCGGATCTGGGCGGTTTTGACGTCGGTGTCCCGGACGCCGCTCACCCGCGACAGCACGCGCGCCGCTTCGCCGTCGCGCCCCTGCCGGATGAGGTACTGCGGCGACTCCGGAATGATCAGGGCAAGGACACCGTAGACGACGGCGGGAATGACGCCGACGAGGAGCATCCAGCGCCACGCGCTGAGTCCCCACCACAACTCCTCACCGGCGCCACCGGCGGCACTGGCCAGCGACGCGTCCGAGAGGAGGGCAGCGAAGATGCCGACGGTGATGGCGAGCTGCTGCACCGAGGCCAGCCCGCCACGCCACTTGGAGGGGGCGATCTCGGCGATGTAGCCGGGAACGATGACCGATGCGATGCCGATGGCGAGGCCGCCGACGAGGCGCCAGGCCATCAGGTCCCACTCGGAGAACGCGTACGCCGAGCCGGCCGAGTTGACCGCGAACAGGATAGCTGCGATGACCATGACGGTCTTGCGTCCGTACTTGTCGGCCAGCCCGCCGGCGAACCAGGCCCCTGCCGCACAGCCGAGCAGGGTGATCGCCACAGTGAATCCGAGGACCGATGCGCTGAGGCCGAATTCTGCCTGGATGGAATCGACCGCTCCGTTGATCACTGCCGTGTCGAACCCGAACAGGAGCCCGCCGACGGCCGCGGCCACACTGATCGCTATGACCCGGGCGAGGTGGCGGGGCGAAGTATTGCCCTCCGGCGCCGCGTCCTGGTTGCTCATCGATATTCCGTCCTTCGGTTTGCGGTCCAGTTCACCCTACGTCAGCAGAACGGGCGTCCAGCAGGGATGCACTTCCACGGAGCCCTAAGATGAGGAGTGCGTTGATTCGCCCCGGCAACTACTGCGCCCGTTCCGCGCCCACCACCATGTTTCGATAGGCAGACCCTTGATTCCCCTCACCCACCCAGGCGATGCACTCACACGGCGCGAGAAGATGATCTACATCGCGACCCTTGGAGCGCTGACAGCACTGGGTCCCTTCACCATCGACCTGTACCTGCCGGCGTTTCCTGCACTTCAGAGCGATCTTGGAATCTCCGAGGCCGCTACGCAGTTGACCCTGACCGGGACGATCGTCGGATTCGCGGCCGGCCAGCTGGTCGTTGGACCTCTCAGCGACAAGATCGGCCGCCGGATTCCCCTGATCCTTGCGACCTCGCTCCATGTGGCGGCCTCCATCGGCGCCGCCTCCTCCGACGACATCACCTCGCTCATGATCTTCCGCGTCCTCCAGGGGATCGGGGCAGCCGGCGGTGGAGTGGTGGCGATGGCCATGGTGCGGGATCTCTTCAGCGGGCACGCCCTGGTGAGGAACCTCTCCTACATGGCGCTCGTGAACGGCATGGCACCCATCTTCGCCCCGGTCATCGGCTCCCAGCTGCTGCTGGTGACGGCATGGCCGGGCATCTTCTGGTTCCTTGCAGGCTACGGACTGCTGGTCGTCATTGCGGTGTCGGTGTTCATCATCGAGACTCTTCCTGCCGAGCGGCGTAAAAGCTCCGGTTCCACCGCCCTCCAGCGATACCGGGCGGTGCTGAGTGACCGCGTCTTCATCGGAGTGCTGCTGGTGGGCGGCATGAATTTCGCCGGCCTGTTCTCCTACCTCTCGGCATCGCCGTTCCTCTTCCAGGACCTGTACGACCTGAACGAGCAGCAATACGGACTCCTCTTCGCGGTGAACTCCCTCGGAGTGGTCGGCGGACTACAGGTCAGCTCGCGGGTGCTTCGGCGTATCGGCCCTCAATGGGTCATGGCCTACGCGACGGCGGTCATGCTGGCCATGTCCACAATGATCATCGTCTTCGACCAGTTCGGGTTCGGCATCCTCGGAACCGCCATCCCGCTGTGGTTCTACATCCTGGCCGCGGGGTTCATGTTCCCATGCGTCCAGGTGCTCGCACTGATCAACCATGGCGCGCAGGCAGGAACCGCGGCGTCCCTGCTCGGCGCCGTGACCTTCGGTCTCGCGGGAGTGGTTTCGCCGCTGGTGGGAGTGCTGGGCATCGAGTCCGCAACACCCATGGCCGCCGTCATGGCAGGGTGCATCGCCCTGGCGGTCGTGTTCCTGTGGACCGTGATTCGGCCGAGGACCGTACCTCCGCTGCAGTAGCGGCTGATCCCCCGTATCCAATGGTCGCGGCGTTCGGGGTGCACGCGGGACGAGGACCACGCCGGACGAGCACCACGCGACGCCGCTGGTGGGAGCGCCGGCCCGAAGAACCTGCGCAGCTTCCCTGGAACCGCTACGGCATCGCTTCGGCCGTCTTCGCGATATTGCGCGCCATCGATTTGAAGATGAAGCCGTGGAACGGCAGCACAGCGAACCAGTACAGCCGTCCGGAAAGGCCCTGGGGGAAGAACACGGCACGCTGGCGGTAGGCGCTTCCGGAACCGTCCGCAAGAACGGCGAATTCCAGCCACGCCCGCCCGGGCACCTTCATCTCGGCACGCAGCCGCAGGCGTTCCCCGCGGACGATCTCCTCGACGCGCCAGAAGTCGAGGGCCTCGCCCGTGAGCAGCTCCCGAGCGTCCCGTCGGCCTCGTCGCAGCCCTACTCCCCCGGCGAGTTTGTCCATCCAGCCCCGCGCGGCCCAGCCAACGGGCCAGGAGTACCAGCCGTTCTCGCCGCCGATCCCCTCGACGACGCTCCACAGCTTCTCGGGTGACGCCGACGAGCTGTAGGTCTGCAGATCGGTGAAGACCGTATGCCCCGCCCATTGTGGATCCGAGGGCAGCGGATCGGCGGCGGCGTCGAGCTGTGAGGCTCCCGCCCAGCTTGTTTCGACCTCACCACCACGCATTTTTCCCAGCGCGAGGTCCACGGCCCGGCGGTAGCCGGTGGGGCCACCTTCGGGGAGGGGCAGGTAGTCGTCGATATCGTGTTCGGCGGCGATGGCGTCATGCTGCAGCGACTCGATCAGCGGCATCGCCATGGCGCGGGGAATGGGCGTCACCAGATTGACCCAGTGGCCCGCCAGCCGCGGGGTGAGGACAGGCAGCGCGAGGATCCTGCGCCGCGGCAGTCCTGCGGCCTCCGCGTACTGGTTCATCATCTCGGCATAGGTGAGCACCTCACGGGAGCCGAGGTCGAACGTCCGATTGAGGTTCGACGGCAGGTCGAGCGCTCCCACGAGATAGTGGATGACGTCGCGGACCGCGATGGGCTCGATGCGGTTGAGTACCCACTTGGGTGCGGGCATGACGGGCAGGACGTCGGAGAGGTGCCGGATCATCTCGAAGGAGGCCGATCCGGAGCCGATCACGACGCCGGCCTGGTAGGCGATGGTGGGGGTGCCGGAATCGAGGAGGATCCGGCCGACCTGGGTCCGGGAACGCATGTGGGTCGACAGTGTCACGCCGTCGGGGTGGAGCCCGCCGAGATACACGATCCGGGAGACGCACGCCTCGGTGGCGGCCTCGGAGACCGTTCCGGCGATCTCACTTTCACGCACGTCGAAATTTTTTCCCGAACCCATTGAATGCACCAGATAGTAGAGGGTCTCCACACCCTCGCAGGCCTGGCGCATGGTCTCCCGATCCTGCAGGTCCCCCTCGACGAGATCGACGTCGTTCGCCCACGGAACGTCCTTGAGTTTCTGTGGCGAGCGGACGACGACGCGCACGCGGTGACCCTCTGCCACCAGCTTGGTCACGAGCCTGCCGCCGAGGTAACCAGTGGCGCCGGTGACAAGGATGAGCGCACCGTTCTTTTCCATGGCCCCAGCCTACGCCCGTCCTCCGACAGTACCGGCCGTCCCTGACCGGTGCGCCAGGGCAGAAAAAAGCCCCTGACCAGCGGAAACGCTGGTCAGGGGCTCAGGTTGCTCCTCCGACTGGACTTGAACCAGTAACCCTTCGATTAACAGTCGAATGCTCTGCCAATTGAGCTACGGAGGAAAGCGGCAGGATCAACTCTACATACGATCAGCGGCGTTGTGAAATTGGCCGGTTGCTCGCTTTCGGCAGGACCGAGGATGCCGCCAGAGACTGCCCCGGAAGCGGCGACGGCGGCCCCTGCACATCCATGGCCATCGGGTCTTTTCTTCCCGCGCACACCTAGACTTTAAGCGGGGTCAGCGCTGAACCGGTAACGGAAAGGACAGGACGATGCCGCTTTACCTCTCGAAGTTCAGCTACACGCCGGAGACGTGGGCTCGGTTGATCAGTAATCCCGAGGATCGCGGAAAAGCCGCCCAGTCCTATATTGAATCAGTGGGCGGGAAGCTCCACGGCTTCTGGTACGCGTTCGGTGCCCACGACGGCTTCACCCTCTGGGAGGCTCCCGATAACGTGTCGATGGCGGCGGTTGCGCTGGCGATCAGCGGCGGCGGCGCGCTCAGCTCGCTCGAGACCACAGTGCTCCTCACCGTCGATGAAGCGATGGACGCGATGCGGCAGGCCGGTCAGGTCGGGTACCAGCGCCCCGGCGCCTGATCGGGTCCCGCCGCTCCGCCCGGGGCAGGAATTCCTAGTCGGAGCGGAGCAGCCGCCGCTGCGTTTCGAGCTCCATCAGGTCCCGCTGCAGCTGGTTGTAGAGGACCGGGTCAGCGGCAGGATCCATGCGCTGCAGCTGCCCCAGCTTCTCGGCCTTCTGCTGCGTGATGCGAAGCTCGAAAAGCCTGTTCACGATGTCGCGGCAATACAGTGCGAGCGCGTCCTCGGCCTTCGAGGGTAACGGGGTGACCGCTAGTTCGGTGACGAAACCCCGCAGTACTTCGGGCACTTCCTGCCGAACCCGTTCCACCCATTGGGCCGGATCCGTTCCGCCGCTGCCTGCTGCCTGCACCGCATCCCGCAGCGTTGCGTACACCGGCGCGGAGAAGTTCGCCTCCGCCAGCCGTCCCCAATGGACGGGCTCGAGGAGGTTCGGGTATTGGAGCGCCACCTCCAGTGCCTCACGTTCCATCCGCCCGATCGGATCCCGCGGATCGGGGCGGGAGAACTGGGTCCCGGAGGGCGCGGCTTCCTGCCCGTCCGTCCTGCCCCTGGACTGGTCCTCCGTCTGCGCCCCTTTCGCGCGCCCCGGGGAGGACCCGGCACCATCGCGCCGGGCCGCCGCCGACACCGCCCGTGCCACCTGGTCCTCCCCCACGAACTGCATCCCGAGCCAGCGCGAGAGTTCACGGGTATACGTGGACCGCAGCGACACGTCGCGGATCTGCGCCACGATCGGTGCCGCATGCCGGAGGGCCTTGACCTGGCCTTCGCCGGTGGAGAGGTCGAAGTTCCCGAAGGACGCCTTGATCGCGAACTCGAACAGCGGCCGCCGGTCCGCAATGAGGGAACGGACGGCGTCGTCGCCCTGTCTCTGGCGCAGGTCACACGGATCGGCACCCCCGGGTTCCACCGCGACATAGGTCTGGGCGTTGAATCGTTGGTCCTCCTCGAAGGCCCGCAGGGCGGCCTTCTGGCCGGCGGCGTCGCCGTCGAACGTGAACACCACCTCGCCTCCCGTGCCGTCGTCGGACAGCAGCCGGCGAGCAATCTTGATGTGGTCGGCGCCGAAAGCGGTGCCGCAGGTCGCGACGGCGGTGCCGACACCCGCCAGGTGGCAGGCCATGACGTCGGTGTAGCCTTCCACCACCACGAGCTGGCGGGTCTTCGCGATCTCCCGCTTGGCGAGGTCGATACCGTACAGTACCTGCGACTTCTTGTAGAGCTGCGTCTCGGGAGTGTTGAGGTACTTCGGCCCCTGGTCCTCCTCGTGCAACTTCCGGGCTCCGAATCCGACGGTGTCGCCGGTGATGTCCCGGATCGGCCAGATGAGGCGTCCACGGAAACGGTCGTAGAGGCGGGAGGCGTTGTTCGAGGCGACGCTGAACATGCCGGTGAGTTTGAGTTCATCGAGGGTGAAGCCGCGGCCGGTGAGGTGGGTGAGGAGCCCGTCCCAACCCTGGGGCGCGTAGCCCACGCCGAAGAGCGCCGCAGCGTCCCGGTCGAACCCGCGCTCCTGAAGGAACTGCCGGCCCGCAGCGGCACCCTGGGTGGTCAACTGCTCCCGGTAGAACTCGGCGGCGATCTTGTGCGCATCGAGCAGTCGCTGGCGCTTGCCGACGTCCTCGCGCCTCGGCCCGGAACCGCCGTCCTCGTAGTGCAGTTCGAAGCCCAACCGCGCGGCGAGCTTTTCGACGGTCTCGGTGAAGGAGGTGTGGTCGAGCTTCTGGACGAACGAGATCACGTCGCCGCCCTCGCCGCATCCGAAGCAGTGGTAGGAGCCCATCTGCGGGCGCACGTGGAAGGACGGGGAACGCTCGTCGTGGAACGGGCAGAGGCCCTTGAAGGAGCCCACTCCGGCCGATTTCAGCGTGACGTAGCCGTCGACGACTTCCTTGATATCGGTGCGCTGGCGGACCTCATCGATGTCTTCGCGCTTGATGAGTCCGGCCATGAAAACAGTCTATGCTTCCCCTGCACCGGCGCCCGACCGCCCGTGGATCGTGTGAACGCCCCTGGAAAATGTGAACAAGGGTGCAGCCAGGGAAACGGCGACGCTCTACCAGAGCGCGGGAACCGGCCCGACGATGCGTTCGTGGAGGCCCAGCGCCGAGCCGTCGGTCAGCGAGGCCACCTGGTCCACGATGACGCGCAGCCGGGCATCGTCGTTCACGGCGCCACGCCAGTCGGCAGCGAAGGCCGGCTCGAGGTAACGATCACCTTCAGCGTGCATCTGGGCCACGAGTGAGGTCAGGATCTCGCGCTGCCGTTCGTAGAGGGGCTGCCGCTGGTCCGTGGTCATCACGTAGGTGGTGGCCAGCCCCTTCATGACGGCGATCTCGAGGGCTGTGTCTTCCGGCACCACCATCTCGGCGGAATAGCGGGTCAGCGGATCGGTCCCGTAGATGCCGCGGGTGGCCTCGAGTGCGCTCAGGCAGAACCGGCCGATCAGCTGGCTCGTCATGTTCTTCAGGGCGGCCATCGACCGCCGCGCACCGTCCGCTTCCCTCACCCAAACCGGGGTCTTCTCGAGGCGGGCAAGGGCCGCATCGACGGCGGCGGGGTCGCTTCTGGGGAGGTACCACTGCTGCGTGTACCCGACCACGCGGGCCCTCGCGTCCGGGCTGTCCATCCACTTCAGTTGCAGGTGCCCGGCGACAATGGCGTCCTCGACGTCGTGCACGGAGTAGGAGATGTCATCGGCGAGGTCCATGACCTGCGCCTCGAGGCAGGACCGACCCTCGGGAGCGCCGGTGCGCAGCCAATCGAACACCGGGAGGTCATCCTCGTAAGCCCCGAACTTGGAGGTCCGGTGGGAGTTGATGACGGGAGCGGTGGCGGCGGTCCACGGATATTTGCAGGCGGCGTCGAGGCTCGCCCTGGTCAGGTTCAGCCCGGCAGGCGTGCCATCGTCGCCGATGATCTTCGGCTCGAGGCGCGTCAGCAGACGCAGGGTCTGGGCGTTGCCCTCGAAGCCCCCGATGCCGTGGGCGATATCGTTCAGGGCCGCCTCCCCGTTGTGGCCGAACGGAGGGTGGCCGAGGTCATGCGCCAGGCACGCGGCGTCGACGATGTCCGGATCGCACCCCAGTGCCCGCCCCAGCTCGCGGCCCACCTGGGCCACTTCGAGGGAGTGCGTCAACCGGGTGCGCACGAAGTCGTCCGTATCCGGAGCCACGACCTGCGTCTTGGCGCCGAGCCGGCGGAGCGCCGACGAGTGCAGCACCCGCGCGCGGTCGCGCTCGAAGTCGGAGCGGTGCGAGCTCTTGGGAGGCTCGCGAACCCACCGCTGCATGTCCTCGGCGAGGTAGCCCGCCGTCGGGGGCGGGTGCGGAAAACTCATGGTTGCTTCCTGCCTTGAAGTGTCGGGTGCGGTACGTGTTCAGCCACCTGAGACGTCCAGTTCAGCTGCGGCGATGTCGGCCTGCTGGGCTGAATTCAGCACCCGGCCGTCCAGCCAGTGCTCGGGCAACGAGGTCCTCTTCGGGGACCCGGCGCGCCCCCGCGGTCCCTCGGCGTCGGGGCCGGGATAGGGCGAGTTTTCGTCCAGCTCATCGAGGAGACCGCGCAGCACCTCGAGCGTCGGGACGGCCGCGAGCTTCGCACGGAGTTCGCCACCCACCACGTACCCCTTGAAATACCAGGCCATGTGCTTGCGGATGTCGCGCAGGCCCATCATCTCGCTGTCGAACGTCTCGACAAGGAGCTCTGCGTGCCGGTACACGGTCTCGGCCACCTGGCCGAGGCCCGGCCGATGGCGTTCGGTGTTCCCCTCGAAGGCGTTCATCAGATCACCGAAGAGCCAGGGCCTGCCCTGGCACCCGCGCCCGATCACGACGCCGTCGACTCCGGTCTGCTGCACCATGCGCACTGCGTCCTCGGCGCTCCAGATGTCGCCGTTGCCCAGCACCGGAATGTCCGGAAGGGCGTTCCGGAGTTCTGCGATGGCGTTCCAGTCGGCCTTGCCCGAGTAGAACTGCGACGCCGTCCGGCCATGGAGCGCGACGGCGGCAACACCGCTGTCGCGAGCGATCTTGCCTGCCTCCCGGAAGGTCAGGTGGTCCTCGTCAATGCCCTTGCGCATCTTGATGGTGAGCGGGATGCCGCCCTTCGACGCTTCCCGGACCGCCGTCTGGACGATACCGGTGAAGAGGTCGAGCTTCCAGGGAAGGGCTGCTCCCCCGCCCTTCCTCGTGACTTTGGGAACCGGGCAGCCGAAATTGAGGTCGATGTGGTCCGCGTGGTCCTCCTCCACCAGGATGCGTACCGCCGCACCGACGGTCACGGGGTCGACGCCGTAGAGCTGCACCGAGCGCACGCGTTCGTCGTCGTCGTGGGAGATGATGCGCAGCGACTCGGGGCTGCGCTCCACGAGTGCGCGTGAGGTCACCATCTCCGACACGTACAGTCCGCCGCCGTACTCACGGCACAACCGGCGGAACGCACGGTTGGTGATGCCGGCCATGGGCGCGAGGATCACCGGGGTGTCCACCGTGATGGCGCCGAGCTTCAGCGGCGGGAGGTCGAGCCGGAGTGCAGGCTCTCCACCCTCGGGGGCGGAAGGAGGATCCATGGCGGGAGCAGTGGCCGGGGCAGGCCGTGTCGATACAGCAGTCACCCCTCCATTGTCGCAAGGCCGGGCAAATCGAGGGCGGCTGTTCGCTCCCCGGGGAGGTGGTGCGGCGACGGGCCGGAAGGAAGCCGTGTACCGCACCCCGCGTCCAGCGGAGGGGAAGTCGTGATAAGAGTGAGGATCAAGCGCCGGCGGATCTCCCACCGGCCCGAGCATCAAGGTGCGTGGACATGGCGTGGAAGCCGAAGCAGGACGACCGCCTGTACCGTTTCGTGGTCAACACCGGGCTGCTGGTCCGGGGCCTGCTGCAGTTGCGGATCCGGACCACCGGCACGGAGAACCTGCCTGCACCCGATCCACTGAACGGCCGCTCGCGGCGCGCGGTCCCCGGGAAGGGGGCGGTGGTGGCGATCACCCACTTCGGGTATCTCGATTTCGCCTTCGCGGAGTTGGTCCTCTGGCGCCATGCCCGGATCCAGGCACGGTACCTGATCACCAAGCGGGTTGCGTCACTGTGGTTCGTGGGGCCCTTCGTCTACGGTCTGGGCCACGTGGTCACGGACCGGCGGGCCGGTGCCGACGCCTACGCCGATGCGCTGGAGAAACTGAGGGCCGGCGAGTACGTCGCGATCCTCCCCGAGGCCGGTGTCTCGCGCAGCTACACCGTGCGCGGACTCAAGACCGGCCCGGTACGTCTTGCGGCCGAGGCCGGTGTTCCCGTGATCCCGGTATCGGTGTGGGGAGCACACCGGCTGCTCACCCGCGGCCACGGATTCTCCCTTCGGAAGGCGTGGCGCGCACCGGTGAGGGTGCACGTCGGCGAACCGATCCGGCACAGCGAGGGAGTCGACGTGGCCGTGGAGACCGAGAAGCTTCGCGAAGCACTCCAGGAGGGCATCGAGCAGTGCATCGGCGATTTCGCGGTGACACCGGAGCCGGGAGCCTGGTGGCAGCCGGCCCACCTCGGCGGAGGGGCCATGACCGAGGAAGAGCGCGCCGCGGCTGACGCATTCGATCTCAGCGCGGGCCGCCACAGCCGGGGTTGAGCGCTATTCCAGCGGGGTACCGTCGTTGTGGTCCGTCCCGGCGCATTCCCGAACCACGGTCGGGCCGCGGTCCCGCTCGTCGAGGCCGGCCTAGTCCAGCGCGATGACGTGCGCCTCGGCGTCGGCCGTCGCGGCACCTCCGGCCAGCAGCGGCTCGAGGACCCGTACCAGTGCCGCCATCGAATCGTCCACCTCGAGCTGCACGGGGAACTGGTGCACCAGCATCGCGATCATCGTGGCCACTGCGGCTTCCTGCTCGGACTGCTTCAGCCCGGTGTCATAGCCCAGCAGGACGTCGGCCGGGCCGTCGGTGCGGGCCTGGGTGTAGCTCACGGCGAAAGCCGCGATGGTGCCGCCGTCGGCCAGGGGCCGGTCGCGCAGGACGATCGCGCCCGCGGCGCCGCTGGTGTCGGAGAGCAGCAGCTGCTGGGCACGCCCGAGGGTCAGATCGGCGGGGTCCCAGCCGTGGACCGCTGTGTAGAAGTCGGCGACGGCGCGGGTGAGTTCCACGGACCCGGTCGCCGCTTCCTCGAGCTGGGGCCCGGAGGCGTCGTCGAACGCGGGAGCGGCAAGCGCCCCGGGACCGACTACCACAACGCGCGAACGCTGGATCGTCGAGAAACCCACGGCCTCCGCGAAGAGGGCGCCGGTGGTGCCCGGCTGCACCTTGCTACGTAGCGCAGTCATGCCCGACGGCGACGCCGCAGCCTCGTGGCGCAGCATGGTCAGCAGGGTGGAGCCGACGCCCGCGCGGCGGTGATCGGCAGCCACTTCGACGTAGCACCAGAGGCGCTCGGGGTGCAGTGCGGACTCGTAGACGCAGCCGGCGGCAACCGGCACCCCCTGGTCCAGCACGGTGATGCAGCGGTTCCAGGGCGATTCCGCCGCGGGCCTGAATGAACCGCGGAACTGCTCCGACGGCGCCGATTCCGGGCCGCCCCAGAGTTGGAGGAGCTCGAGGTCGTCGCCGTCCTGCCAGGCCCGGTATTCGAGGGCCATCAGGAGCCGATCAACCGTGCCGCGAGGTAGCCCTGTACCCCGTCGAGGGCAACGCGTTCCTGCGCCATGCTGTCGCGTTCGCGGATGGTCACGGCCTGGTCCTCAAGCGTGTCGAAGTCCACGGTGATGCAGAACGGCGTGCCGATCTCGTCCTGGCGCCGGTACCTGCGGCCGATCGCGCCGGCGTCGTCGAAGTCGATGTTCCAGTTCCGCCGTAGTTCGGCTGCAAGGTCCTTCGCCTTGGGCGAGAGGTCCTCGTTGCGGCTGAGGGGAAGCACCGCCGCCTTCACCGGGGCGAGGCGCGGATCGAGCCGCAGCACGGTGCGCTTGTCCACGCCGCCCTTCGAATTGGGGGCCTCGTCCTCCGTGTAGGCGTCGACGAGGAACGCCATGAAGGAGCGCGTCAGACCGGCGGCCGGTTCGATGACGTACGGGGTGTAGCGCTCGTTGGTGGCCTGGTTGAAGTACCCGAGGTCGGTTCCGGAGTGCTTCGAATGGGTCGAGAGGTCGAAGTCGGTCCGGTTCGCAATGCCCTCCAGCTCGCCCCACTCAGAGCCCGAGAAACCGAAGCGGTATTCGATGTCCGTGGTGCCCTTGGAGTAGTGGCTGAGCTTCTCGAGCGGATGGACGAAGAGGCGCAGGTTGTCGGGCTTGATCCCGAGCTGCGTGTACCACTCGAAGCGGGCGTTGATCCAGTACTCATGCCATTCCTCGTCGGTCCCCGGTTCGACGAAGAATTCCATCTCCATCTGCTCGAACTCACGCGTGCGGAAGATGAAGTTTCCCGGGGTGATTTCGTTGCGGAAGCTCTTGCCGATCTGGCCGATGCCGAACGGCGGCTTCTTGCGGGCGGTGGTGAGGACGTTGTTGAAATTGGTGAAGATGCCCTGTGCCGTTTCGGGGCGCAGGTAATGCATGCCCTCCTCACTCGCGACGGGGCCGAGGTAGGTCTTCAGGAGACCGGAGAATTCCTGCGGCTCGGTCCACTGTCCCTTTGTTCCGCAGTTGGCGCACGCGATGTCCTTCAGCCCGTTCTCGGGAGCCCTGCCCTTCTTCTCCTCGAACTCCTCCTCGAGGTGATCGGCGCGGTATCGCTTGTGGCAGCTCAGGCATTCGACGAGCGGGTCGCTGAAGACCTCGACGTGGCCTGAGGCCTCCCACACCTGGCGGGGAAGGATCACCGCGGAATCCAGTCCGACGACGTCGTCGCGCCCGCGCACCACCGACTGCCACCACTGGCGCTTGATGTTCTCCTTCAGCTCCGCACCGAGCGGCCCGTAGTCCCAGGCCGAGCGCGATCCGCCGTAGATCTCCCCTGACTGGAAGACGAAACCCCTCCGCTTGGCGAGGGAGATGATCGGATCGAGCGCTGATTTCGCTGCTGCCATGGGGTTACTGCTCCGGCTTCCGCAGGCCGCTGGGTGCGGTCCGCTGGTTGGGCGCGCTGGAAACCCTTCGGGTCATCCACGCGGGAAAGTACGTACACCGCCAGCCTACCGGCAGCAACCCGGGCCGGCCGAGCGCAGCCGCCGCGGCAGGACACGCTCCCTTCCGCAGGAATTTCGCAGATTTGTCGCAGGTGTTCCGCATTCTTTCCCTATACCGACCCCGAGCGTTGACCACCCGGCTCCTGCTTCCTATGGTTGGGTGGCGCCGTGACGTGACCCACATCACAGGCGCGTTCTGTGTCTGCAACAGCAGGCCTCCTCGCGAACAAAGGAAACATCGTGACCCCAAACGATCTACACCCGCGTGCACGCATTGCAAAGGCGGGCCTGGCACTTGCCGGCGGCCTGGCCCTCGTGGCATCGGGCGGACTTGCAGCCAACGCAGGCCCGACCCATGAGAACAGCACCAACAACACCACCCAGAAACTGCGGACGGCAGTGTCCGTGGAAAACGTCGTCGGACACCTGGACGCCCTCGACACCATCGCCGAAGCCAACGGAAATACCCGCGCATCCGGAACCAAGGGGTACTCGGAGTCGGTCGACTACATCGTCGGCAAACTGAAGGCCGCGGGCTACTCCCCCACCATCCAGACCTTCCAGTTCCCCTTCTACGCCCAGTTGAGTGACCCGGTCCTCACTCAGACAAGCCCGGAGGCCAGAACGTATGGAGCCAGCGACTTCGCCACCATGACCTACTCCGGATCGGGGGGAGGTTCCGGCACCATCACCACGGTCGACACCACTGGAGCGGCGAGCGCCGCGAACACCAGCGGCTGCGAGACTTCCGACTTCGCCGCGTTCGCCCCTGGCTCGATTGCGCTGGTGCAGCGTGGCACCTGTCCGTTCTCGCAGAAGGCCGCCAATGCCGAGGCCGCGGGAGCCACGGCCGTCATCATCTTCAACACTGGGGTCGGCGCCAATACCGGTCCTATCGCTGGAACGCTCGGCGCGCCCGACGTGGTCTCGATCCCCGTGCTCGGCGCCAGCTTCGAAGCGGGAAATTCGCTCATCGGCGACGCCGTGGCCGGACAGGTGACAGCAGACACCATCTCCGAATTCCGGGAGACCTCCAACGTCCTCGCCGAGACCGCCTCGGGTAATCCCGACAACGTGGTGATGGTCGGTGCCCACCTGGACAGCGTGGTCGCAGGACCGGGCATCAATGACAACGGAAGCGGTAGCGCGGCGATCCTCGCCGTCGCCGAGAGCATGCAGAAGGTGAAGACCACCAATCAGGTGCGTTTCGCCTGGTGGGGCGCAGAGGAACTGGGCCTGCTCGGAGCCGAGCACTACGTGGCAGACCTCGTGGAGAATGGGGGCCTCGACAAGGTGGGGCTCTACCTGAACTTCGACATGATCGGCTCGACGAACTTCGGTCGGTTCGTGTACGACGGCGACAACTCCGCCTTCGCGGTAGGGCCGAACGCCGCCGAGGGCCCTGCGGGGTCGGGCCAGATCGAACAGGACTTCCACGACTACTTCGCTTCGGCCGGGCTTGCCTCGGGTGAGACGGCGTTCAGCGGACGAAGCGACTACGGACCCTTCATTGCCGAAGGAGTTCCTGCCGGTGGCCTGTTCACCGGAGCCGAGGGCATCAAGACCGACGAGCAGGCGGCACTCTTCGGTGGAACGGCCGGCGCTCCGTACGACGCCTGCTACCACATCGCCTGCGACGACGGAACGAACCTGAGCATCGACGCTCTGGACCAGATGAGCGACGCCGTTGCCCACCTGACCCTCACCTACGCCATGAACACGGTGGGAGTGAACGGCGCCGGGACGGCGAAGGGCAACTTCAAGCAGAAGGACAGTTTCGAGGGCAACCCCCTGGGTGGCGGCACGGAGAGCGGTGGCGGGCTCCACCCGGAGCACGATCACGATTCCGAACTGGCTGACCGCTAGCCGGTAACATGGATCGCCGATAGGCGATCAGCGATAGCACCCACGCGTGGGGCGGGACCTTC
>NZ_KI914778.1:68664-77166 GCF_000520535.1 Arthrobacter sp. H41
GGACCTTCGGGATCCGCCCCACGCGTCCGTGTCCGCAGCCGAGTTGCCGTGCGGACTGCCATGCGCAATGCCGTGCGGTCTGCCTATGCGATGCCTGTGGTCCTGCGCGGCCAGACTCATCCGCCCAGCCGCCCGAGAGCCACGGCACAGCTTGTGGGATAACTACGTCAGAATGGGATCATGAGCGGCGAAGATACTGCGCAGGACGCAGGCGACAGTGACGAGATATCCATTCGCGATGACATGATCCGGCTGGGCCAGCTACTGAAACTCGCCTCGCTGGCCGAGGACGGGGTAGAGGCGAAAGCCCTGGTCGACAACGGTCTGGTGCAGGTCAACGGGGAGATCGAGGAACGCCGCGGAAGGCAGCTCCACCCTGGCGACACGGTGAGCGTCAACGGCCAAAACGTGCGGATCACGAGGGGCTAGCGCCGTCCCAGCACTGTCAGCGCCAGGAACTCCCGCACGTGTGCAAGCTCCTGCTGGCTGATGCTGTGCAGCATGTTGGAATACAGGATCTTGGTGAGTTTGGCATTGGCGGTCAACCAGGAATGCGTGAAGTCGATCATTTCGGCGGAGATGACCTGGTCCTCCTGGTCGCGCCCCCAGAAGAAGGGCACCCGGGCCGCTGCGACGTCGTCGTCATCCTGGAAGAACGCGGAATCCTCAGCGGGCACGGCGAAACCTGACAGCCCGACGACGCAGGCATAATCCTCCGGTGCGTGCCGCAGCAGGCTCGTGGCGACGGCCATCCCCTGGGAGAAACCGAGCAGACTGACGCTGGTGTGGGCGCTCCGAACGGCTCCGAGCCAGGCGGCGAGCCGGCCCACCGATGCGGCGACCTTGTCCACCGAGTAATCGGCCTCGCGCGAAAGCGGGAACCAGGAGTAGCCCGGCCCCCCGGCGAGCGGCGCCCGCACCGATACGACGGTGAACTCCTCGGGAAGGTAGGAGGTCAGACCCATGAGGTCTTCCTCATTGGCAAGGTACCCGTGGAGCAGCACCAGCAGCGGCGTTCCCTGCCGCTCGGTTTCCGGCCGCGACCACAGGACGGTCGGATTCCAGGCGACATCGTCGCCGATAGGGCTTTCGTCAGCATTGGTCATGGACATATTTTGTCATGAGGCGCCCTGCGGGCAGCAAACCGCTCGGGATGCGAACTGCGTGCCGGTGTTCGCGTCACCACCGCTTCGCCTGAAAGAATGAAAACGTGACAGCCAACCAGCCCGGACCGCAGGTCGAGGAAGTCCCCTACCCCCAGCCGCATCCCTGGGGCCGCTACGTGGCATTGGGCGATTCGTTCACCGAAGGGATCGGCGATCCGAACCCGGAAAGCGTCGGCGGCAACCGCGGCTGGGCCGACCGTGTCGCCGAGGAGCTCAGCCGCAACCACCCGAGCTTCGCCTACGCGAACCTCGCCGTACGCGGCCGGCTCCTTCAGCAGATCGCGGACCAGCAGGTAGGCCCGGCCCTCGCCCTGAAGCCGGACCTCATCACCATCTCGGCAGGCGGCAATGACCTTCTCCGGCCGGGCGGGGACCCCGACCGGATTGCCGAACGCCTCGATGCGCTCGTGCAGATCCTCGGCACCAACGGGGCCACGGTGCTGATGCTGACCGGCCCCGACGTCAGGGATACCGTGCTTGGGAGTATCCGGGCCAAGACCGCAATCTACAACGAGAATCTCCGGACCATCGCCGCCCGCCACGACGCCGTGGTAGCTGACATGTGGGCGCTACGGCTGCTGTTGAATCCGCAGATGTGGGCCGCCGACCGCCTCCACTTCTCCCCCTTGGGACACCACACCATCGCCGCGATGGTCCTTGACACCCTCGCTGTTGAACACACCCTCGAACCCCTGCGCCCCAAGGACCTCCCGGCGAAAAGCTGGCGCACGGCGCGCTCGGAGGATTTCGTTTGGGCGCGGGAGTTCTTTGTCCCCTGGGTTCTCCGGCGGCTCCGGCACCAGTCCTCGGGCGACGGCGTGACCGCCAAGCGCCCGGAGCCGGGCACCATCTTCGGCCCGGGAATGCCTCCCGGGGCAGCAGACTAGGCCTGTCGCGGACGGCGCCCGACGACGGAGGGAAACGCCTCCGGTCCCTTCGTCGGAAGGAACCGACGGCGCCGACTGAGAGATCCTGCCCGCGCGAGCGCGTCAGCCGTTCAGCGACACCTCGCCGTTCGCCACGGCGTCGGCGCAGTTCCCGAGGTCGGGACCCGGCTTGAAGTCGACGAACTGGGGCTCGAGTTTCTTGAACAGGAACTCGTAGATCTCGTCGCGGCCGCTGCCCTTGAGGGTTTCCGCTGCCTCACGCACCGCTGACTGGAGGGCGCGGTCGGCGTCGAGAAGGATCTTCTGACGTGCTTCTTCATTCCAACCGATAGTACTGAGTTCCATGAACAGCTCCTTCGACGACGGTGGATTGCGGTTCGGCCTGCCGATGATCCAGCCCACGACCGGGCTACATACTAAGCAGGCTTAGCTCCAACCCTAGGCCCGATATCCGCTAAACCCAACCTCTGAATCCCGGTCGGGTCCGCGGTGGGCAGTCCTAATCGCTGAAGAACGCCTCCGTCAGTTCCCGATCGAGCTGATGGATCTGGGTCAGGAACGCGTCGTGCCCGATCGGCGACTGGATCAGGTGCACCGGAACCTGCCCTGGAAGCGCCTCCGCCAGGACCGCCGACTGATCGGGGAAATACAGGCGGTCGGTGTCCACCGCGGCGATGAAGAACCGTGCCGTGGCCCCGCTCAGCGCCTGCGCGAGGCTCCCGCGGTCCCGTGCGGCATCGTGGCTCATCAGCGCCTCGGTGAGGATCACGTAGCTGTTGGCGTCGAAGCGGTTCACCAGCTTCTCCGCCTGGTGGTCGAGGTAGCTTTCCACCTGGTAGCGCCCGCGCTCCGCGGGAAGCACGCCGCCCAACGGCTGCTCCACGTCCTGTGCGGCCCTGCCGAAACGGGCGCCGAGCTCCGCCTCGGACCGGTAGGTGATATGGGCGATCCGCCGCGCGAGGCCCAGTCCGGCGACGGGAGGCTCCGCCCCGTAGTAGTCGCCTTCCGCGTACGCCGGATCGAGGCGGATCGCCTGGAGCTGCGCCTGGCCGAACGCGATCTGCTCGGCTGAGCTTGCCGCGGTGCAGGCGATGACTGCACACCGTTCCACCCGGTCCGGACACATCAGTGCCCATTCCAGGGCGCGCGCCCCACCCATGGATCCGCCGAGAACCGAATGCCAGCGCCGGATCCCCAGGCGGTCCGTCAGCAGGGCCTCGGCGCGGACCGAATCGCGGATGGTGACGAAGGGGAACCGCGATCCCCACTGCACCCCCTCGGGGTCGAGGCTCGCCGGTCCCGTGGAGCCGTAGCAGCCGCCGATCATGTTGATGGACACCACGAAGTACCTGTCGGTGTCCACGGTGCGGCCGGGGCCCACCAGTGAATCCCACCACCCGTCCTCATCGGACACGCCGCGGGCAACATGGGAACTCCCGGTCAGGGCGTGGTGCACCAGCACTGCGTTCGTCGCATCCTCGTTGAGGGTGCCCCAGGTCTCGAAGGCCAGCTGCACGTCGGGAAGTTCGCCGCCGGCGTCGAGGACCATCGGACCCAGGAATGCAGTCTGCAGCAGGCCATCGCTCCCCGGTCCTGCAACGGGAAGGTGGGACGACGGCGCGGGAAAGGAAGAGGTCACCGGCTGCCTACGCCCCCTTCGCCGCTCGGAAACCTGCCTCCAGGTCCGCGAGGATGTCCTGGAGGTTCTCGAGTCCCACCGAAAGCCGCACGAGCCCGGGACGCACCCCCGCCGTCAGCTGCGCCTCCGCTCCCAGCTGGCTGTGGGTGGTCGAGGCCGGGTGGATCACCAGCGAACGGACATCGCCCACATTCGCCACATGCGAGTGGAGCTCGAGGCCGTCGACGAACCGCTGGCCGGCCTCGATGCCCCCGGCGATGTCGAACGACACGATGGCACCGGTGCCGCGCGGCCCGTACCTGCGGCCGCGCTCGTACCAGGGGCTCGAGGCCAGCCCCGCGTAGGCGACCGAGTCGACGTCGTCGTGCTGTTCGAGCCATTCGGCCACTGCCTGGGCGTTCGCGACGTGCCGCTCCATCCGCAGGCTGAGGGTTTCGATGCCCTGCGCGATCAGGAACGCATTGAACGGTGAGACCGACGAGCCGAGGTCCCGCAGCAACTGGACGCGTGCCTTGAGGATGTAGGCGAGGTTTGCGCCGAGGGCGCTGCCGACGCCGAGGTCCCTCGCGTAGACCAGGCCGTGGTAGCTCTCGTCGGGCGTGTTGAAGCCGGGGAACTTCTCCGGATCCTTCGCGAAGTCGAAGCGTCCGGAATCGACGATCACTCCGGCGATGGCGTTCCCGTGGCCGCCGAGGTACTTGGTGGCGGAATGGACCACGATGTCGGCGCCCCACTCGAGAGGGCGGATGAGGTAGGGCGTGGACAGCGTGTTGTCGACGATCAGGGGGATGCCGTGCTCGTGGGCCACGGCGCTGATGCCCTCGATGTCGAGTACGTCCTGGCGGGGATTCGAAACCACCTCGCCGAAGAACAGTTTGGTGTTGGGGCGCACTGCGGCACGCCACTGCTCGAGGTTGTCCGGGTCCTCCACGAAGGTGCAGTCGATCCCGAACTTCTTCAGCGTATGCCGGAAGAGGTTGAACGTTCCGCCGTAGAGGCTGGGGCTCGCGACGATGTGGTCCCCCACCTCCGCGACGTTCAGCACCGCGAACGTCTCGGCTGCCTGCCCCGATGCCAGCAGCAGCGCACCGGCACCGCCCTCGAGGCTCGCGATACGTACCTCGACCGCTTCCTGTGTCGGGTTACCGATCCGTGTGTAGATCGGTGCAAGTTCAGTCAGTGCGAAACGGTCGGCAGCGCTCTGCGCGCTGGGAAAGACGAACGAGGATGTCTGGTAGATCGGTAGCGCACGCGCCCCTGTGGCGGGGTCGGGTGTCTGTCCGGCGTGGATCTGTCGTGTTTCGAATGACCAGTCGTTGGACATGGTATCCCCTCTCGATGGAGGCCCATTCGCCGTCGCCGGGGGAACCGGCCGGGGCTTATGGGCCCGCGCTTGCGCAGCACCCGTATGGGCTCCGCCTGGTCTTCACCCGGGGCACCCCGCCGCGGATGGAGGGTTGCCGGCCAGCGAGCCGGGGCTTTTCGCTGGCACTCATGACCTGCTGTCAATGAAAGCCCAAACCGGCGGCGCGGGCAACTCCTGGGCGTTCGAATGACGCCGTATGAAGTAAGGCTCGCCTAAGTCGAGACGCCCATCACAAAATGCCAAAATGTAGCCATGCGCCTGGATCACGTCTCTTACGCCTGCGAACCCGATGGACTGGCCGCCACTGCCGAGCGGATTTCGACCACTCTCGGCATCGAGCCTGTGAAGGGCGGTGTGCACCCCCGCTTCGGCACGCGGAACATGATTTTCCCCCTGGTCAACGGACAATATCTGGAAGTCGTCGAGGTGCTTTCGCACCCCGCGTCGGACAAGGCACCTTTCGGGCAGGCCGTGCGGGCGCGCTCCGAAGCCGGTGGAGGCTGGATGGGCTGGTGCGTCGCAGTCGACAACCTCGAGCCCTTCGAGGGGCGCCTCGGCCGCAGTGCGGTTCCCGGCAACCGGAAGTTCCCGGACGGTCAGGAACTGTCGTGGCAGCAGATCGGCATCAAGGGACTGATCGCCGATCCGCAGGTCCCTTACCTCCTGCGGTGGGATGACGGACTCGAAGCACTGCATCCGTCCCAGGCCCGCCCCGCGACGGTGAAACTCGACTGCCTCACCATCGCCGGATCCTCCGAACGCGTCACCGAGTGGCTCGGTACGCAGGTCGAGGAGACGCTCGACGGCGTCGACGTCCGCTGGGTGGCGCCCAACGGAACTCCCGGGATCATGTCGGTGACCTTCGAAACGGCAAACGGCACTGTAGAGATCTAGCGCTGCGCATGTCTAGCGCCGCGGAAATCCAGCGCGGTCAAGATCCAGCGCCACGGAACCGAGCAAGAGCAGGGGCCGGACTTGAACCAGTCCGGCCCCTGTCTGCTTTTCCGGCATCCCTGGCACTGCAGGTAAACCGTTCTGCCCTAGGCGTGGGTGTAGGTGAGGCAGTCGGCGTCCTCAGCACCGGGGCCCACCTTGACTGCGGTTGCCGTGCACATGAGGTCGTGGTTGTAGTTGCACTCCGCCCGCTGGCAGGCTCCCACCTGTGCGAGCATCTTCGGCAGACCACCACTGACCGAGGTGTCGATGAACGTGGCGCACGACGCGTGGTCGGTGCTCCCGGAGACGGTGATGGCGATGGCTGTACAGCCATCATGGTTGAACGAACAATTACCGACGCTGCATTCTGAGACGTTCGTGATGACTGTCATGGTTCCTCCTCGGCGGCCTGCGGATGAGCCGCGACTCTTTCAAACTAGCACCGAAGTCTGCGGTAATTTAGTCACATTTTCATGCTCCAAACGAGCAGGGAAGACCGGGCGCGCTCAGTCGCCGATGCCGATCGCCGGACCGAACAGGGCGAACCCCACGAAACCTGTGATGTCGATCGCTGCGTGGGCGATGACAAGCGGCATCACCCTGCGCCGCTTCGCATAGAGGTAACCGAACAACAGTCCCATCAGGACGTTACCGATGAACGGCCCGAAACCCTGGTACAGGTGATAGCTTCCCCTGATCAGCGCGCTGGTGACGATGATGACCGGCACCGTCCAGCGGAGTTCGCCGAACCGCTCGAACAGGTACCCCACCACGATGACCTCCTCGAGCACCGCGTGGCGGAGGGCGGAGAGGATCAGGATGGGCACGGTCCACCAGTACGCGTCGAGGGCGGCCGGGACGATCGCCGTCGTCAGGCCGAGCGCCCTGCCGGCGGCGTAGACGCCCAGCGTGCCGACTCCGATGCCGGCGGCGAGTCCCAGGCCCAGCCCGAAGTCGGTGCCAGGTTTCGCGAAGGTGAAACCGAGACGGCGGAACGCGGAGATGCCGGGTCCGCTCAGCAGGAACAGCACGAGCGCCACCGGAACGAGTGCAAAGAAGATGCTGAGCAGCTGATACGTGAGGTCGAAGTACTGGCGGTCGTTCAGGACGGGGTTGAGGGTGGTGGTCTGGCCGGACAGCGGACCCCGGGTCAGCTTCTCGAGGAGGTTCACCACCGCGTACACCCCGGACTGGCCGAGCGACAGGCCGAGCACGATGAGGATCTCTGCCCTGATGCGCCGCGCCGGCGACGGAACCACGTCCATCCCGGAGGTGCTGGGGGTGTCTCGGGGGGCGGAGTGCGGTACGGGCATGCTGACATCTTTCCAGTGGTTCCTGCGGATTCCCAAAGGCCGGGGGCGGTCAGCCGGCCTGCACGGGAATCCTCACCCGGAAAATCGTCTCATGATGCCCGGATTCGATGTCGATGGTGCCCCGGGCCGGTGTCGTCGATTTCGACCACGACGGCCGCGCCCGCGGTCGGTTGCTAGCCTTGAAGCAATCACCGAGGAGAACGAACCCATGAGCCTGACCCCTGTACGAAAGCCCAGACCGCAGACCGTCCTGACCGTTCAGAGCACCGAGTGGCTCAGTCCGACGATGGTGCGGGTGATCGCGGGCGGACCGGGGTTCTCGGAATTGAAGGACAACGACGCCGCTGACAAATACGCCAAGCTGCTCTTCGCCCGACCCGAACTCGGACTCACGCCGCCCTATGACCTCGAGGCGCTGGCCGCGGAACGTGCCCCCGACGAAATGCCCGTCAAGCGCACGTACACCGTCCGCTGGATGGACCTCGAAGCGCAGCGCCTGGCCATCGACTTCGTGGTGCACGGCGACGAGGGCATTGCGGGTCCCTGGGCGGCGCGGGCGAGCCCCGGCGATGCACTGGTACTCATGGGGCCCTCGGGCAAGTGGTCCCCGGACCCGACGGCCGACTGGTACCTGTTCGCCGGCGATGACTCAGCGCTGCCGGCCATCGGCGCGGGACTCGAAGCGCTCGACGCCACGGCCCGGGGCCTGGCGTTCCTCGAGGTGGACACCATTGCCGACGTCCTGGACCTCGTCAAGCCGGAGGGAGTCCGGGTCACCTGGCTGCTACGCAACGGGGCCGCACCCGGAACCACTCCGCTCCTTCCGGCGGCAGTCGCTGCGGCGACGTGGCCGGCGGGGCGCGTGGATGCCTTCGTCCATGGGGAACGGGGGGCGATTAAGGCCCTGCGCGACGTCCTGTTCACGCAGCGCGGGCTGGACCGCGGGCAGGTCTCGCTGTCCGGCTACTGGGCCTACGGCCGGGCGGAGGACAGGTTCCAGGCCGAGAAGCGCGAACCGATCGGGAGGATCCTCGAGTACTGAGTCCCGCTCCTGATGACGCATCCACCGACGACGGGAGTGCCGCAAGCCGGCGCCGTGTGCGGGGTGGCGTCGGAGCGCCTTGGTCAGGAGGACGTCACGGTACGGGCACTGCGCTGGGCTTCTCCCGCGGCCTGCGGGCGAGCATCTCCATCG
>NZ_KI914778.1:77266-86943 GCF_000520535.1 Arthrobacter sp. H41
GATCTCATGAGCAGCACGTACGTGGTCGCGAGGGCTGCGAGCTCCCCGTCGACGGCCCCGGAGGCGACCGCCAGGCCCGCGATGACGATGGAGAACTCGCCCCGGGCCACCAGTGCGGTTCCTGCGCGTGCCCGGCCCAGCCGCCCGATCCCCTGACGCGACGCCGCCCACCAGCCGGTCCAGATCTTGGTTGTGGAAGTCACCAGCGCAAGGATGAGCGCCACGCCCAGCACCGGAGGAATGGATGCCGGGTCCGTGTTCAGGCCGAACACCACGAAGAAGATGGCGGCGAACAGATCGCGCAGGGGCTCCAGCACGCGGGCCGCGTTCTCCGCCGTCGCCCCCGAAATGGCGATGCCGAGCAGGAACGCGCCGACCGCGGCCGAAACCTGCAGTGCCGAAGCGATCCCGGCGACCAGCAGCGCCGCACCGATGAGCGTAAGGAGGAATACCTCGCGGTCCTTGCTGTCGACCACGGCGGAGACCACATTCCCCCACCGCAGGGCGATGACGAGGACCAGGGTGACGACCAGCAGTGAGACGCCGACGGTTCCGACGCCCGCCGCAATCGCCGGCTCGGCGAGCCGTGCCATCACCGGCCCCAACACGGCCATGAGCAGCACGTACGTGGTCGCGAGGGCTGCGAGCTCCCCGTCGACGGCCCCGGAGGCGACCGCCAGGCCCGCGATGACGATGGAGAACTCGCCCCGGGCCACCAGTGCGGTTCCTGCGCGTGCCCGGCCCAGCCGCCCGATCCCCTGACGCGACGCCGCCCACCAGCCGGTCCAGATCTTGGTTGTGGAAGTCACCAGCGCAAGGATGAGCGCCACGCCCAGCACCGGAGGAATGGATGCCGGGTCCGTGTTCAGGCCGAACACCACGAAGAAGATGGCGGCGAACAGATCGCGCAGGGGCTCCAGCACGCGGGCCGCGTTCTCCGCCGTCGCCCCCGAAATGGCGATGCCGAGCAGGAACGCGCCGACCGCGGCCGAAACCTGCAGTGCCGAAGCGATCCCGGCGACCAGCAGCGCCGCACCGATGAGCGTAAGGAGGAATACCTCGCGGTCCTTGCTGTCGACCACGGCGGAGACCACATTCCCCCACCGCAGGGCGATGACGAGGACCAGGGTGACGACCAGCAGTGAGACGCCGACGGTTCCGACGCCCGCCGCAAAACTCAGGCCGGCGAGTACGGCTGTGAGGATCGGCAGGTAGACCGCCATGGCGAGGTCCTCGAACACCAGGATCGCCAGCACTGTGGGTGTTTCGCGGTTTCCTAGGCGCCCGAGGTCGTTCAGGACCTTCGCCGCGATGCCCGATGACGAGATATAGGTGACGCCTCCCATCACGAGGGCTCCGACCGGCCCCCACCCCAGGATCAGGCCCACGAGGGCGCCGGGGGTGAAATTGAGCAGCAGATCGAGGAGCCCGGCCGTCCAGGATTGCCGGAGGCCGGTGACGAGCTCCTTCGCCGTGTACTCGAGTCCGAGCATCAGCAGGAGGAGTACCACGCCGATCTCACTGGCGACCTCGCTGAAGTTCACCACGCCTTCGAGCTCGAGGAAGCCGCCCTGGCCGAAGAAGAGACCGCCGATCAGGTACAGGGGAATCGGTGAAAGCCCGATCCGGCCGGCGAGCCGGCCGAGGATCCCGAGGAACAGCAGGACGCCGCCGAGCTCGATAAGTGTCAGCGCAGTGGTGTGCACGCCCGGCTCAGCCGTGCTGCAGGATATCCGCCGCGGCGTCGAGCCCCTCGGAGGTCCCCACCACCACCAGCAGATCACCGGCAGCGAGCTGGAAGTCGGGTGTGGGGGAAGCCTGGACCTGCCCTGAGCGCAGCACGGCGACGAGGGAAGCACCCGTCCGCGACCGCATGCGGGTTTCGCCCAGCGGATGCCCGTCGAAGGGGGATCCGGGGTTGATCTGGAACTGGCGGGTACTGATACCCGGAAGGTCCCGGTGTTCTTCCCTCAGCTGTCCGACGAGTTGCGGGGAACCGAAGAGGTTGCCGATCGCGGCGGCTTCATCCGAGGTGAGTCGGATGGAGGCGACGCACGCGTCGGGGTCGCTCGCCTTCGAGATGATGAGGTCCAGCTCGCCGTCGCGCTGGGCAACGATCCCCACCCTGCGGCCGGAATCGGTGATGATCTCACGCCGCACGCCGATACCCGGCAGGCGTGTTTCAATGACGTTCATCCCTCAATCCTAGGCCTGCTGCGAAGTCTCCCCCCACGAATCGGCTACGCGGCTGCCGCTGTTCGCTGTAGGCGTCGCCGTGATCGGCCTCGTGGAGCGCGAAGAGACCACCGACGCTGAACAGGACGATGGCAACTCCGAAATCACTCCACAAAGTCTTCCGGAGCCGCGCCCCCGGAAGATTCTGCGGCGGAGCGTGGTTGGAGCACCGCGGCCGGCCACCCGGGCTCCGCCTTCGGGTTGGTGAGCAGCTCCGTGGCGAGTTCGGCCATGCCCGACGACGTCTGGAACCCGTAGCCGCCCTGTCCCGCCAACCAGAAGAAACCAGGAACTGCCGGGTCGAACCCGACGACCGGTAGGCCGCGTGCAGTCTCGGTCCTCAGTCCGGTCCAGGACCTCGCGGCCGAGGTGATGCCGAACGTCGTAAGGGTATTGAGACGCTCGATGAGCGCCTCCACATCGCCGGGGTTCGGCTGGGCGTCTCCGGCGGTGCCGGGAACGTGCTCACACGGTGAGATCAGGAGCCCGCTGCCTTCGGCGCGGAAGTAGAAGGAGTCATCCGCCGCTGCCACCATGGGCATTCCGACGTTGGGCACTCGACCGACTGCGACGATCGCCGCAGTACGCCGGAACGGGACAAGTCCCCGGGGAGCTGCGCCGCACAGGCCGGCCAGCGGATCCGCCCAGGCGCCGGCCGCATTCACCACGACACCGGCCCGGAAGGTCCGGCCGCCCGCGCGGACGAGCCACGCGTCGTCGTCGTACCGGGCGTCCGTCACCCGGGACCGCGTCAGCACCGTCGCGCCGGCGTCCTCCGCGGTGCGCTGGTGGTATTCGAGGAGCAGGTCGGTGTCCATCCCCACACAACTGGTGTCGATCCCGGCTGCCTCGAAGGAGCCCGGCTGCAACTGCGGGCACAGCTGAAGTGCCTCCGCATGGCTGATCGGGTGCATCGAACCGCTGGCCTTTCCGGCGACGTCGTGCTCGGTACCGACGAGCAAAAAGGAGCGTGGAGTGGTCAACGCAAGCCCGGTATCCTCCTGCAGTTCCGCCAGGAGTCCCAGCGTCCGGCGCGTGAGCTCCTGCACGGAGGGTGGTCCGTAGCTCGGAATGAGCTGCCGGGCCGAGCGTGACGACGTGTGGTATCCGAGCGTCGGCTCGGCCTCGACAAGGACGATGCTCCGGTGCGGCGCGAGCTCCGATGCGAGGGACAGCCCTGCTATCCCACCACCCACGATCAACACGTCACACTCGAGGCTCATGCGGCCATCCTAGGCCCCGGCTCCCCCATTGCCGGGCTTTCTCCGTTGCCGGGGCTTTTCCGTTGCCGGGGCTCTTCCGTCGCCGGGCTTTCTCCGTTGCCGGGGCTTTTCCGCCCGGCGGACTGTTCCCGCCCGGCGGACTGTTCCCGCCCGGCGGACTGTTCCCGCCCGGCGGCGGGCGCCGCAGCTACGTGCGTTCACTCGGCTTCTGCCTCAGCGACTTCCGCCCGGGCTGCGACGAACGCTCGGACGCACGACTCGATATCGTCGGCCGTGTGGGCCGCCGAGAGCTGGACCCGGATGCGCGCAGCACCCCGGGGGACCACCGGAAAGCTGAACGCCGTCACGAAGATGCCCTGCTCCAGCAGGGCATCGGCGGTCCTGCCTGCGAGCGCGGCGTCGCCGAACATCACCGGGATGATTGCGTGCTCACCCTCCAGCAGCTCGAAACCCTCCTCGGTCATACGGCTCCGGAAATGTGCGGCGTTGGCGGTCAGGGTGGCCCGGAGGTCTGCGCTGTCCTGCACCAGGTCGAGGGCCTTCAGCGTCGCCGCGACGATCGACGGCGCGAGCGAGTTCGAGAAGAGGTAGGGACGCGCGCGCTGGCGAAGCATCGCGACGATCTCGCGGCGTGCGGCCACATATCCGCCTGACGCTCCACCCAGGGCTTTCCCGAATGTCCCGGTGAAGATGTCGACGCGGTGTCCCACCCCCGCATGCTCGGGAGTACCTGCTCCCGTTGCACCCATGAACCCGACGGCGTGGCTGTCGTCGACCATCACCATCGCGTCGTACTTCTCGGCGAGGTCGCAGATCGCCTCGAGTGGGGCGAGGTAGCCGTCCATGGAGAACACGCCGTCGGTGACCACCAGACGCCGCCGCGCCGACGAGGCCTCCTGCAGGCGTGCCTCGAGTTCGGCCATGTCCCGGTTGGCGTAGCGGAAGCGCTTGGCTTTGCTGAGCCGGATGCCGTCGATGATCGAGGCGTGGTTCAGGGCATCCGAGATGACGGCGTCCTCGGCGCCGAGCAGCGATTCGAAGACCCCGCCGTTGGCATCGAAGCAGGAGGAGAACAGAATGGTGTCTTCGGTCCCGAGGAACTGCGAGACGCGGTTCTCCAGTTCGATGTGGAGGTCCTGGGTGCCGCAGATGAACCGCACCGAGGCCATGCCGAAGCCGCGTTCATCGAGGGCGTCCTTGGCCGCCGCGATGATGTCGGGATGGTCAGCCAGGCCGAGGTAGTTGTTGGCGCAGAAATTGAGGACGCTCGCTGATCCGCCGTCGGGCTTTCCGGCCCGGATGCGGCTGGACTGCGGCGAAGAGATACGGCGCTCGTACTTGAACAGGCCCGCTTCGCGGATCCCTTCGAGTTCTCCTGCGAGCTGGTCTTTGATTGACGAGTACATGGTGCTCCTTCAGGGACGCTGGGAAAATTAGAGGGCAGTCCAGTCGAGGACTACTTTGCCGCTCTTGCCGTCGCGTGCGGTGGTGAAACCGCGCTGCCATTGGGCGGCGGGAAAGCAGTCGGTGACCACGCTGGCGACGGCGCTTCGCAGCCCGGCGTTCGACTGCAGCATGGCACTCATCGCGTACCAGGTCTCGAACATCTCGCGCCCGTAGATGCCCTTGAGGGTGAGCATGTGCGTGACCACCTTGCCCCAGTCGATCAAGATGGGGCCCGACGGCAGGCCGAGCATGGCGATCCGCCCGCCGTGGTTCATGTTGTCGATCATCTCGGGAAGGGCCGTCGCATGGCCTGACATCTCGAGGCCGATGTCGAAGCCCTCCTTCATGCCGAGTTCGCGCTGTGCGTCCCGGATGCGGGTCCGGCTGACGTCGACGGCGATGTCGGCGCCTACTTTGCGGGCCAGTTCGAGGCGCGGGGCTGAGACGTCGGTGATCGCGATCTTCCGCGCGCCTGCATGGCGGGCGACGGCGATGGCCATCAGGCCGATCGGCCCGGCGCCCGTGATCAGGACGTCCTCGCCCACGAGCGGGAAACTCAGGGCCGTATGGACGGCGTTGCCGAACGGATCGAAGATGGCGCCGAGCTCGGGGGTGATCCCGGCCTGGTGTACCCAGACATTGGCCTCCGGAAGGACGACGAACTCCGCGAACGCGCCGTCCCGCTGCACGCCCACACTCGAGGTCCGGATGCACATCTGGCGGCGTCCGGCCCGGCAGTTGCGGCAGATCCCACAGACGATGTGCCCCTCGCCTGAGACGCGGTCACCTACCCGCACGTCGCGGACGCCCTCCCCCAGTTCCACCACCTCGCCGTAGAACTCGTGGCCCGGGATCAGGGGTGCGTTGATCATGCCCTGGGCCCAGGGATCCCAGGACTCGATGTGCAGGTCCGTGCCGCAGATCCCGGTGGTCATCACGCGGATCTTGACTTCGCCGAGACCGGCGGTCGGCTCGGGCCGGTCGACCAGTTCGAAGCCGGGGTGGGCCCCGGATTTGTACAGCGCCTTCACTGACAGTCCTTTCACCAGTGCGCGCAGCGGGAGTGTGCTGCCGGGCGCCGGCGGTCGTTTTCAGGGCGGGATGTGCCCCTGCCACGATATCAGCGGGCGCGGTCCCCGGTCTTCAGGACCGGTCCCGGTCCTCAGTCCTCAGTCCTCAGCTTCCAGTCCCCGGTCCTCAGTCCTCAGCTTCCAGTCCTCAGTCCTCAGCTTCCAGTCCTCAGTCCTCAGTCCTCAGTCCTCAGTCCTCGAGGACGCTCCACAGGACCTCGCATCCCGCGGCGCGAAACTCCGGATCATCATCGGAGCTCGCGGCCATGGCACTGCCCATACTCACTGCCCAGCCGCGGGCGCGCTGCCAGGTCGCCCCATCGATAGGACGGGCTGCCCCAAGGGTGTCCTGGAAGACACGGCGCCCGTCAGCACCGAAGACCAGCCACGCCGCGGCAAGGTCCGTCGCCGGATCACCGGAGCACAGGTCCCCGAAATCGACGACTCCGGCCAGGGCGCCGTCGGGCGCCAGGACAGTGTTGGCGGGATGCAGGTCGCCATGCAACCAGAGGGGCGCCCCCGACCAAGCCGGAGCGGCAACCGCCTGATCCCACACGTCCAGCAATGGTCCGGTAAGCGCACCCGCCAAGGAAGCGAGCCGCGCACGCACGACGTCGTTCCGCGCCGCCAGCGGACCCCCTCGGCCCACCGGGCTGACGGGAGCGTCCGGCGGCGCGGGACGCTGGAACTGAAGGAGGAAACGTGCGAGCGCTACAGCCGCCGGCCCCCGATCAGCGCGAGGAACCGTGATGGCGCTCGAGCCGTCGATCCATCGGCACACGGACCAGTGCCAGGGGTACGCTTGGCCCGGCCGTCCCAACCGCAGCGCGGCCGACGTCGGAACAGCGAGATGAGCGGTCAACTCCGGAAGCCAACGCTGCTCCTCGACCATGAGCGCATCGCCGACCTCGCGCCGTGGCAGCCGCACCACGAGGTCCGCTCCCAGCCGGAAGAGCGCGTTGTCCCATCCGTTGCCCGCGAAGCGGACGGGCCGGTCTGCCAGATCCGGATGCTGATCCGCCAGCAGTGACACGACGAGAGAGGGCGTGATATCGATCTCCGCCCGCGGCATGATCGCCATGACACCCTCCCTTCCGCTATCGGGCCTACCGAGACGACGAGCGCACGCCGATACGACAATCGCGCCCGAAATATCGGGTGCGCATGTCGTATCCGGATGCGCGTCTCGCATCGACGTGCGCCGGCCGGCAGGTGAGCGGAAGCTAGCCCTCCACACCCAACCGCTGCAGGATGAGTTCGCGCACCCGGCCGGCGTCGGCCTGTCCGCGGGTGGCCTTCATGACCCCGCCCACGATCGCACCAACCGCCTGCACCTTGCCGCCGCGGATCTTCTCCGCGACGTCGGGCTGCGCCGCGAGGGCGCCGTCGATCGCTTCCAGCAGGGGTCCGTCGTCGGACACGACCGCGAGGCCGCGCTTCTCCACCACCTCGGTCGGCGTGCCCTCACCGGCGAGGACGCCGTCGAGCACGTCGCGTGAGAGCTTGTCGTTGATCTTGCCTGACTCGATGAGCGAGTTCAGCTCCACGATCAGCTCGGGGGTCACGCCCAGCTCGGCGGGTTCGACGTCGGCGATCTTGGCGCGGCGCGAGATCTCACCCATCCACCATTTGCGGGCGACGGCAGCACTCACCCCGGCGGCGATCGTGTCCTCGACCGAGGACATCACGCCGGCGTTGACGACGTCACGGAATTCGGCGTCGGAGTAGCCCCAGTCGGCCTGCAGGCGCTTCCGGCGCTCGGCGGGAGGCTCGGGCAGTTCGGAGCGCAGCTTCTCGATCCACGCGTCGTTCGTCACCACTGGCACGAGATCCGGCTCGGGGAAGTAGCGGTAGTCATCGGCGTCGGACTTGGGACGGCCCGACGTCGTCGACCGCGTGTCCTCGTGCCAGTGGCGCGTCTCCTGGACGATCGGCGTGCCCGAATCGAGGACGGCGGCGTGCCGCTGGATCTCGTACCGGACCGCGTGCTCGACGGCGCGCAGCGAGTTGACGTTCTTGGTTTCGGTGCGCGTGCCGAACTTCTCCTGGCCGTGCGGGCGCAGCGACACGTTGGCGTCGCAGCGCACGTTGCCGCGCTCCATCCGCGCGTCCGAGACTCCGAGGTTCTTCACGATCTCCCGGATCGCCGCGACATAGGCCTTGGCGAGCTCGGGGGCGCGGGATCCGACGCCCTCGATGGGCTTCGTGACGATCTCGATGAGGGGAACACCCGCCCGGTTGTAGTCCACCAGCGAGAATTCCGCGCCCTGGATGCGGCCCGTCGAGCCGCCCATGTGAGTGAGCTTTCCCGCGTCCTCCTCCATGTGGGCGCGCTCGATCGCCACGGTGAACACCGTGCCGTCCTCGAGTTCGATGTCGATGGACCCGTCGTAGGCGATGGGATCCTCGTACTGGGAGGTCTGGAAATTCTTCGGGGTGTCCGGGTAGAAGTAGTTCTTCCGCGCGAAGTAGCACTTCTCGGCGATCCTGCAGCCGAGTGCGAGCCCGATCTTGATGGCCGACTCCACGGCTACCCGGTTCACGACCGGGAGGACACCGGGGAGGCCGAGGTCCACGGGCGTGACGTTGGTGTTCGGCACGTCACCGAACGCGTTGGGCGCCGACGAGAACATCTTCGTCCGGGTGTTCAGCTCGACGTGCACCTCGAAACCGAGCACCGGGTCGTACTTCTCCATGGCGTCCTCGAAGGAGAGGATCTCTTCCGTTCCAGCAGTCATTTACTTTCCTCCGGCAAGCGCGGGAGCCTGGGCCAGGAGGGGCCCGCCCCACGTCGTTTCGAGCAGTGATTCGAGCACCGCACCCACCCGGTACAGCTGTGCGTCCTGGCGCGCAGGCGCGAGGAGCTGGATGCCCACGGGCAGGCCGTCCTCGTCGGCAAGGCCACCGGGAAGGGTCAGCCCGGGAATGCCGGCCAGGTTCGCGGGGATGGTGGCGACGTCGTTGAGGTACATGGCCAGCGGGTCGTCGAGTTTCTCACCCAGCCGGAACGCGGTGGTGGGGGAGGTGGGCGAGATCAGGACGTCGGCCTGCTCGAACGCCGCGGTGAAGTCGCGCTGGATGAGCGTGCGGACCTTCTGCGCCGAACCGTAGTAGGCGTCGTAATAGCCGGCACTCAGCGCATAGGTGCCGAGGATGATGCGACGCTTGACCTCATCACCGAATCCGGCCTCCCGGGTGGCTCCCATGACGCGTTCGATGGTCGGGGTTCCCTCGGGCACCACGCGCAGCCCGAACCGCACGCCGTCGTACTTGGCGAGGTTGCTCGAAGCCTCGGACGGCATGATCAGGTAGTAGGCGCCGAGCGCGTACCGGAAGTTGGGGCAGGACACCTCGACGATCTCGGCGCCCGCACCGCGCAGGAGCTCGAGCGATTCGGAGAAGCGCGTCAGGACGCCGGCCTGGTAGCCCTCCCCCGACAGTTCCCGGATGACGCCGATCCGCATGCCCTCGACCTGGCCCAGGCGGGCGGCCTCGACGAGCGCGCCCACGGGGTCGGTGAGCGACGTCGAATCGCGCGGATCGTGTCCGCCGATCACCTCGTGCAGCAGCGCCGAGTCCAGGACTGTGCGTGAGACGGGCCCGATCTGGTCGAGCGATGACGCCATGGCGATCGCGCCGTAGCGCGAGACACCGCCGTAGGTGGGCTTCATGCCGACGGTGCCCGTGACGGCTCCGGGCTGGC